>JAUVHW010000415.1 GCA_030593075.1 Ardenticatenales bacterium
GCCTTTTTGCAGCGCACCTGGGCCTGGAAAAGGCAGTATGGTGACCGGATCACCGACCAGCACTGCCGGCTGGGCGTCTCGTGTGACTGGGACCGCGAGCGGTTCACGCTGGACGAGGGGCTGAGCCGGGCGGTGCGTGAGGCCTTTGTGCGGCTCTACGAGATGGGGCTCATCTACCGGGGCGAGTACCTCATCAACTGGTCGCCGGGGCTGCGCACGGCCGTCAGCGACCTGGAAGTGGAATACTCGGACGAGATGGGCAAGATGTACTACTTCAAGTACCCGCTTGCCGGCCGGGCCGGGGAGTTCATCCCGGTAGCGACGACCCGCCCCGAGACTATCCTGGGCGACACGGCCGTGGCGGTGAACCCGGATGACGAGCGCTATCGCCATCTTCATGGGGAGACCTGCCTGGTGCCGGTGCTCAACCGACCCATCCCCGTGATCCAGGATACCTACGTGGACGTGGAGTTTGGCACCGGCGCGCTCAAGATCACGCCCGGGCACGACCCGCACGACTTTGAGATCGGGCAGCGGCATGGCCTGCAGATCATCAACGTCCTCAACCCGGACGCCACCATGAGCGAGCACGCGGGTCCCTACGCCAACCTGGATCGCTTTGAGTGCCGGGACGCTCTCTGGGCGGATATGGAGACGGCCGGCCTGACCATCCGGGTGGAGGACTATCCCATGTCGGTCCCGCGCAGCCAGCGGGGCGGGGAGATTGTGGAGCCGATGGTCTCCACCCAGTGGTTCGTCAAGATGCGGCCCTTGGCCGAGCTGGGTCTGGAAGCGGTGCGCTCCGGCCGGATCGAGATCGTGCCCGAGCGGTTCACCAGAGTGTACTATAACTGGCTGGAGAACATTCGCGATTGGTGCATCAGCCGCCAGCTCTGGTGGGGACACCGCATCCCGGTCTGGTACTGCGCCGGCTGTGGCGGAATGACGGTGACCCGCACCGACCCGGACCGCTGTTCTCATTGTGGCAGCCAGCAGATCGAGCAGGAAGAGGACGTACTCGACACCTGGTTCAGCTCTGCGCTCTGGCCCTTTAGCACGCTCGGCTGGCCCGACGACACGGCCGACATGGGGCGCTACTTTCCCACCAGTGTGATGGAGACTGGATACGACATCCTCTTCTTCTGGGTGGCGCGCATGATCATGACCAGCCTGCTCTTCACCAACGACGTTCCGTTCCACACCGTCTACCTGCACGGGCTGATTCGCGACGAGCACGGTCGCAAGATGTCCAAGAGCCTGGGCAACGCGCTGGACCCGGTGGAGCTGATGGGGCAATACGGGACTGACGCGCTGCGCTTTGCGCTACTCACCGGCAGCTCGCCGGGCAACGACCTGAACCTGAGCACCGGGCGGCTGGAGAACGGCCGCAACTTTATGAACAAGCTGTGGAACGCGACCCGCTTTGTGATCGGCAGCCTGGACAAGGTGCCGGCCGACGGCGGCGAGCCGGCTTGTTCGCTGAGCGACCGCTGGATCATCAGCCGACTGAACCGAGTCACAGAGCTGGTGAACCGGCTCTTTGCCCGGTATCAGTTCGGGGAGGCCGGCCGGCAGCTATACGAGTTCTTCTGGGGCGAGTTTGCCGATTGGTACATCGAGGTGAGCAAGTGGCCCTTGGCCAACGGCGGCGAGGCGGCGCTGGCGGCCGGGCAGACCTTGGTCAACGTGCTGGACCAGGTCCTGCGGCTGCTCCACCCGTACATCCCCTTTGTGACCGAGGAGATCTGGCAGAATCTGCGGACCGCCTGCCAGGGGCGGCCGGAGCTGGAGCCGGCCGGAGGTTGGCCGGAGGCGCTCATCATTGCCGGCTGGCCCGAGACGGCCGGCCAACCCGATGAGCAGGCGGAAGCCGATTTCGGCCTGCTGATGGAGCTGGTCCGCGGCATCCGCAACGCCCGCGCCGAGAGCAGCGTGGCGCCGGGCAAGCGGATTACGGCCCTGGTCGCCGCCGGCGACCAGGCCTCACTGGTAGACGAACAGCGCGAGGTCCTGGTTCGCCTGGCCCGGCTGGACCCGGAAGAGCTGACCATTGCTGACCAGATGAAGGCCCCGGACGAGGCAGTGACACTGGCCCTGGGCGACATCACCTGCTACCTG
>JAUVHW010000402.1 GCA_030593075.1 Ardenticatenales bacterium
AACATCCAGCCCGGTTGCAGACTGTTGCCACTGTGGGGAATCCGCAGCACAGGCTGAATGTCACGAGTTCTCTTTGGATGCCGGTCAGTTCATAGGCGGGCCGCTGAGGGGGCTGCGTGAACGGCGCGCACGATAGGGTCAGGAGACTCGTGCCCCTTGACGGGTGTCATGATATGATATACGATATGCTGGACGATGTCAGATCGGAGTGGATGATCGACAGGGAGTTTCCATGGCAAGATACGCACTCAACCTACCAGCACAGCTGAAAAAGGAGGCCGAGCATTGGGCCGGCAGCCAGGGTGTTTCGCTAAACCAGTTCATCCTCTGGTCTGTGGCTGAGAAGGTAGGGGCTCTGAGACAGAATCTGGATGATCCCAACTACCCGCACATCAGCTACCGGCGGGGTGCAGCCGGGCAACCCCGCCCGATTGTACGAGGCACCGGCATTCATGTGCAAGCTCTTGTACTTGCTGCCCAGTTGTGGGGATTGACTGATGAGCAACTGGCGGCGGAGTATGATCTATCAAGGGCCCAGGTGGAAGACGCGCTGGCTTTTTTTGAGGCCCATCGGGCTGAAATTGACGCGCATATAGCGTCCGAGCAGGCAGTGGAACTCGCAGGTGCCCAAACCTAGACTGCACTTGGATGCAGATGCGTCAGCACGGGCGTTGCAGAAAGCCTTACTTGCTGCTGGACACGACGTTTCGCGTACACCCAATGAGTGGATGCCCCCGGATTCTAGTGATGAAGCGCAACTGTTGGGCGCCATGGCGCAAGGGCGCGTCTTGTTCACCTTCAATGTCCGGGATTTCACTATTCTGGCGGAACGCTACCCACGACACGGAGGGATTGTCCTTGCTGCCCAGCGCAGTTGGTCGCTGCCGGGTCTGATTGATGCGCTGGGCCGCCTCTTGACAGAGACCAATGCGACTGATTGGATCGGACAGGTGCGTTGGTTGAACTATTGGCGCCCGGATCAAGTCTGATGGTCAATGCCCCCGCCTAACCCCTCAGCAGCTCTGCCTTTTCCTCCACGCGCCGCTGGAACCGGCCGATGTCGATGACAAACCGCTCGTGCTCCCCTTCCGCTATCTTTTCGGCCGCGTCCCATGCTTCAACGTGGAAACGAAGACGCCGGCCGTCCACTCCCACCAGCTCGGCTCAGACCGTTACCTGAATCCCGAGCGGAGTCGCCGCCAGATGATGAAGACTGATGGATGATCCGACGGTCTGCTGTCCCTCGGGGAGCAGCGGGTCTACTGCCAGGCGAGCGCACCGCTCGCAGTAGGCGATAAGCACCGGGGTTGCCAGGACCTCCGCCAGGCCGCTGCCCCAGCGGCTCGCCAGGTCGTGGTCCCCGACGGTATGCTGGGTCTCGTTCGTGAGACCGGCCTCCAGGGCAGGCATCTGCCCTACCCGGTCACCGGCACCGAGTCCAGGGGGAGGTACAGCTCCAGCGGGAAAAGGAACATCCAGCCCTCAAGTCCGGCCGGGGTGCGCACCTGCAGCCACTCCCCGTCGGCCGACTTGCCCAGAACCTCCAGGGGACTGCCAGCCTCTATCTCTGCAAGAATCGAATAGCCGACGCTGGGTCCGCTGCGCAGATTGGTCTTCCACTGCCCGACCGCCGCGTCCGGGACCGGCGTGGGCGAGGCGGTGCTGGTAGGCGTCGGCCGTGGCGTGGATGTGGGAGTGGCGGTAGGCGGCCGTTGGACCGTGCCTACCGGCCGCGGCGTCGACAGGAGCACCGTGGGCTCGGCCGGCGGGGTGCAGGTGGGGCACTGGCAGGTCACCGGCACCCAGCCACTGATCTCCGCCTCTGCAGTAGCCAGCGCATGCTCCTGCGCTGCCAGCGTCGCATGCAGAGCATCAGTAGTGGCCTGCGGGTCCGCTTTCTCCGCTCCGCAAGCCGCCAGGCCCAACAACAGCAGCCACAGCGCCGCCCATGCGGCGGTTCTTGACACGGGTTTGGTCCTCAACTCGTCGCCTTGCGCACTAGAACGACCGGCAACCATCTTACATCCCACAGTATGGCCTGTCAAATCCGGGCGCGTGCCCGCCCCAGAGGCCCAACCGAAGAGCGGCAGTCCCCGATCGTTACTCGGTTCGTTACCCGCGCGTGCGCGTGGTCTGGCTTCTGCCACCCACACTCACTGCTGGGAGCCGGGGCTCCTCGAGCTTGGCCCACGCTAGCAGGAAGCCGTTCTTCTCCGGTAGGTTCCACGGATGCCCCAAGGGCAGCCAGTAATCTTGCAGCCGGACCACCTTGCATCGTTCGCGTCGAGGAAGGTCACCGGCGATGTTCACGAGCTCGTACTCTCCGCGAGCCGATTCTCGCAGGGCTTGCAGTGTGGAGAAGAGGTCGCGCTGCAAGACAAAGGCTCCGGTGGTTACCCTCTTGTCGCCGGTTGAGGCCGGCGGCTTTTCCACTATGCGAAAGGCATACCCCTCTGAGT
>JAUVHW010000176.1 GCA_030593075.1 Ardenticatenales bacterium
GAGAGCCAGGGGTCCAGCGGCGGAAAGTGGTCCGACCGGCTCACCGCGTTGACAAAGGCCAGGTCCATCGGCTTTTCCGTCGCCGTGATCTCGGGATTGTACGCTCGAACAAAGGCCCACAGGGCAAAGGAAGAGGCGAAAAGCAGTTCAACCGTCAGAACCAGCCTACCATTCCTGCGGATCCAGCCTGGCAGGTCCGCGGAGTCGCCGTTGGGCTGCCGCCGGTATGCCCAAAGGGAAAAGATGGTCAGGGCGCCGGCCGCAAACAGAATGCCCCCGCTCGAGTTGTGCAAGAACCCCAGGCTGTTCAGCAGCCAGAAAAGGTAGCAGGTCAGCAGCACCCCCATGGCCTTGGAGAGGGAATAGCCTCGATCTGGCAGGCGCCGAAACAGCCGGAAGGCCAGTGGCAGGGACGTGAGGCTCAGGAACTGCAGCACAGCCCACCAGGCCAGTGCGGCGGCAGCGTCTGTCACGGGGAGACCTCGGCCGCCCTCATGGGTGCGAGTGGCTCATCTTGTTGCTCTCTGGAGGGCCGGAATGTCACGTTGTCTCTCCGAGGTGCAGCCCGTCAAGCGGGAAGCCCGCCTCAGGGCGCCACCCTGTAGATCACCGCACCCTCGTTCCGATACACTTCTTCCAGCGAGCCGGCCTCGGTCATCGGGCTGAACTTGGCCAAGCCGGCCGGAGCATAGTAGGCTCGTTCCAGCGGGCCGACGATCACGTATTCTACCTCATAGGCCGTCAGGATGTCCATGGCCTGCTGCGCCATCGGCGTGTTGTAGAACGTTATCACGTCGTTGGCCCGGCCGCGCACCTCATCGGTTGCGCCGGCAAAGCCGGCTCGATGCTGGCGCGTGTGCCACTCCCACCCCACCACGGCCGGCAGGCCGGTGTAGATGCTCATCCGGTTGCCCCAGCCATAGATGGTGGGATAGGTGTTGGCCTCCATGATGACCGGCGAGCCGGTCACGTTGTCCTGCAGCCAGCGAATGGCATGATAATCATGTACCAGCTCCAGCTCTTGCTCCCGGTCGTGGTGGGTTGCGGTCAGCATGTAGGCCATACCGTCTAGCCCCGGCTCCTGGCCCTCGTGAAATCGGTCGTCTATCTTGGCCCGGGCGGCCGTGGGCGGGTAGAGCGCGGATGCCACAACCAACATCCCCAGCAGAGCTAGCCAGGCACTCCGCAGAGCCGATGGCCAACGGCGCACCGATTCCCAGCTCCACACCAGCGCCGCTCCCCCAATGGCGCTGAAGATGAGCCAGACCTGCAAATAGAACTTGAACACCGTGTTCATCCGGCTGATGTCGCCTGCCAGCACAACCAGCTCGACTGCCAGCGTCAGCGCCAGGCCCAGGGTCAAGAGCATCAGCACTGCCCGTCGCTCGGCCGGCAGGCGCGACTGCAGCGCCAGCAGCCCGGCCGGAGCCATCATCAGCAGTACCAGCGGGCCAACCGGCACACCCAGAACCAGGCTCCCCACCATCAGCGCCAGGAAGGCCAGCACGCCGAGCCCGATCAAGCAGCCCCAGGGCTCCAGCCTCTCCAGCTGCCCCTCTGTCAGATGGCGGGTCCAATCGACGAACTCGCGCCCCAGCAACGTCACCAGCAGGAACAAGAAGAGACCGTGCACCGCAAAGTAAGCCCAGACCGGCGTGATGCCCCCCTTCCAGCGCATTACATCGGTGTAGGCGGGCACAAAGCTCTTCGAATAAGGCAGGAAGAAGAGAAAGTTGAGGCCAACCAGAGCCGCCAGGCCCAGCCCTGCCACTGCCAGCCAGCCCTTCCCCACCCGCGTTTGCCACTGCAGGGCCCAGTAGACCGCCGCCACAGCTCCCACGCCCAGGAATGTGGGCCACTCCCAGGTGTTGGTCGCCCGAAGGGCGCCAAATGCCATGCCGCCCACAATCCAGGTAATGAGCCAGGTCGGTACTGCCGCCAGGATACCGCCCCCGCGGCGCTCCCGGCCGGCATCGGCCGACCGGGCCAGCCCCAGCGCCCAGGCCAGCGCCAGGAACACCAGAGGCATGTCTACCATGTGGGCATGCAGGTCTGCGTAGAGGAAGGTAAAGAAGGGGAACTCGGTGATGGGGCCAGCTTCGCCCTCGCCGGGCGGGATGATGCGAGTGGCGTCCCAATACCAGGAGCCGCGATACACTGCCATGGGTTTTCCCGTCACCCAGCTCCACGCCCCCTGCGCCGTCTGCTCCAGTAGACTCCCCTCCTCTCCTCCCATCCGGTTCCAGCCAGCGACTACTGTCCAGACCTGTCCCAGGTTCCCGAGCAGCACAACCGCGACTGCGGCCGCTGCTCCGGCCGCCAGCGCCTTTCTGGACCACTTGGCCGCCGTTTCGGCAGCGGACCCGCTGCCGAAACGGCGGCGCAGCCCCTCCACCAGATCGAATGCAATAGAAAAGGCGCCCATCCCGGTCAGGGAGGCCAACATGGGCAGCGCCAGATTGTACGCCACGTAGGGTGGGATCCCCAGCGGCTTGATCAAGCTGCCCAGCAGCACGAAACCAAAGTAGTAATAGTTGACATAGCCGCCCGCCAGCCAGGGGTCGTAGGGTGGAAAGCTGGTGCTCTTGAGCACCGCGTTGAGAAAGGCGAAATCCATCGGCTTTTCGCCGCCAAAGCGGGGGTGCCAGAGGTCCGGGTTTCCGTTCCGAATCAGCAGCCAGAGGACGTACAGCAATAGCGCGGCACCCTCCCACATCAGCAGCCGGCGCCAGTGGGTCCGCACGAACCGTATCATAGTTCGCCGCCGGCCCCAAGCCAGGCCCAGGCCGGCCGCTGCCAGCAGGAACGTCGCCAGCAGAATGGTGCCCCGGCTGTACGGCAGCAGCCCCAGGCTAGCCGCGACCCAGCTGAGCCACGAGACGATCAGAAGGCCGAGCGTCCTGCTCACCAGGTACCCCTTGCTGGGCAGCCCTCCGAGGGTCACAAAGGCGAGGGGGAACGCCAGCCATCCCAGGAACGCCGCATAGAACCACCAGACGGCCGCTCCCAGGGCCGGCCGGCGGGTCAGAACACCGTCGGGGTTGAACATCTCGCTCCAGGTACCGCCCGCCCTCTGCTCTGCCAGCGTCTCCGGCGGGAGCAGCATGCTCCTCTGCTCCTCTTCCCGGGGTTCCTGGCCGCCTGGAAGCAGCGCGTCCAGCAGCCTGGCTCTCCGCTCAGCTTTCAGTTCCTCGGTATAGTCAAGGGGGATGACGAACCGCTGGTCGCTCAGGTCCACCGCCTCCAGCACCGCTCGCACCTGCGCGGCCGAATAGTCCGGCCGCTTGCGAAGGATCCACACCGGGGGGTGGTCGTAGACCGAGAATGCCTCCTCGGCCGCCCAGCTCCCCGGTGGAGGCCAACCCACGGCCGGCTCCTCCCCCCAGCCTAGCGCTCCAAACACATCGTTGATCTTTAGCGGGCCAATGTGCAAGTCGGCCATGAAGGTCTCTGCCAACTCGTAGCCCAGCTGTCCTTCGAACAGCGCCTGGTAGTAGGCAATGGTCAGGGGGTAGCGGGGCGGGAGACGGGTGATGGACCCTAGTTGCCGGCTGCTGGTGATGAACAGATAGTCGCCCTGATCGAGGAGGCTCAGCATCCGTTCCCGCTTGGCCTCCTCGTCCTCCCAATACAGCTCCAGCGGCGCTGACTCGTACATGGTGGCGCCGTCTAGACCGTCGATTCGCAGCGGCAGGCCATCGTCCCACGAGGATTCATTGACCAGGAATGCGCCCGTAGAGCGCACCGGAGCGCCGGCGACCGCCTCGGTGATGAGATAGTAGCGCTGTCCGGCCGTCAGCGGCACCGGAGACAAGTCGAAAACGTAAGGGTCCCCCCGGATGTCCCGAGCCTGGTGCAGATCAATGGCACGGGAGCTGTAAGCCAACTCCGAGAGGTCGGCCGCATTGGTAGTCAGGGCTACGCGAAAGACCTCCGTCTCCCAGTCCAGCCAGAGGTCAGAGAGGTGATTCATCCGCACGCCGGTCAGAGTACCATCGGCCGGCATCTCAAAGGGGGTGATGTACAGGGCACCGTCCTGACCATACTCGGAGGTGCGCAAGGGGAGCTGCAGCTCACGCGCCTCCCCCTCCGTCTCGTACAGCAGCGTGGCCCCGGTGGGCACGTTCTGGTAGATCCAGCGCGCGGCCGCTACCCGGGTGGCCGGCCGCCGGTAGATGTTGGTGAAGCAAAAGGCCCACAGATAGGTCGGCAGCGCCACCAGGACGATCAGCCCCGCAGCGAGCCGCCGCCAACGGCGTGCGCGGCCGCCAGAGATCCCGCTAGCCGGCACTGCTGGCTCGGCCGCGTCGCCCCTCTGTTCGGCCAGGAGGCCAGACCTGGTCACCTGGCCAGACCTGGATCGGTCCCAGATTGACACCAGGCCCCAGGCAGCCAGCAGAATCAGAAAGGGATAGATGGGCAGCTGGTACCGCATCGCCTTGACCCACTGGGTGCCCTGGTAGAGAAACAAGATGGCGATCCAGAGAACCGGCAGCAGGTGCTGGCGCCAGCCTCTGCGGCGGCGCACTATCTGGTACATTGCGCCTGCCCACCCCAGCCAGCACGCCAGGCCCAGCAATGGTCCCATCCCGTACAGGACCATGTTCTTCCAGGGAAAGAGTATCGGTTTCCGGTCGGTCCACTGGTGGTTGAAGGGGATGTCCACGTCGCCTGTCATCTGGTTCCGGATGGCGCGCATGTTCTCCAGCCAACGCGGAGAGGGCAGCAGCGTGGCCCGAATTGGCCCAGGAAGCACATCGTAGGCCTTGGCCCACCACCTGGGTGCCGCGAGGACGGCGGTGTTGAACTGCTCTTCGCTCAGTGCCTCTGCGTCATAAGCGGGTCCGGCGAACGCGTAGGGCTGGAACAGACGAAAAGCGACAAAAGTGATCAGGCCGGCCGTCGCCATCCCGGTGAGCATGTCATCCAGCTGGGCACGCTCCGCCCTCAGCAGCGACGCGACCATGAACACCAGTCCCAGGGGCCAGATGCTGATCTTGCACGCCAGGGCCATCCCAAAAGCGGCGCCAAACAGAGCCCAGTTGTGTCGTTCGGCTCCCTGCGCTATGCGAATGGCAAAGTAAAGGGAGAGCGCGACAAACAAGGTGGCGAAATTGTCAACGGTGAAGAAATGGGCGTGCTGGATGGGCAGCACGGCCGCCCAGGCCAGCAGGGCCGCCAGCAACCCTACCCGGTCGTCGTAGAGGCGCCGGCCGATGGCAAAGAGAACCACGATGGTAGCCAGATCGGCTACCGCCGAGAGCGCCCGGCCGACCAGGTGGACGCCGTCATAGCCCACATAGTGGTGTGTGCAGCCGGCCGAGCTGACACAGGCCGCGTTGATCCCTTCGGCGACGTAGCGAACCAGAAAGATAGGCAGAGTGCCGTAGACAAAGAACCCGTGCCCCCGGTTGCGCGGGTTGAGGGGTGAGGTGGCGGTGGTAAAGTACTCGCTAATGCTAAAGGTGGGGCTGATGGAGGCCTCTACCGTGGTGAGGAAGCGCTCGTCGGGGTGGAGATGCGTCCCTTCGTCCCAATCTAGGCCCACGAAGCGCAGCCCGGCCGCCACCAGCAGGATCAGTACCAGCGCCAGCGTGGGCCAGCTCGCGGGGATCGGCCGGCGGTGGCCTTCTCTCTGGTTCGTGCCCATCTAGGTATATACACAACGGCGAGCCAGATGGCGCAGCCGAGGGGCGTATTGTCTCATAGAGCGGCACAAACCGGAAATCGCGCCGCCGCGACGCCCGCGCCCGCCGGCGGAAGCATAGGGCCTTGTGCCCGTCCACCGAACGCCCACGATCCCGCCGAAGACGCGGGACGCTGCGCAGGGGGCCAGGCTACGCGTGGTCTCCGCGGGCGGAACGCCCACGATCCCGCTGAAAACGCGGGACGCTGCGCAGGGGGCCAGGCTACGGCCACCTCTGCGCGCCCGTCCCGGCCGCTGCTGACCCCTACTCCCCGACCTCTAGCAGCTTGAACACGGCCCCCCCCCTGCGCCGCTTGAACCGTACGCTGCCCAACGTTTCGACCTTGGCCCAGTCGCCCAGCCGTTCCTGGAGCGCCTGGCTGATCAGAATCTGGCCTGGCTTGGCCTGGCCGCAAACGTGAAAGCGACGTTGGCGGTGTCACCCAGCGTAGAGTACTCGTATCGGTGTTCGGTTCCCTGGTAGCCAGCAATGACAGGCCCAGTGCTGAGGCCCATTCCAAACCTCAACGCGGGTAACCCGGATGTCTCGCGCTCCGTGGCGAATCGCTCCTGGCTGTCGCGCAGGTCCAGCGTCGCCCACGTACTGCACGAGCGTGCCCTGGTGCCGCCTGATGGCCTCGGTGACGACGTGGAAATGATCGTTTAGGATCTCCAGCACCGCCTCCGGTTCCAGAGCCTCGGCCGTAGCCGTAAAATCCCGCACATCGGCAAACAGGATGGTGGCATCGCGCCGCTCGCCTCCCGGTTTGGGCGGCTGAGGCGTCTTGACCAGCTTCCGGGCCACTTTCTCGGGAACGAACCGATGCAGCAGCTAGCTGAGCTGGTCTCTTGCCTCACGAAGCTGCGTGTAGAGTACGGTGAGTTCACCGTGGGCCTGCTGTAGGTCCTCCAGCGCGGCGTCCCTTTGCAGCTGGGCCTGCTGCTTCTCCTCCGCCAGCCGCCGCTGCTTGAGCACCTGCTCGATCACGGCCGGCAGCAAGTCGACGTACCGCGCTTCCAGGTCCTTGACCACATAGTCGCCCGCACCCTGTCTCATGGCCTCGACCGCGATCTCCTCATCGCCGGTGCCGGTGACCATGACGAGTGGCGGCAGAGGGCCACGGGAAGCCAGCGTGCGAATCACCTCGAGGCCGTCGTAGCCCGGCATTTCATGATCCACGACCAGCACGTCGTGGAAACCCGCAGCGTGCATGGCGAGCCCCTCTTGGCCGTCGTGGGCCAGCTCCACCTCATAGCCCGCGGTCGTCAGCCTCTTGAGCATGAGCCCGGCTGCGCCCGGATCATCTTCCATGCAGAGCACCCGAATGGTTCTAGTTTCCGGCACGGTATTCGTTCAATATCTGGAATGGCTGCAAGTGAGGACCTATGATCGCCCGCCCGTGTACCTCACTCATGTTCCGGCCGCTCGGTGACGCTGTGGTCTATCGTGAAGCAGAAGGTGGTCCCCACACCCAGTTCAGATTCGCACCAGATCCGGCCGCCGTGCCGGCGAATCAGGGCTTGCGCATAGGCCAGACCCAT
>JAUVHW010000230.1 GCA_030593075.1 Ardenticatenales bacterium
GAACTTTAGATTGCCCGGGTGGTAGTCACCGTGGATCACCTGGTGAACCATCTCCGCGCGTTCCTGCCTGGTGATGGCGCGCAGGCTGCGATCAATGGTCTGCAGAATAGGGTCAAGGTTCTCCTGCAAGTAGAGATCGAACACCGTCCCAGCAACCCTGGCTGCACAGTCGGTCACGTTCTTGGCTATTCCAGGCAAGAGAGCAGCGATGCCGGCCTCTTTATCGGCGCTGAGGCTAAAGACCCTGCTGTGAAAACGCGCCAGGACGGTGGCCGCGTCTCTCAGCTCTTTGTCATTGCACGACGGATTGGTCCAGGAATACTTGTCCTCCCCCGGAAGAAGGTCAAAGACGGCATAAAAGGTGACGCTGCCACTCTTCTCGTCTAGTCGCTTGACGTAGGTCCCACCATCCCTGGTTCTGACGGGACGGGCCACGAGTTCGAAACCACGCTCGGTCACGTGATTGACCACCAGATGCTCGAACTTGATCTCGGGTTCGCTGCGACCCGGCCGGTACTCCTTGAGCCAGTACTTCTCTCTTTCGCTCCCGCTCCCTGCCTCGATCACATAGCTCGCGTTCTCGTATCCTGTGTAGAGCCGCTCGCACTCTACCAGTTCCCCGATATCATAGTGTTTGGAGATGATCTCCTTCAATCGAGGGGGAGGAGCTGTTCTCATCTCTCTATCGGTTCGCATCCGCTGGTTGCCAGCCTGAGGGCTCACCGGCCGGGCTGAAGGGCGCCTTACTCAGAAGGGGACCCGGCCGGTGAATCAGGGTCTGGCGTCTCTGGCGAGGGGAAACGAGCCCGGCGTTCGAGATCGTCCAGGTTCAAGTGGCTGCGCATGTACCGCCCCGAGGCGTCCTGATCTGGTTGGAGATCCCAGGGTGTTCGGCGGCCGGTCGTGAGCGCCCGGTAGGCCATCCGGCGCCGTCGCTGGCTCTCTATCACCCTCCGTTTGAGGGCCTGGGGGTCCCAACGCCCCATGATCTCGCCTCTGAAAGCGCGACGCGCCTCCTCGTGTTCCGGCCGGCCCGCCAGGTTCTCCAGCTCGTTGGGGTCGGCCTCCAGGTCGAAAAGCTGGTCCGGGTCAGGCTCGCTGTAGACGTATTTGTAGCGGCCGCGCCGAATCATAAAGCAAGGCGCCACCGCGCCTTCGCACAGCACCTCGCCGAGAACGGCGTCCGACCAGCCGTCTTCGTCGCCATGCAGAAGGGGGACCAAGCTTCGACCGTCAACGACGTCGGCGAAGCCCAACCGCCCCAGACGAGCGACGAAAGACAAACGACCAGTGTCTAGATTCTCATCGTCGTTCGTCTCTCGCCGCTCATCACCTCGTCAACGTTGGACCTCCTCCACCTCTTCATACCAGCGCACCCGCGTGCCCAGCTTGGCCCGTGCCTTCCAGGCCAGAGTCTTGGGGGCTGCATCCATCGCCTTCTGGATGGTCGCCAGGCGCTGGGTGATCGTCTGTGTCTCCGACTCCTCCAACTCGACGCTCCCGTTGGCCAGGAAATCACGCATCTTCTGGATGGTCATCGAGACCGTAGTGTAGAGACCCCAGTCCTTGGCACACAGACCGGCGATGCGGTCCACGTTGATCGCCTCTTCGTCGCCGGGACCGGCCTCATGGTCGAGGACCAGCGTGAGCAGATCGAGCACGTCTTTTCGGTTCAGGTTAACGATCTGCGCCTTGGACAGAAAGAGTTCGGCCAAGGGGATCGTCACCGGCTCGACGTGCAGCCGGCCGCTCAAGGGCAGCTTGTGGCACATGGTGACGTCACCAATAAAGACGTCGATCTGCCGCGCTCGCGGCTCGTCATAGTAGAGCTGCCGGCGGTCCCCGCTGAGGGTGTTGAAGGTCTTGTTCGGCGTGTATCCCATCGCCGCCAGGAAATCGCCCAGCTTGCGCGCGCCGGACTTGTCGGTGACAAAGTCAATGTCGGGATACTCTCGCCTCAGCGCGCGATGGTTGGCGGAAGGCGAATGTATCTTGATGGCCAAACCGCCAATCAGCCGCAGACAGATCTCCTCCTTCTGGGCCTCAGAGACCAGCCGATACATCTCATCTTCTAGCTGGGGAAGTGTACTCATTAGGGTCCTTCTCAACGAGGCCTGACAGGTACTGAGCACCTGTCAGGCCCCAGAAACACAGGCTTACTCTACCGGAATCTCTTGGTAGATCTTGTCGATGTCAATCCCTTGCCGCTTGCGGTATGCCTTGAAGCCCAGGTAGATGACAAGGGCTAGCACGTACATGGCAAGCATATAGATGACCGAGTTGATGTTCGATAGGCCAATTCCATACAGCCCCAGGGGATCGATGAGCCATTCGTAGAGCAGGAACAGCAAGAAGGCACCAAAGATGACCCCGGCGACGGTGATAAGCGGGATGCCAGCCACCTTGTACTTGGCGATTGGAGAGGCCTTGTAGAGATCGGGCTTGACGTAGGGCAGCAGGATGGCGGCAGCCGTGGACCCCAGGTAGGTAACGGCGATGACCAGGGTCGAGCAGAGCGTCAGTGTCTGAAAGTTGAAAACATTCCAGGCAAAGAGCGCCGATACTAAAATCGAGGGAATCACCATCAACATCAGGGCGTAGACCGGCGTACGGGTGCGGGGCTCCACCTCGGCCACTTTCTCTGGCAGCAAGCGGTCAAAGGCAGCGGCAAAGATCACTCGAGTGGAGCTGAGGAACACTGTGCCCGACCAGCCAAACCACCAGGCGCTCATGGCCAGTACCACGACGAACTGAATGAACCGGCTGGAGGTCATGAACACCGCCAGTAGAGCCGGGTAGGGCCAGACCGGCAGCGGCGGCACCTGCTCCGTGTATCCCCAGGCATAGTTCCACCAGGCGCCGTTGGCCTTCATGTAGAAATCCCAACTGATTGTCTTGTCGATCAAGAGGAAGAAGATGGCGCCCAGGATGGTCGTAATGATCAGCGCCCATCCCATGCCCCAAAAGTTCCGCTTATAGTCGGTGGCGCCGCGAACCTCACCGTAGAGCGTAGCACCCCAGTTGGGCCACAGGTTGAAGAAGACCATGAAGGGAATGGCGAGAAAGATGGCACCTAGAGTGCCGCCCCACAACGGCGCGATGGCCCCTGCTTCGTCGCCGGCCGCCAACGTCGCCTCGTAGACATCGGCCTCGGCCCCAAACAAGGCCGGCGCTTGCTTCTCCAGGCCGGTGACAAAGGCATCGTGACTGCCAAAGAGCAAGAACACAAAGACTATCAACAAGGCTCCCATGCCGATCCAGAAACAGTACTTTTGGATGCGGGAGTACCACTTCATCCCAATGGCGATGTAGAAGGTCACCACCAGACAGACTATGATAGAGGTCACAAAGAGACCCAGCTCAGTCTGGCTGAACCAAAGCGCCGCTTCCTGGGCACCCAGGATGCCCAACAGGGGAGTGAAGAACAACTGGCGCAACATGTCGCCGTAAAGCGGCACCCAAAGCCAAAGGATGAACCACCATCCGGTGACAGCTAACACGAACCCCAGGCCGCCGCCCAAGATACGGCTCTGCCACACGTAATCGCCGCCCGCCCGAGGCATTACGGCAATTAGGCTGGCATAGATCACCACCTCGAAGATGATTATCACCCCGCTGATGATCAGCGCAGGCAATAACCCCCCTTCCAGGTAATACATCTGGCTAAAGATGTATAGGCCCAGCGTGATGAGGTTGATGGAGAACAGGGCGTAGATAAAGGCATCAAAGACCGACCATGACCGCACCAGGCCCGTGGCCTTGCGCAGGAACAGGGTCGTCTCCTGCCCCTTGGCTGCATCAGACATTACATTCTCTCCTTGTCCATACTACTAGTGGGTTGATAAACCTGATTGCGCTCTTGATGCATTTTCTCTCTGTCGGCGCCTCCTTCCCAGAGCCCTGCGCTCGAGAATGATCGCTCTCTGCCCGCCAGGCCCTAAAGTACGTGTGACGAATGCGCGTCTGGTACCTGGTTTTGACCACCGATGGCCGGCCATCTCTGCCAGCCATATGTCGAACCGGTCAAGAGTACGGCGCTAACCGGTCGTCAGGATGTACCTCTTGACCTTGTTCCTCGCCAGATTGACCAGCGCGCCCAACAGCCGGCCTTGCTCGTACATGCTGCCCGGATTGATGCACAGCGTCCGGCCCAGCCTCATCACTCCTTTGCCCTCGTGGATGTGCCCAAACAACCCCACCAATGGTTGATACTCGTCAATCACCTCTCGCACCGCGTGGCTCCCGACCGGGACCAGAGAGCGCCCAGCGTGCTTTGGCCTGAGATCCTCCGTCAACTCAGGCACTTCGTCCAGATTACAGCCATAGGGCGGCACGTGCAGGTTAAAGACGCTGTTCCTCGGGTTCTTGAGTTTGGGGAGCATCGCGTCGTACCTGGCCCGCAGCTTCTCCTCATCCTCTTCACGGTAGGTGTGCCATGGGGTGATGTTGCTCCAACCAGAACTGATCATCTCGTGATGCTTATCCAGTTCGACCACCTGCCCCTCGACCAACTGAACGTGCTTGGAGGTGCTGATCAGATCATCCAGTTCGAACATGTCATCGTTGCCCGGCGCCACGTAGCATCGAATACCGGTCCCCTCTAGCTTTTCGTCAGCGTAGGCCAGCCATTGCTCGGCCGTCTTGAGCACCTCGGACGCAAATATCTCATCTACGCGGCCGGGTGTGGCACTCAGTTCGGCTACTTCGTCGGGGGTGGTGCGATAAGGGTAATACCCGCGGCTCTTGATGCTCTGCACCATCTCCTCCACCTCTTCTTCGCCGCGCAAGATGGACTCTTGTTCCAGCAACACCGCCTTGTAGGTATCTCCCCCCTGGTGGATGATGGGAACGATGGCCTTGCCGGTCATGTCGCCGCCCAGGACGATAATGTCCGCCTCGTAGAACTTGCCCGCGTTGACGAACTTTTTCCAGCAGATGTCCGAGCCGTGCACGTCAGTGGCAAAAAAGATGGCAGTCATGGCGCCTCCCAGGTAGCTCAGCTGATTGGAGAGCCGCGTGAATCCGCGCCTGGAGATCGGTCAGGCGTCTGTATATAGTGGCCCCAGCGGCAATAGGCGCAGGCCCACCGCTTCTCGTTCCGGCCGACCGGCAATGACCTCTGTTTCAAGAGCCAGTCCTGATCATCGGCCGCAACGACGGCCATCAACACCAGGGATGCCCCTGCCGGGGCTTTCCAGACAAAGGCCCTAATATCAGGAGAGGCTCAGACAGCAAAACCGGCACTCTGGCCCAGGTGCATGACCCAGATGGAGCGCCCAGCGGCTCGGGCAATTCAAGAGAGACGCCAGCCCGGGCCAATGCCTGATAGCCGATACATTGATAGTATATTCCTGTCTCCCGTTCCTGTCAACCTCGGGCGCCGGGCCTAAGTACGCTGCGCCCAGGAATGCCCTACTTGCGCTGCCGCTGGCGATAGTCCTTGATATAGTTCATGGCGT
>JAUVHW010000103.1 GCA_030593075.1 Ardenticatenales bacterium
CGCCCAGATGGTCGTCGGCGCCATCGGCGTCGCCGAGGAGAATGGCGTGCTCTGGCTGGGCACCCAGGCAAGCCAGACAAGACTAGCTCCAGACATCGTAGTCGCCAACCAGGTCTACGACTGGACCGTCGTGCTGGATGAGATGATAGCGCTGATTGCCGAGAGTACCTATGGCGGCAAAGCCTACTCTATCACCCTGAAGAACGGCGGCCTGGTGATGGAGTACAATCCAGACTTTGAGATGCCGGCCGACGTACAGGCTGCGGCCGACGAGACCGTCCAGGGCATCGTCGATGGCAGCATCACCATCAACCTGGGCGAGTAACAGCAGATAGCGATTTGCGTGGCGCGTGCTCCGCTCCCAGGCCGGGAGCGCTCACGTGCCACGCATCAATCACCAGGAGCAGACCATGGCAGATAGCGACCTTCTCCCATCTGGCCGTCCAAAGATCTCCCGTCTGGAGATGGAGGGGATCTCGAAACGCTTCCCGGGCGTGCTGGCTAACGACCGTGTCGATCTTGACGTGTGCTCGGGCGAAGTCCATGCCTTGCTGGGCGAGAACGGAGCCGGCAAGAGCACCTTGATGAAGGTCCTCTATGGCATGTATCGTCCCGACGAAGGCGAGATCAAAATCAACGGCAAACCGGTCAACATCGAGTCCCCGGTTGACGCAATTGAACTGGGCATCGGCATGATCCACCAGCACTTTATGCTGGTCGAATCACTGACGGTGGCCGAGAATGTGGCCCTGGGTCTGCCCTCTTCAACCGAGCCGCTCACTGACCTGGATCGAGTGTCCAGGCGCATCCTTGAGTTGGCCGAGATCTATGGCCTTCAGGTCGATCCCGACGCCTGTATCTGGCAGCTGGCCGTCGGTCAGAAGCAGCGCGTCGAGATCCTCAAGGCCCTCTACCGGGGCGCTGCCTTGCTCATCCTCGACGAGCCCACCGCCGTTCTTACCCCACAAGAAGTGGACGAGTTCTTTGCCACCATCCGCCAGATGGTCAAGGACGGCCACGCCATCATCTTTATCTCTCACAAGCTGCATGAGGTCATAGACATCAGCAATCGTGTCACGGTGCTGCGCGACGGCCGGCGCATCGGTAGCTGCCCCACGGAGGGCGCCACCAAAGCCAGCCTGGCGCGGATGATGGTCGGGCGTGAGGTCACCATGAAACCGGAGCGCGCCGACGTAGAACGGGCCAAGGTCAGGCTGTCCCTCAAGGATCTTCGCGCCCAGAGTGACCGCGAGACCCCAGCTCTGCGCGGCGTTGACCTGGAAGTCCATTCTGGAGAGATCGTGGGGCTGGCGGGCGTTTCGGGCAACGGTCAGCGAGAACTGGCCCAGGTCATCACCGGTCTGCGGCCGCTCACCGGGGGGCAAGTCTTTCTGGAGGGTAAGGATGTCACCGGCCATTCACCGGGAGCTCTCACCGAGCAGATGCTTGCCTACATTCCCGAGGAGCGGATGAAGGACGGCATGATTCAGGACTTTTCTGTGGCCGAGAACATGATACTACGGGACCATCACAAGGAGCCATTCTCCCGTCGCGGCCTCCTCATCCTCCGAGTAATCGCCAGTTATGCTGACAAGCTCATAAAGAGGTTCCAGGTCAAGACCCCGTCCCGCGAGACACCAGCCAAGAACCTATCGGGCGGCAACATCCAGAAGGTAGTGCTGGCGCGGGAGCTCTCGCGCCAGCCGCGTGTCCTGATTGCTGCCCAGCCTACCCGCGGCCTGGACATCGGAGCGACCGAGTACGTTCATGCGCGTCTCCTGGAGCAGCGCCGGGAAGGAACCGCCATCCTGCTGATTTCCGAGGACCTGGACGAAATCCTCGCTCTCTCGAACCGGATAGCGGTAATCTACGAGGGGCAGATCATGGGCGTGGTGGACTGCCAGGAGGCCACGCCGGAGCAGCTTGGCCTGATTATGGCGGGCGTGCGGCCGGAGCCAGCGGCCCAGGCAGCGTGAGGCGTCGACCGTCTGCCGGCTCACGACCCTCCGCAGTGTGGTGCAGGCTTGACCCGGCAACCGAGCCGAGAGTCGGCGAGCCAAGGACCCGGCCCCACAGTCAGCACCCATCCCACCATTACCCCTGTCAGGCAGTGAGCCAATCTCGCTCCTGAACACCACTTATCGGGCCACCATGGAGAGCAGACCCTACTCCCACGCGCGTACGTTCCGCACCTACGCTACCGTCAGCACAATCTGCCTTTTCCTGTCGGTCCTGGCTGGGGCGTTCGTCCATCTGTCTCCCCGCACCAGGCTCCTGCCTCCCTACATTTTCTTCTTCTCTTTTGCCGCGTTCTCCGTGATGCTCTTTCATGCCATCCTCAGCCGTTCGCCTGAGCGGCTGCCAGAGCTCGACCTGCGCGAGCAGCGAGGAATGCTGGTAGCGGCCGTTGGGGCCAGCTGCTTGTGCGTGATCAGCGAACTGACGGCCGTGGGATGGCCCAAGGTTCTGGCCGGGGTCGCCCTTGGGTCAACGGTGCTGCAGCACGGATACCGGATCTGGCGTGGATTCACGCTGCGCCAGATATGGCAACAGGTGGCGTTGCGATTCTTTGTCACGGACACGTTCTTTTTGCTGGTGGCGGCCGTGGGGCTGACAGCCCTGGGCTGGAAGGAGGCCTGGCCCGGCTTCCCCTTCATCCCCGGCTTTCTCCGGCCGGCGACGGTTTTCCTGGGCGCGTCATTCCCGCTGACGCTCACCTTCACCGGGTTTCTCTACCTCCACGCCGAGGCAAATGGAGGCCTATCTCCGCGCGAGCAGCGCATCTTTGATTGGTGGTACTATCTGCTGGTCGGCGGCGTGCTGTTCTTTCTGCCAGTCATACTGCTGGATTCGCGAGCGCTGATGCAGGTATCAGCACTCGTCCTCCTGGTGGGCGTCTTTGTCGTCAACCTGGTCTACGTTCGACGACTGGCCCGCAACCCTGGTTCACTGAGCTTGCTCTTTGCCACGGTAGGGTTGATGGGGCTGCTGGCGGCGTCCGCGGCGGGGAACGCGCTCATCGCCTCGCACACACCGACGATCCCGGCCGGCAAGAACCCCATTCTGCTCTCCCACGTCCACCTGGCTCAGCTTGGCTGGGTGTGCGTATCTTTCTGGGCCGTCCTCTACACGCTGTGGCCCATGATGCTCCAGTTGGACGCCGGCCGGAGCTCCACAGCAGCCGAGCCTCTGATTTGGCTGCCGCTGGGGACCTGCTATCCGCCGGCCGCGCGCCGCCTGGCCTACCTGCAGCTCGTTCTGGCCACCGGCGCGCTGGTCGGGCTGGTCGCCAGCCACCTACTGCCCAGCCCCCCGCTAATGGCCGTCAGCGGTCTGGTATACGCGGCTGCGACCTTGATACCGCTAGTCATCCTGCGATTATTGGAGCGAGACGCCCCCGCTGTCTAGAAGCCTCGCCGAAAGCCCCATCTGCCGCGTCCTGGTGGGGAGCCAACGCTCTGTCAGCCACCGAAACGCGCCTGTGGTGGACCGGCCAGGCAACTAGCTCAGGGCCTGGCTCTGCAGCTCCCACATCTGGCAGTACAGCCCCCGCAACTGCATCAACTCGTGGTGCCGGCCGCGCTCCGCAACCCGTCCCGCGCGCAGCACCAGAATCTCATCGACAGCCTCCAGCCCCACCAGGCGGTGGGTGACGATGAGAGTGGTTCTGCCGTGCATCAGGGCAAGAAGCTCCTGCATGACCTCCTGTTCGGTCACAGCATCCAGGTTGGCGGTGGCCTCGTCCAGAACCAGGATAGGAGCGTCCTTGATCATGGTGCGGGCAATGGCAAGCCGCTGACGCTCGCCGGCACTCAAACGCAGCCCCTGTTCACCAACCCAGGTGTCATACCCCTCTGGGAGTGACAAGACGAACTGGTGAAGGCGGGCCTGTTCTGCGGCGCGCATGATATCTTCCTCACCGGCCTCCGGCCGAGCCATCAGCAAGTTCTCTCGCACCGTGGCATTGAAAAGGTGCGTGTGCTGGGAGACCACCCCGATGATGCTCCGCAGTTCTTCCTCGCAATAGTCGCGTATCTCTCTGCCGTCCACCTCGACGCGACCTTGCTCATAGTCCCAGAAACGGAGCAGCAGGTTGACCAGCGTGGATTTGCCCGCGCCAGTGGGACCAACGACGGCCAGCCGGCCGCCGGCCGCGAGTGCGAAATCCAGCCCAGCCAGAGCAAGCGGCTGTTCTTGAGTGTAGCGGAAGGTGAGGTTCTGCACCCGCAGGGACGGGCCTGAATCACGGTCAGGCACCGCAACCGGGCCGCGCCCGCTCCTCACGGCCGGTTCGGCGTCCACAATCTCAAACAGCCGGCGGCCCGCAGTCAAGCTGCTGTCCAAATGCTGGAAGGCGGCCGGCAGCGGCAGCACTGCCTCAAAGCTAGAGATCACCGCCAGGACGAGCACCGCCAGCACTATGCCGTCAAGTTCGGCCGAGCGGACCCCGGGGATGGCGACCACCAGCACCGCGATGGTTGCCAGGTTCATCAGGAGCCCGGAGAGGGCGCCCTGCAGGCCCGTGATCCAGCCCATTCGCTGCTGCAGCCCAGCCAGCTGCCGCCCCAGCTCCTTGATGCGTTCCTGGTGCCGGGAGCCATACCCGAAAGCCAGCAGGTCGGCAACACCTTGGACACCATCCACCATCGCCGCGGTCAGTTCCGACCGAACCCGCACCATTCCCTGTCCGGCCGGCCGGCCCATTCGGCGGGCGAGGATGGGCAGCGCAACCCCGGTCAGAGCCAGAGCAACCAGCAAGGTGATAGCCAGTGCCGGGGCCAAGGCCCCCATGAAGAACCACATCGACCCGCCAACCAGCACGGCAACGAGAGGTGGAGCCAGGACTCGAACGTAGAGGTCCTCCAGCGTTTCGATGTCGGCCACGATGCGGCTCAGCAGGTCGCCGCTGCGGTACTGCATGAGCCGCGCCGGGGCCAGCGGCTCCAGGGCACGGTAGAACCAGACGCGCAGGCGGGCCAGCAGGCGGAAATTGACGTCGTGGGAGAGGTTGCGCTCCAGGTAGCGAAAGAGGCCCCGGGCAATGCCGAAGAAACGCACCCCCACAATGGCAACCTGCAGTTCGGCTATGGAAGGGCGCAGAGCAGCCTTGGCGATGATGTAGGCGGAGGTGGTCATCAGCCCCACGCTGCTGGCGACGGTGGCAAAGCCCGCGATGGTTGCCAGGGCTATGCCGCGCCAGAATGGGGCGGCCAACCGGAGCAGACGCAGGAATACGGCCAACCCGCCTGCGCTGTCTGCCGGCCGCACCACTTCAACAGATGGCCCGAGCCGGTGCCCCGTGCTATTCCGCACCGCTCCTATTCGTTCCATCGGGTGGTGAGGCCGCTGCATTGCCATTCGCTCTCCGAGGCCACGCGCTTGCGCCGGCTCGGCCGGTCTGACCCATCTAACACTGCTACCACTGGTAGGCCATCACCAGCTGCTGGTAGACGCCGTTCTGTCGCATCAAGCTGGCGTGGGTGCCGCTCTCCGCCACCCGGCCGGCCCGCATCACCACGATCTGGTCCGCGGTCGTGACCGTACCGAGCCGATGGGCAATGATGAGCGCGGTGCGGCCGCGCAGCAGCCGCTCGATGGACTCCTGGATGAGGCTCTCGTGCTGAGGATCAAGGTTGGCGGTGGCTTCGTCCAAGATGAGCATGGGAGCATCCTTGAGGAAGGCGCGAGCCAGCGCGACTCGCTGCGCCTCCCCGCCACTGAGACGGCCCCCCCGCTCACCGATGACCGTGTCGTAGCCCTGCGGAAGCTCCTGAATGAAAGAGTGAGCATGGGCCTGCTGAGAGGCCCGGACGATCTGGTCCCGGCTCGCTTCCGGCCGGGCCAACCGCAGGTTCTCCAGCACCGTGGTGTGAAAGAGATACGGGTTCTGCGGCACCCACGCGATTTGCGCCCGCCACTCTGCTGCCGGCACCTGATCGAGGGGGATGCCCCCCGCGGTGATGCTTCCCTGATCCGGCTCGAGGAAACGCAGCAACAGATGGGCGACGGTGCTCTTGCCAGCTCCACTGGGGCCCACCAACGCCGTTCTCAGGCCAGGTTGGAGCTGCAGGTTTAAGCCAGCGAGGGCCGGCCGTCGGCCGTCTTCGTAGGCATAGTGAACGTCGGTGAAAACGACACCATCCTGCAGCGCCCGGCGCAGAGGGGCGCGGAGCGCGGCATCCACCTCGCGCGCCTGGGGGGCTGGTTTGACCGGCGTCTCCAGCACCTCGAATATCCGTTGGGCGGCCGCCACTCCCGACATGCCGGCGTGAAAACGAGTGCCCAGCATCCGCAGCGGCAAGTAGAACTCGGGGGCCAGCAACAAGACAAAGAAGGCTTGCTCAAAGTCCAGGTAGCCGTACAGCAAACGCAGGCCGATTTGCACCGCTACGACGGCCGTGCTGATGGTCGCCAGCATCTCCAGCACCAGCGCCGAGAGAAAGGCAACCCGCAACACTCCCATGGTCACTCGGCGGAAGCTGTCGCTGGTCCGGGCAATAACATCGACCTGGTCACGGCTCCGCCCCAACAGCTTGAGGGTGGTCAGACCTTGCAGCACGTCCAGAAAGTGGGCGCTCATCCTGCTGAGCAGCGTCCACTGCTTGCGGGTGAGCGCGTCTGCCAGGTTGCCGATCAGGCTCATAAAGAAGGGGATCAGAGGGGCGGTGATCAGCAGAATGACACCGGACAGCGGGTCCAGCGGAAAGACAAACACCAGAATGGCGGCGGGGATCAGGGCCGCCAAGGCAAGTTGGGGCAGATACTGGCGCACGTAGGCGTCCAGCGCTTCAATTCCCTCGGTCGCAGTGTTGGTCAGTTCCCCGGTGCGCTCGCCTCGGGCATACGCCGGTCCCAGCGCCAGTAGGTGGGCGGAGAGTCGTTCGCGCAGCTGGCTCTTGACCTGGCCGGCCGCTCGGTGGGCGGCTGCCTCACTTCCCCAGGAGAGCCCGGCCCGAACCAGCGCCAGCCCCAGCAAAGTGACCAGGAGCGGCATGACGCCGCTCAGAGTGGCCCGACCAAGGAAAACGCTACTGACTATGCGGCTAAGGCAAAGGGCCTGCAGTACCAGCATGACGCCGGCTAGCAGGCCCAGTCCTACAGTCAGGAGCAAATCGAACCGCGCAGCCTCCGCCTGGCGCAGGAGCCGCTTATCCAGGTTCATGACAGAGAAGCAAGGGCACGATTGGATCGCACCCCAGAAGTTGAGCCGCCGCCTAATACTCTAGCTCTGTCTCTGTGCCCACCCGCTGACGAAAGACATAGTAGCTCCAGCCCTGGTACAAGAGCACGATGGGCACAAAGACGAGGGCCACGATGGTCATCACCCTGAGCGTATAGTCGCTCGAGGACGCATTGTAAATAGTCAGGCTCCAACCATCATTCAGGGTAGAGATCATCACCCGTGGGAAGAGGCCCACAAACACCATGATGGTCGCAAACGCGATGGTCAGGCCCGTCATCACAAACGCCCATCCATCCTGCCGCCGCTTCTGGAGCCAGCCCACGGCCAGCAGCGCCACGGCCGCCAGAAGAGCAGCCAGAATCGCGCCAGACTTGCTCAAGATGTCGGTGGCAAAGAAACCCGAGACCACAAAGAGAACGGTCAATACCACGGCGGGAATCCAAAGCCTTCTCGCTACTGCCTGCGCTCGCTCTACCAGCGGAGCCCCGATCTTGAGGCTCAGAAAGCTGGCACCGTGCAAGGTAAAGAGGGAGACAAAGACAAGCCCGCCCAGCAAGGAGAACGGGTTCAGAAGCGGCACCAGCCCGCCAGCGTAGTTCATGTCGGCGTCTATTGCGACGCCCCGCATCAGGTTTCCAATCACAACGCCCCACAGCAACGCCGGCAGGAGGCTGCCCAAGAAGATAGCCCAGTCCCATGCGCTGCGCCAGCGCGGGTTCTCCACTTTGCTGCGGAACTCGAACCCCACCGCCCGAAAGATGAGGGCCAGCAGCATCAGGAACAGCGCCAGGTAGAACCCGCTGAACATGGTAGCGTACCAGCTGGGAAAGGCAGCAAAGATCGCGCCACCGGCCGTAATCAGCCAGACCTCGTTGCCATCCCAGAACGGGCCGATGGCGTTAATGAGAACACGGCGCTCCTCGTCCTTCTTGGCCAGGAAAGGCAACAGGATTCCCACTCCATAGTCGAATCCTTCCAGAAAGAAGAACCCGGTGAACAGCACCGCAATCAGGATGAACCAGACCGTATTCAGATCCACGTCACGCCTCCGCCGACTCCTCAGTCTCTACTCGTCTAGCGTACTTGGCCAGCAGGTAGACGTCGACGACTATCAGTGCGCCATAAACAACGGCAAAGCCAATCAGGGAGGCGAGCACCGTCCCTGCCGGGACGTTAGGCGACACCGCGTCGGCCGTCTTCATCAGTCCAAACACAATCCACGGCTGGCGGCCCAATTCGGTCAGTAACCAGCCGCAGCTGTTGGCTATGTAGGGCAGCAAGAGCGCCGGGGTCAGCAGTTTCAGGAACCAGGCCTTGTTCTCCAGCTGTCCCTTCTGCGCAAGGTAGAGAGCATAGAGCAGCAGCACGACCATCGCAACTCCAGTGCCCACCATCAGCCGGAAACTCCAGAAGGTCAGAAAGACAGGCGGTACGTAATCGCCAGGCCCATATTCCTGCTCGTATTGGGCCTGAAGGTCCTTGATCCCCCTGACCTCTCCTTCAAAGGAGTTGTAGGACATGAAACTGAGCATTCTGGGGAGTCTGAGGGCCCAGACATCCTCCTGTTTCCTCTCATTGAAAAAGGCAATGAGGGAGAGATCGGCCGGGTCCTCGCTTTCCCACAGCGCTTCGGCCGCAGCCATCTTCATGGGCTGGGTCGCCACCATGTGCTGCCCCTGGGCATGCCCTATTCCGCCTACCAACAGGACGCCGATGGAGCCATAAAGGGCGGCCAAGCGGAAGGAGCGGCGGAACAGGTCACTCTCCTTGGTTCTCCTGGCCAGGTGGTAGGCACTGATGCCAAGGACAAACATGGCGGCCGTGGTGATCCCAGAGGCAAAGACGTGGGGGAACTGCAGCCAGACGTGAGGATTGGTCACCAAAGCGACAAAGTCGGTCATCTCAGCGCGGCCGGTCGCCTGGTTGATGGCATAGCCGACCGGTTCGTGCATGAAAGAGTTGGCAATCAGAATCCAGAGAGCGGACAGGTTGGAACCGATCGCCACCAACCAGATGGCAGCCAGGTGCACTTTGCTGGAGAGCTTCTCCCAGCCAAACACCCAGACCCCCAGGAAGGTGGACTCCATGAAAAAGGCCAGCAGGGCCTCGATAGCCAGCGGTGCGCCAAACACATCGCCCACAAAACGAGAGTACTCGGACCAGTTCATGCCGAACTGGAACTCCTGAACGATGCCGGTGGCCACGCCCATCGCAAAGTTGATGAGGAAAAGCTGGCCCCAGAACTTTGTCATGCGCTTGTAGGTCTCGTCGCCGCTGCGAACGTACAGTGTCTCCATGGTAGCGACCAAGATGGAGAGGCCCAGCGTGAGAGGGACAAAAAGGAAATGGTAGACCGTGGTGACGGCGAACTGCAACCGGGCCAGCACGAGTGGGTCCACGTTCAGCCTCCTTCCAGCCAGCACTCAGTCAAGCATCCGGGCCAATCGCACCAGATGCGACTTTTCCTCATCAATGATGCGCTTGAGTGTCTTTCTGTCATCCGCCGAGACCATGTCGCGGAGGTCGTGGAAGAACAGCATGGTCTCCTTCTCAAAGTCCATCGCCATGCGCAGGGCCTCACCTTCATCGGAGACCTGATCAGCAAGGGCCAGGGCCTGGTCCTGCCCCTCAAAGAAGGCGCTCTGCACGGTGGCCTGCAGGTACATCAGGTAGTCGTCCCATTGTTCAGCGGGCGTCAGCGACCGATCCCAGGTGGTCTTGGACATCTTCTCAAAGGCCGCATGGTGCAAGACCTCCTGCTCGGCCAAGTCCTCAAAGAGCGCCCGCACTTCTGGCGACTCCACCTTGCCCGCCACCGCGCGGTAGAAGACCTCGCCGCTCTTTTCGATTTCCAGCGCCATTTCAATGACGTCAGTCGCTTTGAAGATTGCCATTTGTGCCTCCTATTGTCGTCGCATTGCTTTCTTGAGTTCGTCTGCCCACCGCTAGCCGCTGCAGACCGAGAAGACGGATCAGCACTAGCCCAAAGCGACATCCAGCGTCATCATGACCGCAAAGCCAAGCATCGCGCCAATGGTAGCAATGTCCGTGCTCTTCTCGAGCTGCGATTCGGGTATCAGTTCTTCGACCACCACGTAGATCATTGCCCCGGCCGCAAAGGCCAGGGCATAGGGCAAAATGGGCCGCATCAAGATGACAGCTGCGGCTCCGAGAACGCCTGCCACAGGTTCTACCGTTCCCGACAACTGCCCATACCAGAAGCTCTTCAGACGGGACACCCCCTCCCTTCGCAGGGGGACCGAAACGGCGGCGCCCTCCGGGAAATTCTGGATCCCAATACCCAGAGCCAGGGTGACTGCTCCAGCCAGCGTGGCCGAAGGCAGATTGGCGCCCAATGCCCCAAAAGCGACGCCCACGGCCAGCCCCTCCGGTATGTTGTGCAAGGTTATTGCCAGCACCAGCAGGACGCTCCTGCGCCAGCTGGTCTTCACGCCCTCGGCTTCTTCCAGAGGCAGTCCCAGGTGGAGGTGCGGCAGCAACTGGTCAACCAACCAGAGGAAGGCTCCTCCCAGCAGGAAACCGGCAGTAGCAGGAATCCAGGAAGGAAGGTCTCCTTCCTCAGCCATTTCTATGGCCGGCGCCAACAGCGACCAAAAGCTGGCAGCGATCATGACGCCGGCCGCGAATCCAAGCATGCTGTCCAGCACCGTCCGGTTGATACTTCTGAAAAAGAAAACCAGGCCGGCTCCCAAAGCGGTCAGGAACCAGGTAAAACCGGTGGCCATCAACGCCTGCAATACGGGGTGCGCGTTCTCGAACCACTCAACTACCATGCGCCTACTCTCCTGGCCAGACCAAGTCTACCTTGCAACGGCCGCACGCGCTCCCATCCGGCGCAGCCGCATGCCGTTCAGCACCACCGCCAGCGTCGCGCCAACGTCAGCCACTATCGCCATCCACA
>JAUVHW010000226.1 GCA_030593075.1 Ardenticatenales bacterium
CGTCTCCAGTCCGGCTATGAGCCTCAGCAGCGTGGTCTTGCCGCAGCCGCTCGGGCCCAGCAAGCAGACGATCTCCCCTTCGGCGACGGCGAGGCTCACGTCGTCCACGGCGACGGTCTGGCCAAAGTTCTTGCAGAGGCCGCTGATCTCCAGCAGCGGCCGGTCACTCTGGGCGGGCGGCGTTGTAGACATCCTGTTCAGAACTCCCCGATCTCGCCGTAGCGAAAACGCTCGATGAACAGAAAGCCCACCGCGCAGACGCACATGAGGATGGTGCTGAGAGCGACCGCCTGTCCAAAGTTGAGCGCTCCCGGCTGCCCAAGGAAGCGGTTGATGGCAATCGGCAGGGTGGTGGAGGACCCGCCCGGCCGGGCGATGAACGAGGTGGCGCCAAACTCCCCCATCGAGATGGTAAAGGAAAAGACGGCGCCCACCAGCAGCGCCCGGCCGACGATGGGCAGGTCGATCTCTAGCCAGACCCGGTCGGGCGAAGCTCCCAGCATGGCGGCCGCCTCGCGCAAGTTGGGGTGGATGCCGCGCAGCACGGGCAGTATGCTGCGGACTACAAAGGGGAACGCGATGAGCGTGTGGGCCAGGGGGATGAGGAAGGGGGAGGTGCGCAACCGGCCGAGCGCGACGATGTAGCCAAAGCCGAGGGTTACGGCCGAGACACCCAGCGGCAGCATCACCAAGGAATCGAGCCATCTTGTCCAGCGGCTGCCGCCTTGGGGTCGGCGAGCGACCCTAGGGCTGGGGCTGGTGAGCTGCCAGGCGCTCAGCGTCCCCAGGGCCGTCGCCAGGACCATCGTCCCCAGCGCGTACCGGACCGAGTTGCCTACCACCTGCAGGGGCGGAACGTGCAGCACCGACCCTCGCCGGTTGATCGGCAGCTCGGCATAGTAATCCAGGGTGAAGCGGCCGCCGGCGCCGGCGAAGGAGCGCTCCACCAGCGCCAGCAAAGGCGTCACCAGCAACACAAGCATGAACGCGACGTTGAGCGCCACCAGCAGCCTCTCCCGGCCGGTGCTGGGGCGACGCAAGGTCTGGCGCTGCGACTGGAAGCGGAGCGGGACCGCAATCCGCCGCTGAAAGTGGGTGTAGGCCAGCATGATGAGGTAGGTGAAGGCGATCTGCAGGACAGAGAGCGCGGCCGCCACCGGGAACTTGAGGAATACTACCGCCTGCCGGTAGATCTCGGTCTCCAGAGTGGAGAACCCCGGGCCGCCGAGGATGAGTATGACGCCAAAGCTGGTGAAGGTAAAGAGAAAGATGAGCAACGCAGCCGCCAGCAGCGCGGGAGCCAGGGCCGGCAGGGTCACGTGCCAGAAGGCCTGGCGCCGGTTCGCGCCCAGCACTGCGGCTGCCTCCTCGGTGTGGCGGCTCAGATTGGCCCAATAGCCGCCCACGATTCGAATGACGACGGTATAGTTGTAAAAGACGTGGGCCAGCAAGATGAGCCAGATGGTGCGCTCCATCTGGATGGGGGGAGCATCCAGCCCCAGGAGCGCTTGAAGCAGGGTGTTGAGCCGGCCGTGGGGTCCAAGGAGGGCGCGAAAGGCAGCGCCAACGACAACCGTGGGCATGACAAAGGGGATGGTGGTGAGGGCCTTGAGCAGCTGCTTGCCCGGGAAGCGAAAGCGGCCAAAGAGGTAGGCACCGGGCAGGCCGAGCAGCAGAGTGAGGAGCGTGGAGAGAGCGGCCTGCCAGGTGGTGAACCAGACCGTTCCAGCATAGTAGGGCCGGGTGACCAGTTCCCCCAGCGCTTCCAGCGCCAACTGGCCTTCCGGGAACAGGCTGACCCTGAGAATGGCAAGGAGAGGGTGGAAGAAAAAGACGATCAGGAAGGCGAGGGGGACCAGGTAGAGGATGCGGCGGTGCACTATCTTAGCACGGTGGTCGTCCAATCCTCAATCCACCTCTCCCGGTTCGCCTCGATGGCGGCCGGATCTACGGTGGCAGGCTGGCTGGGTATCTCGGCGTAGCGCACAAAGACGTCAGGCAGTTGGGCGTCCGGGTTGACGGGAAAGACGAACATCTGCAGCGGGATGTCCTCTTGGAACTGCCGACTCAGCATGAAATCGACCAGCTTCTCGGCCGCATCCCGGTGCTCGGCTCCCGCCAGGATGCCGACGAACTCGATCTGCCGGAAGCAGGTCTCGTCCGCCAGGACGGCGGCCGTGGGGGCCTCGGTCAGTGCCTCTTCGGAAAAGTAGACCTCGGCCGGAGGGCTGCTGGCGTAGCTGACCACGATCGGGCGGTCACCGTCCGAGGCGGCGCTGAATTGCCCCCAGTAGGCTTCCTCCCAGCCGTCGGTGACCAGCACGCGGTTGCTGCGCAGCTCGGCCCAATAGTCCAGGTATCCGTCGGTGCCAAAGCGACCGATGGTCGCCAGCAAGAAAGCCAGCCCAGGCGAGGAGGTGGCGGGGTTCTCTACCACCAGAAGGCCGGCATATTCTGGCCTGGTGAGGTCTTCCAGGCTGGAAGGCGGAGCCTGGTCGTGTTCCGCAAACCAGGCCTTGTCGTAGTTCAAACAGACGTCGCCATAGTCCACGGGCAGCAGCCGGTTCTCAGGGTCCAGTCTGAACTGCTCGGGCACCTTCTCCACAGATGGGGCGTCGTAGGGTTCAAAGATGCCTGCCTCCAGTGCGCGGCTCAGGAAGGTGTTATCGACCCCGAAAAAGACATCCGCGAGGGGATCATCCTTGCTGAGGATGGCCTGGTTGAGAGCCGCGCCGGTGTCTCCCGACGGGAGCAGTTGGACGGTGATGCCGTGCTCTTCCTCGAAGGCCTGCAGCACCTCTTCGCTTACGCCAAAGCTGTCGTGGGACATCAGCCGCACCACGGCTGGTTCTTTGGGGCCGCAGGACGCCAGCAGAGCCAGCGCCCATAGGGCCAGTGCAAGTAACTTCTTTCTCATGGTTGCTCCCTCCTTGAAATCAAGTCGGTTCGCTGATTGGAGTGGATGCAAAGCAGGCGCCCGGCCGCCAGTTGGACGCGCGCCGTCGCGCCGGTCATGACGTTGCTCACGCCGCGCCCCTCTCCGAAGCGCAACGTTCCGTCTCTCAGCGGCCAGGCCAGCCCGCTGGTGCGCACTCCCTCTGCGTCTCCACCCAGCGGGATAAGGGAGACCCGGTCGCCGGCCGCGCCATGGATGGTTGCCTCTCTGTATATGAGGCAAGCGGTCTGGTGCCGGTCCACTATCTGGAGGTCGAGAGGCTGCAGTTCTGGTCGCGCCAGCAGCTGTACGTTGGCCAGGGTCTGGTCCAGCCGACCTCCCAGGGCACCCACTATGATGGCGGCCGTAGCACCGTTGGCGGCGATGTGCAGCAGCGCCAGCTCCAGGTCCGTCTCGTCCTTCTCGGCCGGATAGGACCGGAACTCGGCCCCCGCGGCCTCCAGCTCGGCCTGCACGTGGGGAGGTAGCGAGTCCAGGTCTCCGATGACCAGGTCCGGCGGGCGGCCGCAGGCCAGTGCGTGGCGCGCCCCGCCGTCGGCCGCGACGATCCAATCGTCCGGCCGGAGCAGGTCCCGGATGGCGGCCGGCTCCGGCATTTCTCCGTTGGCGAATACGACAGCGCGCTTCATCCTGCCCAATCAACTAAAAAGAGCTTCCAGTGGTGGAAGCTCTCGTGTCTTCCTCCGCTGGCATTACCCAGATCAGGTTCGCGGGTCGAGGGTCCACACCCTCTTCTCAGCCTGTTTCACAAGCTCCCCGGAGTTATGATTTTGTATGATTATAGTGCTAGGCAGGGGTCCTGTCAAACGTCGCTTGTGCGGGCCTCACCCAAATAGGAGTTGCGCCGCGACGCCAGCCAGCAGGGGAACCATCAACCCCAACCCCCAGCGCACGGCCGCAAAGCGCCAGCCCATGAAAGGCAGTTCAAAGGTCACGCTGAGCAGGGCCTGGGTAGCCCAGCTGGTCACCAGGGTGACGGCCGGACCCACACCGGCGCCCGCCTGGTAGAGGACGGCGATCAGAGGAAAGACGACGTAGGGACCGCCCGGCAGCAGCATACCGACGGCCTCGGCAACCAGCAGCCCCGACCACCCGGATTCAGGGCCGATCCAGGCACTGACCAGCTTCTGGGGTGCGAGCACGTTCACGTAGCCCGTGATGACAAAGGCCACGACCAGCAGAGGTAGGTTGCGCCATAGAGTACGCCACCCCTGCGCCACACCCCGGCGGTGGCTGTCGTCGCCCCGCCGCCAGGCATATGCCAGCAGCCCGGCCGCCAGAACCACCAGCGTCATCGTCGCCATTCTCACGACGCCACCTCCGCGCGGATGCGCTCGATGGCAGATCCAAAGAGCGATTCGGCCACGAATCCAAGCAAGGGAGGCACCATCAGCGTCACCGCCAGGCGGATGATCGTCAGACGCGGCCCCAGCAGGGCGAATTCGTACGGCAGGCGAGTGATCGACCAGAGGTTCTTGGCAGACACGAAAGCAACCAGCACGCCGAGGCTGGCTCCGGATTTCAGTAGTGCCCCGGCAATGGGGTAGTAGACGTAGGGCCCGCCCGGGGTCAGCGCCCCGGCCACGCACGCCAGCACGATGCCTCGGACGCCTGACTCGGTTCCCAGCCAGCGGTCTATCGCCTCTCTGCTGAGCAACACCTGGACCAACCCGGCGACGAGAAAGGCGGCCAGCAGCAGGGGCACGACGCTGAGAAGCATCTTGCCGCCAGCTATCAGCCCGGCCGCTGCTAGCTCTGCGCCGCCGCGCGCTCCGGCCAATACGGCCAATGCCAGGGCGACGAACCCCAGAGCGATGGTAGTGCGGTCAATCATGCAACGACTCCTCTGATAAGTTCGGATTCACCGCGGAGCACGCAGAGACCGCAGAGGGAAAAAAGAGAACCAGTGTGACATCTTGACAGAGCCTCACAGGAAACCAGTAGAATCTCAAGGCAGACCTGAAGAACTCAGTGTTCTCCGCGATCTCTGCGGTGAATGAACCCTTTTCTCGCGTGAGTCATGCAACAGAACGCGGTGAATGAAGCGGACTGGCTGCCCCGTGGGCGGGTCTTCACCCACCCACCGCTCGACCTGCCTGGCCTGAGGTGCGGGCGATGACAGGACGAATGTCAGTGTCTGCGGCAGTGCGGCCGGTCTACCTGGCGAGGGAGACAATCGTACCTTCACGCTGGGCGATCTCGACTATTGGGCTGCCGTCGCCTTCTTCAAACTGGCGCACTCCGACGGCGATGGGCTCGATGCGGCTGTCAGTGTGGGCAGCGACCCGCCAGAGTAGATTGACATCCTCCCGCCTGTGGTCGCCGTCAAGCAGTGGTGACACGACCAGCAGATCGATATCGCTCGACGGGTGTGCCACGTCGCTTGCTTGAGAGCCAAAAACGACAGCATAGCGGACTGGCACGCCCCGCAGCACCAGTGTCCGCAGGTATTCTCTCACGATGCCTGCCATTGACTCGGCCACCGGCATGCTGTCTGCTCGCAGTTCTCTAGCTCGCCTCAGAATGGTGCAGTACTCACGCCCTCAGCTGTGCAATCCGCTGTCAAAGGC
>JAUVHW010000312.1 GCA_030593075.1 Ardenticatenales bacterium
CAGCATTGTCTGCTCGAATTGCTCCGCCGGTCTCCTGGTTGCTGGCGTGAACCCTGTCTGGGTGGACGTGGCGCCGGACACCGAGGATGGGTGGCAGGCTCCAGCGGAGCTGGAGCCCCTGGCCCTGCACGAGGTTGAGGAGATGGAAGATGAGAAGAGTGAAGACTCCGACGATGGGGACGAATGGGGGGGAGAGGTTTCTCGGCGGGTAGCAGCTCTCCGCTCCTCTCGGGCGGGTTCGCAGTTGCGCGTGGCAATCGAGCAAGTCGGTGCAGACGGGATAGTCCACCTCACTCCTGAGGGTGAGAGCAAGCTGCGCCAGGAGCTGGAGCACCTCCAGACCGTGCAATTGCCCAGGGCGGCTGCCTGGTTGAGTGACATCCTGTCGGAAGGCGTGAAGGAAGAGGATGTCACAGAACTCGAGGAAGCGCGTGCGGGGTTTTCCTTTGTGGCGGGCCGTATCCGCCGCATCGAGAGCCTTCTGGCGTCGGCCCAGATCCTGGACGAGCCTGAGGGCACTGATGTAGTGCAGTTGGGCAGCCGCGTGACTGTCGTCGAGGGGGAGCAGGGGCCGGAGACTTATCGCATCGTCAGCCCGGCCGAAGCGGACCCGTTGGCAGCTTCTGTCTCCTATTCGTCCCCGTTAGGGAAGGCTCTGATGGGACACAGTGTCGGCGACCAGGTGGTTGTCGAATCCCCCGATGGCGCTATCGAGTTCCGCATATCTGCCATCAACTGAGCCGGAGAGCTGGCTCCTCCCGACAAGGGCATGGCCTTGCTGCCACGAGGACCCGGCCGCGGACAGACCGTCTTGGCGTTTCTCCGTGCCGCCCTTTCTTCCCTGGAGAGCGCTGCCCGGTGCTGTAGAGGACACCGGCGCCGGAAGCGGCCCCTAACGTGTTTGACCCCGACGTAGTACTGCTCCATCCTCCGGCCGTATACGACTTTCGGCATCGGGCCACTCTGTGGGGACCCATCAGCGATCTGGTCCCCTCGACGCCCGTGTTCGAGATGTATCCCATCGGGTTCGCTGCGCTGGCCGAGTACCTGGAGCGCTTTGGCTATCGGACGCGCATCATCAATCTGGCGGTCCGCATGCTCCAATCTAAGAGGTTCGACGCCGAAAAGCTCGTTGCGTCACTGTCGAGTCCGCTCCTATTCGGGATTGACCTCCACTGGCTGCCCCATGCCCATGGCGCTCTGGAGGTCGCCAAGCTGGTCAAGCGGCACCATCCTGAGGTCCCGGTCGTTCTTGGCGGCTTTTCCTCCAGCTATTTCCACCACGAGATCATCCGGGATTTCCCTCAGGTGGATTTCGTCCTACGTGGGGACTCGGCCGAGGAGTCGCTGCGCCGACTGGTGGAGGCCGTCGCCGCGGGCCGCGACCCGGCCGACGTGCCCAATCTCACCTGGCGCGACAATAAGGGGGAACTGCGGACCAACCCTCAGACCTACGTTCCCGCCAATCTGGATCACGTTCTGCTCGACTACCGGCAGGTGGTCAAGGCCGTCGCCCGCTACCGGGACCTGGCCAGCTACATCCCATTTGCCAAGTGGATGACCTATCCCATCACGGCCGCCCTCTCCTGCCGGGGGTGTGTCCACGACTGTGTCATTTGCGGTGGGTCCGCTTCCGCCTCGCGGCTTATCACTGGCCGCGAGCGGCCGGCATTCCGCAGCCCCGAGGAGCTGGCCAGGGACATTCGCAGCGTCCACCGCTTCAATCGCGGCCCCGTCTTTGTCCTGGGCGACATTCGGCAGGCAGGGATGGACTATGCCCGGAGATTCCTGCGCGCGATTCAGGGGTACCGGGGGGAACTGATCATCGAGTTCTTTACCCCTGCACCTCGATCGTTTGTCGAGGAGGTGGCGGCCGCCATCCCCAACTTTGTCATGGAGGTCTCGCTTGAATCCCATGACCCCCGGGTGCGGCAGCTGTCGGGCAAGCCCTATCCGGGCCGCCGGATGGAGGAGACACTCCAGTCAGGCCTGGACGCGGGCTGCAAGCGGCTGGACGTCTTTTTCATGATCGGGATGCCCGGCCAGGACTATAGGTCGGTGATGGAGACAATCGACTATTGTGAGGAACTGCTCCGGCGGAGCGATGGGGACGGTCGACTGTGGCCGTTTATCTCGCCTCTGGCGCCGTTCCTGGATCCGGGGAGCCTGGCGTACGAAGAGCCCGACAAACACGGTTACCGGGTGCGCGACCGGACGCTGGCGGCTCACGCCGAGGCGCTGCTGCGGCCGACCTGGAAACACGTCCTCAACTATGAGACACGATGGATGACCAGGGACGAGATTGCGTCTGCTACCTACCAGGCCGGCCTGGCGCTCAACCGGCTCAAGGCCGAGTATGGTCTCGTCTCTCAGGCAGAGTCGCAGGAGACAGAGGAGCGCATAAGGCGCGCGGTCAGCCTGATGGCGCAGATCGACTCTCTGGTCGCGGTGACCCCTCCGAATGAGCTGGACGCCTGTCTAATGGAACTCAAACCTCAAATCGACCAGGCCAACGAGTCGACTGTTTGCGAGAAGCAAGAGCTGGACCTCCCGGTTCACGGAATCCCGGTCCGCCCGCTAGAGGTCACCCGGATGGTTGTGCAGGACGGGTGGGCGGCTCTAAAGCGCCGCCTGGCCGGCCGGCCAAGGCTGTAGAGGTAGGCAGCGGGTCTGCCAGGGAGGCGCGCCCCGCCTCGGGCAGCCACCACGATCATGGACCTAGACAGCTCCGCATTGCCCCCAGAGGGCCTGCCTGAGGCAGAGCAATTCAATCTGGGGCAGGCACTCGTTATCGCGGGAGGTCACTTTGTCCATGACACCTTCGCCGCCTTTCTCAACCCGCTCCTGCCGCTCCTCATTGACAAGTTGAGCCTCTCCCTGACGCTGGCGGGCTCGCTCACCCTGTATACCCGGCTGCCATCGTTGCTGAACCCGCTCATCGGTTTGTGGGCGGACCGGATCGACCTGCGGGCGATGGTGATCCTGGCGCCGGCCGCGACCGCGGCCGCCATGGGGCTCATAGGGCTGGCTCCCAGCTATGCCCTGATGGCCCTGCTTCTTCTCGCCAGTGGGCTCAGTTCGGCCGCGCTCCACGTGCCCGGCCCGGTGCTTGTAACGCAGGTCTCGGGCAACCAGGTGGGGAAGGGGATGAGCGTCTGGATGACGGGCGGCGAGCTGGCGCGGGTGGTCGGCCCGCTGTTCGCCGTGGCGGCCGTCTCCTGGTTGACTCTGGAGGGATACTATCCGGTCATGTTGCTGGGCGTCGCGACTTCGGCCGTGCTCTATTATCGTTTCAAGGAGATCCCTTTGCGGCGGCCGAACGCGGCGCCCGTTTCCCCGCTGGGACAAGCCTGGCGCGCCATGCGTCGCCTGATGATCCCGCTGGCGGCGATACTGGTGCTGCGCTCCTTCTCGAGGGCGGCACTGACTACCTTTCTGCCTGTTTTTGTTGCCTCGGCCGATCGCGGCATCTGGGTGGGCGGCGTGGCCCTGGCTACGGTGGAGCTGGCGGGGGCGCTCGGGGCGCTGGCGGCCGGCACGCTGAGTGATCGGGTTGACCGGCGAGCGGTGCTCTTTGTGGCGCTGCTCTGCGCCCCTTTGCTTCTGTTGCTCAGCCTGGCTCTCCAGGGCGGCCAGGCGGCGGTGCCCCTGGTGCTGGCCGTCCTCGCCCTGGCTGGCCTGGCTTCGTTCGCCACCACGCCGGTGATCATGGCGATGGTGCAGGAGTATGGGCGCGAGTATCCTGCCACCGCTAACGGGGTCTATATGGCGATCAACTTCCTGGTGGGCGCCCTCGCTGCGCTGCTGGTGGGCTGGATGGGGGACTCGGCCGGTCT
>JAUVHW010000368.1 GCA_030593075.1 Ardenticatenales bacterium
AGGTCTGAAGCTCCGCGTCAATGCGGGCCAGTACACGACCTCGTAATATTTCCTCTTTCTTGGTCAGGGTGCTACCCCAAAGGCGTTGAAGATAAACAGGCGCAGCGGCTCGGCGAACGCCAGGATCATAAACGCGATGACCAGGAAAAAGAGCCCCCATTTGATAGTGTCGCGCGGCCTGTTCTGCAACAGCCAGGTCAGTGACGGCGCCTGAACGTGGCGTTCTTCCAATCCCTTGACGCGCCGTTCTAACTTGTCCAACTGTTTACAAATCTCATCCACCTTTTCGTCGCCACGGCCGGCGCACGCCCAGATCATCGATCCACCCCATGTCCGGGTCTTCGGGCATCCGGGGCCAGCACAACGAGGTACCCGCGATCTCGTTCGCGTCACTGTCCACCGCCACGAACCAGAGCGACGGATCGCTGTTGGGATGATTATCCAGGGTATGCATGTACTCCTGATACATCTCCTCCAGCGGCCGCTCGACGTACCCCCAGTGATCCATGAATTCCTCGTGCACGGCCGCAACAAAGGCGCGCGCTTCCCGGTCGCGAGCAAACGGCCGGATGACGATACCCTCGGGCACGGCCGGCGCCGGAGGCGGTTCGGTCATCTCGATGACCAGGTGAAAGAAGCGGCGCACCAGGTGATAGCCTTGCCGGCTCAGCAGCTCCTGGGCAGCCTCATTGGTGCTCAACGTGCCCTGCACCAGGGCCACTCGGGCGCAGGCCGGGGCCTTGGCGATTGACTGCCGGCCCCGCTCCTCGACCCACTGGCAGATGACGCTGCCGATGCCCTGGTCCCGCCATTCAGGATGCACCCGCGCATGGGCATACTTGCGCACGTGCGGTTCGCTGTCCCAGATCGCAGCATAGCCCACGAACTCGCCCTGCGGCGAACGAACGACCAGCGTATCGCTCTCCAGCCTTAGGCCGGGTTCCCCCCAATCCGCCCTGACCTCGCCGGTCTCGGTACGCGGCCTTCCAATCAGCTCCATGGAGCAGGCGTTCACCAGGTCAGCGACGGCTTCGGCATCCTCCATAGTTGCCGGTCGCGCGGTGAAGCCTTCTGGCAAGCGCAAGGCTCTGAGCATTGCCGTCTCCTTCCACACCCGCGAGAGCTTCGAGCAGCAGACGCGAGCCTGCACCTCCGGTCTCGATTTCCCTCCGGGCTCGGCCGGGACACGCCTTGCCAAGCCCAAAAGGAGACTGTAAAACGACCGATAGGATACGCCAAGTGCGGCGAAAAGTCCAACCAGCCGACGCTGCACCACGGTCTCGGGGCCTGGCCGGAAACCCGATCTGGCTCATCTTGCCGGGGAGCCGGCGTTCTGTCAGCCACCCAAACCCGCCTGCGGCGGGCCGGCGAGCCCTTCAAGAGGCCAAGAGGAGAACGAGGAGAACCGCCGCACGGTGGCAGCTTACCTGGACCCGGTACGCGAGATCGTAGGGCCGGCCGATGTGGGCCTTTTCGCCGGCCGGATAGAATATGACAGGTTACCTTTCCTCTACCGCCTCATCATCAAGGCGATAGGAACAGGGGAGGGCGACTTCCGGGATTGGGAAGCCATACGAACCTGGGCAGGCGAACTCGCTCCGTTGCTGGCGGGAGACGCATAGCTTTCCTGATCGCCGATCGTGCCGCTGGCTGATCGGTTGTGCGGCCATTCGGCCGGCCGCTCATAGGTGTTGCACAGAATAGTCGCGGATCCGTTCCTCCATATAGACGCGATCGGCCAGCTTGCGCGGCGTGTGGCGCTCGTCACGGAACAGCAGGAAATCATAAGGCTTGCGGGCGCTGATCAGCTCGTTGATCAGCCTGGCGGTGTGGCGGAAATGGCGCTGTTCGCGGCGACACAGCTGTACAGAGAGCAACAAGCCGCTTGATTGATCCTGCTCGCTTTCGACAGACTAGCACAAAGAGGCAAGAACCCGGTATACTACTCGAGCAGCTGAGGCGACAGAGGGAGTCAACGTGTTCATAGTATCAGAAGCGTGGAAAGCGGCCTATCCCGGAGCAGCGATAGGGGTGTTGGCAATGCGCGATGTGGTGAACCCGGAGCATCACCCCGCACTTGACCGGCGTAGGGAAGAGTTGGAGGCTCAGTTGCGCTCCCAGTATGCGGGCTACGATAGAGCCGCGCTGAGAGCTCTCCCCACCCTGCAAGCCTACCACGCCTACTATAGACGCTTCAAGAAGACCTATCACGTCCAGCTTCAGCTCGAGTCGGTCGCTCTCAAGGGCAAATCAATTCCCAGCGTCGCTACCCTCGTCGGGGCCATGTTCATGGCCGAGCTCAAGAATCTGCTTCTGACGGCCGGTCACGACCTGGAGGCGCTGCAGATGCCGGTCAGAGTCGACGTGGCAGACGGCAGTGAACGTTACCTCCGCCTCAACGGTCAGGAGCAAGTGCTGAAAGCAGGCGACATGATGATAGCGGATGCTCAAGGCATTATGTCGAGCGTGCTGTACGGCCCCGACCGTCGCACGCGAATCTCCCCAGAGACTCGGCAGGTTCTCTTTACGATCTATGCGCCGCCAGGTATCGGGGAACAGGCAGTGCACCAACACCTGCAGGACATCCAGGCAAACGTAATGCTCGTCGCGCCGGACGCGCAGGTGGAGTCACTGAAGGTATACGGAACCAGCTGATCGGGAGAGACAACGAGCCGCCCATGGCTGGGCAGCTGTGGTTCGGCTTGGCCTTGTTCCTGCCCGTGGCGAAGCGGCCGGGCCCGCGGCCGCGCCCGAACCATCCAGAGGCCTACATCAGCGATTGGCCGGCCGTGACGCGACAGCGCTTACACAATGATGGCAGAGACAGCCCATGGCGCTCTCGATCTTTCTTCTTGAAGCAGTAGTCGTCTCCCTGTCCGGTGTCATGGCGCCGGGTCCCATCACGGCCGTAGTGATAGGCAAGGGCAGCGAATCGCCCCATGCCGGAGCACTGGTGGCGATAGGCCACGCAGTGGTTGAGGTCCCGCTGATGGTGGCCGTGTACTATGGCGTCGGGCAGCTGCTAGGACTATCCTATGTCAGGGCAGTCATTGCCTTTGGGGGGGCGTTGTTCCTCCTGCTGATGGGTGTGGGGATGCTGCGCAGCGCCAGGCAGGGC
>JAUVHW010000133.1 GCA_030593075.1 Ardenticatenales bacterium
AGTTCGTTGAGCAGATGGCCGTTGTCCGCTCTCCAGATTCTGACCGTATGGTCTCCTCCGCCCGATGCTAGCACTCGTCCACCTGGAGAGAACCTGGCGACGGCAACGAAATCTGGGTGTTTGAGGGAAAACATGAGGCGGCCGTCAGCGCTCCAAAGATGTACCCTCCTATCCAATCGTGATGAGGCACGAACACCGCCCGCAGGCGAGAAACTCACGTGTACAACGTCACAGAACAGTGAATCGCCCTTCCCGACCACCGGATTGATGTACGTTTCTTCTGGTGAGCCCTGCGGCAGCCGCCAGAAGCGGACTCTGCATCCTTCCCAATCAGATGCCAATAGCTGGCCGTTTGGTGAGAAGGCCAGGGCACGTTCGGCGCGCGCTCCGAAACCCGCTAACTCGGTCAGATTGCCTGGGTCGTAAAGATGAACACCGTCAAAATCCACCGCTGCCAGGATCTGGCCGTCGGGAGACCAGGCGATCTGGCCAGGGGCGGCCGCCCGGGTGTGTCTTGTCTCGACCACCCCCGACGCACTATCGGCAGTAATTGGTCCGGCCGCAGCAGTTGGGTTTGGTGCACCGGTCGTACGTGTGCCTGGCAGAAGGGCTGAGGACGCAACTACCAACGCCACACAAGAAATGCATGCGGCGAGAAGCGCGCCGGCGACAATCAGCCGCATCCGCCACGATCTCCGTTTCCCGTTCGGCACGACCCGTCTCGGAAGAGGTCCCCTCTCAGCACCTCCCGCGTTCCTACGCGTGCTTTCATGTGTGGCCCGAGTGTCCTTGAGCTTGTCCAAGGCTCTCTGTGCAGCCTCGCAACGCGGGTTATGCCACAGACATTCCTCCAGCGCCTTGATGCGGTCCGCGTTGGTGGGCAGAGTATCCGCGTACCACAACCATGCTGTCTCGTTGTGGAGATCGGTTCGGATTACCTGCACGAGTAGCTCACAGGCCTCTTTGTTTTTCCCGGCCTTCGAAAGACTTATCGCCTGCTGTAGGAGTCGGGACGTCATGACCGACCTCTCACGACATGGCCTCTGCCAAACGGACCACCGGGAAAGCTGTCTCCCGTAGAAGGTTGTGCGATCGCGCAGGAGGTCTTGCTGCTCCGGCAGGGCAGACAGGATCTGGCCGCTGCCGTTGCTATCAGATTGACACGGTTTCTGCAGTGGCGTGGGGTGCACACTGCCACCGTTGATGAGTTCTCGCGCCTCATCCGAGTCTTCGGCAGCGCTGTCCCGCAAGCGGCATGCTTCCCAATATCAAGCATGTTCTATCTTGCTGGCCAACGACGTGTACGCTGGTGTGCTAACCGAACAGGCTGCCCGGGCGGCTGCAAGGCTCAACGGGGTGGGGCAGCCTGTTCAGTAACTTGGCGAGCTTGCTGTGCAGCAGCCATGTCCCAGTACTCCCGAGTCTACCGTGTTTCCAGTAAATGCTCAAGACAGACTCTCTTCGGGCCGTGCCATTCGACGCGCCAGGGAGAGGAGTGTGAAGCGGCCGAGGCAGGTTTCCATGCGGCTTGACGGTCCCATCTCCTATCCTCTGTGGTGTCGGAGTCAGGTGGGCTCTTGTCGGTTAGCGGCGGCGGTCCAGCACCGCGAGCCAGATACCTGCCAGGACCGAGAAGACAAAGGCGTGCCAAACCGTCAGCCTGCCAGCCAGGGCAAAGGCCACCATGACGAGGACCAGGATGAGGATTTGCTTCCACCAGCGGCCGAAGGCCGTCTTGAGCAGCTGGAAGAGGTCATCCGCGCCGCCGCCAGAGTTGCCGCGATTCTGCTTTTTCATCGTCGCTGTGACTCCCAGCCGTCCAGCAGCACCCGGACACCGTTGTTGCGGCAGACAGGGCACATCCGCTCCTCATCGACCGCCAGGTCAAAGGTAGTAGCCCACTGGTGGGTGCACCGCATGCAGCGCATGGTGGCCGGCGTGGGTTCCTTCAATCGCCACACCTTGCTGCTGACCGGCACTTTCTTGCCCTTGAGAGCTTCCTTGGTCTCTTCTGCTTCCTGCACTGTCACGGCCGCCCGCATCTCTTCCAGCTCGCGCATGATCTTGGCCCACTTTTGCCCCTCGGCCGCGCTGCACCAGTCCAGTTGGAGACGCTCCGGCCGTACCCCATGTTTCTCCAGCCCCTGCCACAGGGCGTCCACGCGGCGCACCGTGTTGCGGTTGGCGTCGATGTAGTGGCAGTCAGCATAGTGGCATCCAGAGACCAGCACTACCGGCGCGCCTTTTTGCAGGCTGTACCAGACAAAGTCGGGCTTGACCCGGCCGGAGCACATGGTGCGGATGAGCCGCGCGTTGGGAGGGTACTGCAAACGCGAGGTGCCGGCCGTATCGGCCCCAGCGTAGGAGCACCAGTTGCAGGCAAAGCACAATATCTTTTCGAGGGAATCCTGCTCCAGCACCGCGTCGATCTGAGCGTAGATCTGCTGGTCGGTAAAGTGTCGCATGGTAATGGCGTCAAAGGTGCACTCGGCCGCGCAGGTGCCGCAGCCGGCGCAGGCGGCGCTGATCACGTGCGCCACCTCTCCCTTCTGCCACGTAATCGCGGAGAAGGGGCAGACCTTGGCGCAGAGGCCGCATTTCTTGCAGAGGTCCGGGTCCACTACCGCAGTGATGGCCTCGACAGTGATCCTGGGCGAGTTGAGCAGGATTCCGGCCCGGGCAGCGGCCGCGCTGGCCTGGGTCACCGAGTCCTTGACGTCCTTGGGCGATTCGGCGCAGCCGGCGATATAGACCCCTCGGGTGGGTGAGTCCACCGGCCGGAGCTTGGGGTGTGCTTCCATCAGAAAGCCGTCGCTGGTGCGCGAGAGGGAAAGCAGCTGGCGGACCAGACCGGTCTCTTTGCGCGGGATGGCCCCCAGCGAGAGCACCAGCAGGTCGAACTCGTGTGTCTCCAGCCGGCCGGTGGTGGTGTTCTCAACGTAGGCGGTCAGGTTCCCCGTCTCCGGGTCGCCCACCACCTCGCCCGGCAAGCCCCGAATATACTTGACGCCCTCGGCCTTGGAGCGCATGAACAGGTCCTCAAAACCCTTGCCAAAGGCGCGGATGTCTATGTAAAAGACGGTGATGTCGGTGCCTGGGTAGTGGTCTTTGAGCAGCAGGCTGTCCTTCACCGTGTTCATGCAGCAGATGTTGGAGCAGTAGGGGTTTCCCTTGCTGCCATCCGGGTTGGAGCCGGAAAGGGCGGTTCGTGAGCCCACACACTGGACAAAGCCGATCCGTTTAGGGCGGGTGACATCCGATGGCCGTACAAAGTGGCCCTCGGTTGGGCCGCCGGCCGAGATCAGGCGCTCGAATTCCAGGGTGCTGATGACATTCTCGTGGCTGGTGTATCCGTATTCGTCCAGCGGAGTAGGGTCGTAGACTTCCATCCCGGTAGCCACGATGATCACCCCCACCTGCAGCTCGACTATCTCGTCCCGCATGTCAAAATCGATGCACTTTTTGTCGCACGCCTCCAGGCATTTCCCGCAGGCGATCGGGTTGTCGCCCAGGCACTCCTCCATGTTGATGAGGTAGGCTGACGGAACAGCCTGGGGGAAGGGGATGTAGATGGCGCGACGGGTCGAGAGGCCCATCTGGAATTCGTCGGGGCGGACGATGGGGCAGACAGGAGCGCAGTCGCCGCATGCGGTGCACTCGCCCTCAACCACGTAACGGGCTTTCTTGCGCACCCTCACCTGAAAGTTGCCCACGTACCCGGAGACGTCTTCCACTTCGCTGTGAGCCATCAGCTCGATGTTGGGATGCCGACCGGAATCCATCATTTTGGGACCCAGAATTCATATGCTGCAGTCCATGGTGGGGTATGTCTTGTCCAGTTGGGCCATGATGCCGCCAATGGAGGGCTCCTGCTCGACCAGGTAGACCTGGTGACCGGCATCCGCCAGGTCCAGGGCGGCCTGGATTCCGGCGACGCCGCCGCCAATGATGAGAGTGGCGTCGGTTACGGGCAGCTGCTCCTCCTCCTGCGGATAGAGCCAGCGGGCCCGGGCTACGGCCGCCTTGACAATGTCCTGCGCCTTCTTGGTGGCGGCCGAGGGGTCCTGGATGTGAACCCAGGAACAATGTTCGCGGATATTGGCCATCTCAAAGAGATACTTGTTCAGCCCTGCCTGGGCGACGCAGTCGCGAAAGGTGGGCTCGTGCAGGCGTGGGGAGCAGGAAGCGACCACTACCCGGTTGAGTTTCTGTTCCGCCACCACCCGTCTGATTTCCTGTTGGCCGGGGTCGGCGCATGTGTAGCGATTGCGCACCGCCACGACCACATCCGGCAGGGCCTCCGCATACGCCCGCAGCGCGTCAGTATCGACGGAGCCGGCGATGTTGGTGCCGCAGTCACAGACAAACACCCCAATGCGTGGATCATCTATTGGCACTCGTCACCTCCTCGACCGGAATCTGCCACGACTCGACTGAAAGAACTGGATTGACCGCGGAGCACGCAGAGAGGAAAAGAGAACAGGTGCGGCCTCTTGACAGAGCCTCACAGGAAACGAATAGTATCTCACGGTAGGCTTTAGGAACTCGGCGTTCTCCGCGATCTCTGCGGTGAATGAACTCTTTCTTCATGGGAGTCGTATCGTACCGCGATATTCTCGGCATTCCCAGCTCCACCCCTCTCTCGCCTGCTACCCGATTGCCTCTGCCACCAGCGTGACCAGGTCCTTGATCTCGATGTTCAACTCGTCGGCCACGCGAGGGTCATCCAGGGCGCACTTGAAATGAATCTGGCACTTGGCGCAGCTGGTGACCAGCGTCTCGGCGCCGGTCTCCTTGGCCTCTCGCAACCGGTCCACCTGGAGGCGCTTGGCGGTTGCGCCGCAATGGGTCCAGGCGCTGGTGCCGCAGCAGAGCGCTCGCGCGCGACTGTGCTGCATCTCAACCACCTCGCTCCCCAGCGCAGAGAGCACCTGCCGCGGCTCCTCGCGGATGTCCATATGCCTGGCCAGTCGACAAGGGTCGTGGTACGTGACCTTCCTCGCTCCGCGGTCCTGGATTCCCAGCTCGTTCTCGGCGATTAGGTGAGAGATGTGCACCACCTCCATGCCCAGATCGCCGACGTGCTGCGGGTAGTCCAGCTTGAGCGTACGGGCGCACTCGGGGCAAGTGGTCACAATCCGTTGCGCGCCTGTGGCGCGCAGCCTCTCTGCGTTGAGGGCTGCCAGGCGGCGAAAGGTATCCAGCTCGCCCTCCCACAGGAGGTCATGACCGCAGCAGCGTTCATCGGCCAGGACGATAGGCTCTATGCCCAGGTGGTTGAGGACCTTAACGGCGCTCTGGGCGATCTCTACTGCTTGTGCGCCGATCTTGGAAAACAGTACCTCATAGTGCGGCAGGCAGCCGACAAAGTAGATAGTGTCAGAGGCTTTGGCGGTCCGCAGGCCCCGCAAATGGCGGCCGGTGGCCGCCTCATCGTTCAGCCAGTCCAGCCGGTTCTGATCGAGGCCAGGATCGGCCATCATCCGCATCCAGGTCTGGATGGTGGCGCCATGCGAGCAACGCCCCTGCCGGCCCGATTCGCGGGCCAGCGTCCGCACGTCCCGGATAAAGCCGAGGAAGCGAACGTCCGAGGGACAGACCTCGGTGCACCGGCCGCAGGTCAGGCAGGCCCACAGTTGGTCGCTCTCCAGGAGGCCATTCCCGGCGCCGGTTATCGTCTCCTCTACCATCGCCCGCGGCGAGAACCCGTGCTCCCGCCAGGACACCGGGCAGACGGAGGTGCATTTTCCACATTCCAGGCAATAATACGCCCGGTTGGCCTGGATTGCCTGCTTGATCGACTCGATGTGCGTGATCTCCGGTTCCTACAGTGCTAGTTGTGACAGCTCACGACCGTCCATCGCCGGAGAGGTGCTCCGTGAACTGGCGCACCTTGGTCGCAAAGGCCTCCCCCTGGCCGGCCGCTACGTGATCCAGCCCGAGCCTCTCTTCTCCGATGCCCAGCAGATGGGCCAGGGCGGCCGTCTGTTGGAACAGCTCTTCGGCTCGGGTGTTGCCGAAACCATAGTGGCATTCCTCCGGCGGACAGCCGAGCAGCAGGACGCCGGCTGCGCCGTGCTGGAAGGCCTGAAGAATGAGGCCGGGGTGCAGCCTACCTAGGCACATTACCTTGATGGGGTGCACGTTGGCCGGGTAAGGCAGCCCTTGGATACCGGCCGTCTCGAGGCCACTGTAGGCGTTCCAATTGCAGGTATAGACGATGACTCGGGGTTCTGTCCCACTCATCGGTTGGGGGTAGCCTCTCAAGCCAGAATAGCTGCCAACATGGCTCCGATCTGCTCATCGGTCGAGTAGCCGGCCGTGATGGCGCCCGAAGGGCAGTGAGCGGCGCAGGTGCCGCAGCCCTGACAAAGAGCCGGGTCTACGCGGGCCGCTGGCGGTCCGCTGGCATCCGGCGCGGCCGGGCCGCTCACCTCTACCACCTTGATGGCTCTAAACTCGCACACGCTCTCGCAGGTGCCGCACGCTCGGCAGCGAGCCGGGTCCACCTGGGCGACGTTGCGGTCGGCCACAATCCGGCCGCTCCCCAGGAGTGCCCCTACCTTGGCCGCCACGGCCGCACCTGTCAACTCGGAATCCCCCTCGGGAGCGCAGACAAAGACTCCGGTCCGCGGGACAATCTGTGCTGCCTGGGCCTCGCCAGCCGGGGCCAGCACCACTGCACTGGCGTCCATCCGCTCGGGCAGGTCGTGTGCCTGCCAATCGGGTCCGATGCCAGCGGGTCCGCTAGCATCGGGCCCGCTGGCATCGAGCCCGCTCCTGGCGGCCCCGCTACTAGCGGGGCCGATAGGAGTGGGGCCGCCGAAGACGATGGTGAACCGGCCCAGGGAGCCGATCACTTCTGCCGGGAAGCTACTTATGTGCGCAACGTCAAACCCTTGCGCCCGCAGCGCGCCGGCGCAGACCGTTGCCGCCTCTCCGGCGCCTGCCACCACAACCCGGCCATTCAACTCCGTCACCGGCCGCTGGGCTCGCAGCATGGGGTGCGGCATGCCTACCTTGGCGACGGTCGCGGCAATGAGCCGCCGCGCCTTGGCCGTGCCCAGCTCTGCGTCAGAGCTGTGAGGCCAGGCGCACTGTTCACGGATGTTGACAAACTCGGCCGGCAGGTCGGTGATGCCAAAGGGGCCGTTGAGTAGGTGGCTCTTGCAGCGGACCCGCTGGAAGGTGCAGCTGTCGCAAACCTGATCCAGCGAGCAGCAGGAGCAGGCCGCCAGCACCACCCGATTCAGACTGTGATCGTCCATTGCTTGCTTGATGATGGCGGCCGCCTCAGGCTGGCAGGCGAAGGAGAGGTCCTGCGCGTGAGCCACCTTGGGCATGGAACTGGCAGCCGCAACCAACGCATCCACGTCCAGCGGTCCGCCAATTCGCTCGCCGCACCGGCAGACAAACACGCCAATGCGAGGGAGGCTGTCAGAGGGCACCCAGTAGGGCAGTGGCCTCTTCTGCCGGTACGCAGCCAGGTCAGCCATGGCGTGGGACACTGCGGCCGAGGCCGCCACCGGGTCATTGCTGGGCAAGCGATAGACATTCCCTTCGGCCACTTCTGGCATGGCGACCAGTTCATCCGTGCAGAGCAGCACCCCGACCTCCAGCCCCAGTTGTTCCGGCTCCTGATAATGGTTGATAGCGTCAGCCTGGCAGGCGCGTACGCAGGCCAGGCACTCGGAGCAGGCTCCGCAGACCAGGCAGCGCCTTGCCTCGGCAATTGCCTCTTCTTCAGTAAGGCCGCGGTACATCTCCACAAAGCTGTCCTTGCGCTCGTCGGCCGGCAGCTCGGGCAGCTCCCTGCGGGGTATGTTGGCTGCGTATCTGGCGTGACGGTCTCGCAACCTACCTCTTGCCTCCTGCGAGGTGAATTCAACCACATCCTGGCTTGGGTTGATCGCTTGCCAGCCGGCCGGCACGCCGGTAGCAAGATAAGTATCCAGAGCGTGGGCCGCCTTGTGCCCGGCTGCAATCGCGTCCACGATGAAGCGGGTGCCAGTCACCACGTCGCCGCCGGCCGAAACACCAGGGATGTTGGTCACCTGGGTCCTTTCATCGGCGACCAGCCAGCGGCCGCGGATCTTTTCGAGGATATCCGGGACACCAGTCAGGTCTGGCCACTGCCCGACGGCAAGAACGACGACATCGGCCGGGATGATCTCGCCCGTGCCGGGAATCTCGTCCATATCAGGCCGCCCGTCCATAAAGCCTCTGAAATCTACCTGAACGCAGCGCACTCCCGTCACCCACTCCCCGTCCGCGCGGCTTGCACGCGTTATCTCCTTGAAGGTCCGGTGCGGAAAGATCTCCACTCCCTCTTCTTCGGCGCTCCTTATCTCCCATTCAAACGCCGGCATCTCTTCACGGCTTTCCAGGCACGACATGCCCACCCAGCCAGCGCCTGTGCGTACGGCCGTCTGTGCCACGTCCAACCCCACGTTGCCGCCGCCAATGACCAGCACCCGCTTGCCCATTACATCCTTTGGCTTGCCGAGATTGGCGGCGCGCAGGTAATCGGTCGCCAGGTGCACGTCAGGCAGGTTTGCGCCTATGATGTGCAGCTCGACGCCGACGTGCGCGCCAATGGCGATAAAAACAGCGTCAAAACCCTCTTCCAGCAGGCGTCCCATGTTGTCCACCCGGTGGTTTAGCCGTAGATCCACGCCGGCGGCTACGATCTCGTCAATCTCCCGCTGAACCACCTCAGGGGGCAGGCGGTGGTCGGGCACACCGAGCCGCATCATCCCGCCCGCCACCGGTTGAGCTTCAAAGACGGTCGCCCCGTACCCCATAAGGACCAGATCGAGCGCGGCCGTCAACCCGGCCGGGCCTGCCCCTACGATCGCCACCCGTTTCCCTGCTCCGCGGAGCCCAGGCAGCCCCCTGGGTCTCATCTCCGCGGTCATCGCCGCAATCTCCTCCGGGTGGGCCGCCGCCCAGTCGGCCACAAAGCGCTTCAACGCCATGATGTTAACGGGCGCGTCCACCTTGCCCCGGTTGCAGGCATCCTCGCAGCGGTGGTTGCACACCCGGCCGCAAACAGATGGGAACGGGTTCTCCTCCTTGATAGTGCGATACGCATCTGCAAAACGCCCTTCGCGGATGAGGGCGACGTACCCTTGCGCCCGCTGGTCGATAGGACAGGCATTTCGGCACGGGGCGGTGCCAGCCTTCTCAATCGCAAAGACGTTGGGGACTGCCTGGGGGGAGGGCTTGTGTACAGCTCGGCGGTCCGACAACTCGTTACTTACCGGATCGGGCACAGGCATGGGACAGACCGCCGCGCAGTCGCCGCAGGCGGTGCACTT
>JAUVHW010000043.1 GCA_030593075.1 Ardenticatenales bacterium
GTGCCCAGCTCCTGGTTTCCTCCCATGCCGGGGCTGAAAGTGCTCTGCCTGGCATCGGGCGGCGGACAGCAGGGGCCGATTCTCGCTGCGGCCGGTGCAGAGGTGACTGTCCTCGACAATTCGCCTCGACAGTTGGCCCAGGATCAGATGGTCGCAGCCAGGGAGTCGCTGCACATTGAAACGGTCAGAGAAGACGTGGCCGACCTCAGCATGTTCGCCGACGGCCGCTTTGACCTCGTCTTCCACCCGGTTTCCAGTTGCTTTGCGCCAGCGGTCCGGCCGGTATGGCGAGAGGCCTACCGGGTGCTGCGCGGGGGCGGCGTTCTGCTGGCCGGCTTTGCCAACCCAGTCATCTACATCTTTGACCAGGACCTCTACGAGCAGGGGATTCTGCAGGCCAGGCACAGCTTACCATATTCCGACGCGGTCAGCCTTACGGCTGAGAAACTGGAGAGATGCCGGCGCGAAGGCGAGCCGATGGAATTCGGGCACTCGCTCGAAGATCAGATCGGCGGGCAGATTGACGCCGGCTTTGTGCTGACCGGGTTCTACGAAGACGCTGATCTCTGTGAGGTCCTGACCAAGTATCTGCCGGGGTTCATCGCCACCCGGGCGGTCAAGGTGTAACCGTTCCTGGTCGAGCAACAGGGCTGCAGCCACTCTGCAGGGTGAGTCCGGGCAGCAGGCTATCCTTTCGCGCCGGGCGCGATCCCCCCTCCCCCGCGGCAGCTGCACGTGCCCTGGTCAGTTGGTCGAGGTACAATCCCGCCCGCTTGTCCGATCCAGAGCAAAGGAGAGAATCCATGCTCGACTACCCATTCCTGGTCACCCCAGACACAAAAGTCCGTTTGGCCGACTATGACCCCGGCTACAGCGGCGAGTACACCCACCGTCGCGAGGTCAGAGATGAGCGCAAGGCCAACGTGGAACGGCTCAGCGAGCTGCAGAACCTGCTGCACGCGGAAGGAAGGCACGCCCTGCTGATCGTGTTGCAGGCGATGGACGCCGGCGGCAAGGACGGAACCATCCGTTGCGTGATGGGTGGATTCAACCCCCAGGGGGTGCACGTCACCAGCTTCAAGGTGCCCACCCGACGGGAATCGGCCCATGACTTTCTTTGGCGGATTCACCGGAATACTCCTGGCCGGGGCGAGGTAGCCATCTTCAACCGCTCCCACTATGAGGACGTGCTGGTCGTGAGGGTGCACGGTCTGGTCCCGGAGAGCGTCTGGCGGGCGCGCTATGACCACATAAACGCCTTTGAGAAGGAGCTGGCTGACAGCGGAGTGACGATACGCAAGTTCTTCCTTCACATCTCGAAAGCGGAACAGAAGCGGCGTTTCGAGAAGCGACTGAGCAACCCGAGCAAGAACTGGAAGTTCGCCCGCGGGGACCTGCGCGAGCGAGAGCGGTGGGAGGACTACATGGCCGCCTTTGAGGACGTGCTGTCGCTCTGCAGCACCGACTATGCACCCTGGTACATGGTCCCGGCCGACAAGAAATGGTACCGCAACCTGGTCATCTCGCGCATTCTGCTGGAGACGTTGGAATCGCTGGACATGCACTATCCACCCGGCGAGCCAGACCTGGACAAGGTGGTCATCCCGGATTAGAGCAACCTGCGAAGACGGCAATCTAGCTCACGGACGGTGAGTAGTCGCTGTCCTGGCCAGCACCCGCTGAAGAAACGGATGTGGGCCATCGACCTTGACCGTTTCCACAGTAGGCAGTAAACTTGCCAACTTGGTTCTGGCCCTAGGAAACCGGACAACTCCACCTACTGTATCTCACTCCTGCTGCCAGAGGAGTCTCGATAGCGGGCGGCTGACGAGCCCCTAGTCGCTCGTCAGCCTCTTGCGTGTGGGCCGGCCGCCGGCCGCGAGCGTGACCAATCCACACAGATAGGAAAGGAGCCTGCATGCAATAATCTACATCGCCATCGCTCAGACGTCACCACAGCAGCGCACTGCGGGCAACTTCCCAGCTTTCCGGCGCTTGGTCCCCGCTCGCTGGATGAACGCAGGAAGCGCGCTGCCACCCCAGCATCGTTTCTTTGGAGGAGGTTGGTTCAATGGATGCCGTGATACTCTTCACCCCGCTGGCTGGAGTCTTTGCCTTAATCTTTGTCGGCGTGCTAGCCTGGTGGGTCATCAAGCAGGACCCCGGGACTGCCCGTATGCAGGAAATCGCTTCGTTCATACAGGAGGGCGCGAACACTTTTCTTCGCAGGGAGTTCCGGACCATCGCCTACTTTATGGTAGGTCTGGCGGTCCTGCTGTACATTCTGATGCCCAAGGACTCTCATGTGGAGATTGCCGTCGGGTTCATCGTGGGAGCGCTGCTCTCAATGTTGGCCATCACCATTGGCATGAACGTGGCCATCAGGGCAAACGTGCGCACGGCCCAGGCCGCCAGGACTATGCCGGGCAAGGCTTTGACCATCGCCTTTCGCGGTGGGGGCGCCATGGGATTGACCATCGTGGCTTTCAACCTGCTGGGAATCTCGATCCTCTCGATCCTCTTTGGGGTCGGGCCGGACAATCCCGAGCGGGTGAGCATGTTGGTCGGCTTTGGGCTTGGAGCCAGCCTCTCCTCACTCTTTGCACAGCTTGGGGGCGGGATATTCACCAAGGCTGCGGACGTAGGTGCAGACCTGGTGGGCAAGGTGGAGGTTGGAATCCCGGAGGACGACCCTCGCAACGCAGCAGTGATCGCGGACCTGGTGGGAGACAACGTGGGCGACTGTGCCGGCCGCGGAGCTGACCTGTTTGAGTCCGGGTCTGACAACCTGGTCGCTACGATGATAATGGGCCTAGCCTTTATGAACCCAATCGGCGACTTTCCCGGCTATGGTTTCAACGCCATACTCTTTCCACTGCTCACCCGTTCCATTGGCGCCGTCGGCGCCGTGCTTGGCGTAATGGTAGTGCGGGGATCGGGCAAGAGGAACCCTATGGCGTCGCTGAACCTGGGGTTCTTGAGCACCGGCATCTTTTCATTGGGCGCTTTCTTTTTGCTCGCCAACTATGTGATGCACGACATGCGGCTGTTCTGGTGTCTCTGCCTGGGATTGTTCGGCGCTCTGGCGAGCGCCCTGATCGTGCAGTATTACACAGGGTCGGGAGCCCGGCCGGTGCAGGAGATCGCTGAGGCCGCTACCAGCGGGCCTGGCGTGAACATCATCATTGGGATGGCCTACGGCTTTGAGAGCGCCGTACTGCCCAAGATCCTCATAGCCCTCATCAACGTAGCCGCTTACATGATCATGGGCGGCGGTGTGGTCGGCTTCTTTGGGATCGCCGCGGCTACACTGGGGATTACCGAGATGAAGGGCATCATCATGGCGGGCGACGCCTTTGGGCCGATAGCCGACAATGCTGGCGGCATCGCCCAGATGTCGGGCATCGGCGAGGAAGTGGGCCGGTCGGCCGACGTACTGGATGCGGCGGGCAACATCACCAAGGCAATCACCAAGGGCTACAGCATGTCCACGGCTCTGATGACTTCGGTGGTGATCCTCTTTACCTACATCACCGAGATCAGCCGCCACCTGAATATGCCTCTCACCGAGGTCGTGTACAATCCCAAGTTTGCCCTGGTGACTCCGATCAACATCACTGGGATAATGATCGGTTCGACCATCCCGTTCCTGTTCTCTGCCCAGGCCATCCGCGCGGTCGGACGGACTGCCTATAAGGTCGTTGAAGAGGTGCGGCGGCAGTTCAGGGAGATACCGGGGCTGCTGGAAGGCAAGGCCGACGCCGACTATGCACGGTGCGTGGACATTGCCACGCGGGAGTCGCTCAAGGGCATGATCTTGCCCACGATGTGGGCAGTGGTTTTCCCGGTGGCAATGGGTCTGATCTTCGGTGTGTGGGCCCTGGCTGCCTTTCTCATTGGTGTGAAGATCATCGGCGCCACCTTGGCCATGTTCATGTTCAATTCCGGCGGCGCCTGGGACAATGCGAAAAAGTTCATCGAGGACGGCAACCTCGGCGGGAAAGGATCAGACACGCACAGGTCGGCCGTGATCGGCGACACGGTAGGGGACCCGCTCAAGGACACGGCCGGACCGTCGCTGCACATCCTGATCAAGCTGCAGAACATCCTGGCCATCACCCTGCTGCCCCTTTTCCTCGAGCACGGCATCCAGTGGTGACTAGATAGAGATGGACCTGCGGGCCGCAGCCTGACCTGCGGCCGGCAGGTCAGGCTGCGGCCGCGGCGTCGTACTGATCGCTCTGCCAGCACGAAGCAGAGACAACTGCGGGGATGGCGTTGCCTTCCGCCATCTCTGTTTTCATTGCCCAGCCCCGCCTCGTGTGATACAGTAGTGCAGTCCAGAGCAGCTGCTTCACAGAGTGTGCGCTCGGACGCCCGGTCCGCGATGGCGGGAGACGTCGTCAAGAAGCAGAGGAGGGTAAGATGAACGCGGTCGACCAGGAGTTCAGGTGCGCCAAAGCCAGAACTGCCCTACAGTGCCTTCTGGCCACCTTGACTGTCTTTGCAGTGCTGCTACTCCTTGACGCCATATCAAACGCCGCTGTGATCGCGGCTTTGGGCGCCAGCTCGTTCATCGCGTTCACAATACCCGAGGCAGAGATGTCCGGGCCCAGACGCATGGTAGGCGGTTACCTGATTGTCATAGCGGTCGGTTGCCTCTGCCACTTCCTCTCCGGACTGCCGCTGCTGGAGCAGCTGCCCGCTGCGCAGAACCTGATGGTGGTCGTGTTCGGCGCACTATCGGTGGGGATTGCGATCTTTGCGATGGTGGTCACGGATACCGACCATCCCCCGGCGGCGAGTCTGGCGCTGGGCCTGGTTCTTAACGAGTGCAGTTGTTGACCGTTCTCGTGATCCTGCTGGGGATTGCGTCACTCTCTATCATGAAGGGAATGCTGAGGCCGGCTGTCAGGAATCTACATCCGTAGAGGCCCGGCCGGCGACCGCGCGACTGCTCCGATGACCTGTATCCGCGGATCCCTCCTCGTTGGCGCCGGCCGTTGGGGAGACATGGGCTGGCAGCAATGGGGACACCTATGACCACTGGCTACTGCTACGACGAGCGCTTCCTGCTGCACACCTATCCAGGCCACCCGGAGAACGCCCAGCGACTGGTGGCAATCATGGCGGGGCTAGAGCGCGCCAAGCTGCTGGAGCGGCTGCAGCCAATCCCGGCCCGCCCGGCGACCGAGGAAGAGGTCGGCCGGGTCCACACCCGGCATTACATCCAGCGAGTTCGCGAGGTGGCCGAACAGGGGGGTGGTCACCTGGACCCGGACACCTACGTGACAGCAGACTCGTACGATACCGCGCTGCTGGCGGCCGGCGGCCTGATAGCACTAACCCGCGCAGTGTTGGCCGGCGAGGTGGAGAACGGATTCGCGCTGGTACGGCCGCCGGGCCACCATGCCACTGCCGGCCGGGGCATGGGCTTTTGCCTGTTCAACAACGTCGCCATCGCCGCACGCGATGCTCTCGCTCGCGACGGGGTGGAGCGAGTGTTGATTGTGGATTTCGACGTGCACCATGGCAACGGGACCCAGGACTCTTTTGCAGAGGCCCCCGGCGTGCTGTTCGTCTCTACCCATCAGTATCCGCACTATCCCGGCACGGGGTGGCTCACCGAGACCGGCACAGGCGAGGGAGAAGGCACGGTGGTGAACATACCGCTCCCGCCCGGCACCGGGGACGGGGGCTATGCGCAGGCTCTGGACAAGATCGTGCAGCCCCTGGCCCACCGATACGATCCTCAGCTGGTGCTGGTATCAGCCGGGTTCGACGCCCACTGGTCCGACCCTCTATCAATGATGGGACTCTCGCTACCCGGCTACGCTCGAATCGTTCGCCAGTTGGTATCCTGGGCCGAGGAATTATGTGACGGCCGGCTGGTGCTGACGCTGGAAGGTGGATACGACCCTGCGGTGCTGGTGAATGCGGTCCAGAACGCTTTCTATGCTCTTCTGGGTGACCCAACGATTGACGACCCTATCGGCCCCTCTCCATATCAGGAGACCTCCATCGCGGGCCGGATTGCCGAGGTGAAGCAGATCCACGGCATTGAGTAGCAGCCATCGGAACCTGGCAATCGATTCCGGTCGGAACCTGGCAATCGATTCCAGTCGGAACCTGGCAATCGATTCCGGGTAGTGTTCCGGGGAGAGCCAGGCACCGCCGAAACCGGCGAGCGGCGGAACAGGATACTCGCAGGGCAATCGCCAGCGGCAGGAAGGGGGGCCGAACGGCGCAAGACGACGCCGATCGGCGCGCCGTCGGCGCGGCAGTCCTTGCCATACCCATGGGCAGATGATACACTAGGGCCCGGCCGGATACTCAGCGCACTGATCCCCGAAGGCGCAGTCCGCTCGCACTGCCAGCCGCCCAGGCCTTGCAGAAGCAGGCCTGAGCTGGTCTGTGCGTAGCTGCGTGAGTGGCAAGCGTGACGCGGGGCATATAGGCCGGGCTTTTGCGGCCAGGCGTCCGGAAAGGCCGGTCGCCCGGGCCGGAGAGGCATTCGAGAGGTTGACAGGGGACTGAGTGTCGGTCCCGTGTCGTAGGCTATCATGGAGATAGAAGGGAGAAGTCAAGATGACAAAGGTCGGCGTCAACGGGTTCGGCCGCATCGGCCGTCAGGTACTCAAGGCGATCCGGGAGAAATACCGGGACCAACTCCAGGTGGTCGCGATCAACGACCTGGTAGACGCCAAGACCAACGCCCACCTCTTCAAGTACGATTCAAACTATGGCATCTTTCCTGGCGAGGTCAGTGTTTCCGATGGGGACCTGGTCATTGACGGAGACACGGTCAAGGCGTTCGCCGAACGCGACCCCGCCAAGCTGCCCTGGAGCGACCTCGGCGTGGAGATAGTGGTAGAGTCGACCGGAGTTTTCCGGAGCGGCCCCAAGGCCAGTGCGCACCTCAAGGCAGGCGCCAAGAAGGTCATCATCAGCGCTCCCGCCAAGCCGGCCGACAGCGTTGACCTGACCATCGTGCTGGGGGTCAACACAGAGTCGTATGACCCAGCAGAGCACCACATTGTCTCCAACGCCTCCTGTACTACCAACGGGCTGGCGCCGGCAGCCAAGGTCCTGCAAGACAGCTTTGGCATCGTGCGTGGCCTGATGACCACCATCCACGCCTACACCAACGACCAGCGAATCCTGGACCTGGCCCACTCAGACCTGCGCCGTTCCCGGGCCGCCGGCCTCAACATGATTCCTACTACCACCGGCGCGGCCAAGGCCGTGGCGCTGGTGATTCCAGAGCTTGAGGGGAAGTTCGACGGCGGAGCGATCCGGGTCCCCACGCCGACCGTCTCGCTGATTGACCTGGTCGTGGAGTTGGAAAAGGTAGTGACGGTTGAGCAGGTGAATGCAGCCCTCAAGGCGGCCGCTGCAGGCCCACTGGATGGCATAATGGGCTATAGCGAAGAGCCCTTGGTCTCTACCGACTATAAGGGAGACGCGCGTTCCGGCATTGTGGACGCCCTGAGCACCAAGGTGATTTCTGATACCATGGTCAAGCTGCTGGTCTGGTATGACAACGAGTGGGGCTACTCTGTCCGCTGCGCAGACCTGGCGGTCTTGATGGCGAAAGGTCTGTAGGCCAGGTCTCGTGATCGGCCTTTGCCAGGAGGCAGAGCATGAAGAAACTGACCGTTCGCGACATTGACGTCGGCCGCAAGCGGGTTCTGGTGAGGGTTGACTTTAACGTCCCGCTCAAAGAGGGGATGGTTGCGGACGACACGCGCATAAAGGCATCTCTTCCTACTCTGGCGCTCCTGCTGGAGGGCGGCGCAGCGCTCATCCTCTGCTCGCACCTTGGCCGGCCGAGCGGGGTCGATGCCCGGTTCTCGATGGCGCCGGTGGCGGCTAGACTGGCCGATCTGTTGGGGCGGCCGGTCGAGACAGTGGACGCCGTGGTGGGACCGGAGGTGCAAGCAGCGGCCGAGGGACTCCAGCCGGGCCAGGTGCTCCTGCTGGAGAACACCCGCTTTGAGAGCGGAGAGAAACAGAACGACCCAGTGCTGGCTGCCCAGCTGGCCGCGCTGGCCGACGTCTATGTCAACGACGCCTTTGGCACGGCACACCGCGCCCATGCGAGCACGGAAGGTGTGGCCCAGGCCATCAGGGCAAAAGGCGGTGCGGCCGTGGCCGGTCTTCTCCTGGAGAAAGAGCTGGACTTTCTGGGCGGAGCGCTGGAGGACCCCAAGCGCCCCTTCGTCGCCATCATCGGCGGCGCCAAGATCTCGGGCAAGATCGATGTGGTGGAAAGCCTACTGGGCCGGATCGACAGGCTGCTGGTGGGCGGCGGGATGGCGAATACTTTCCTCAAGGCCAAGGGCCTCGACGTCGGGGACTCGCTGGTCGAGGACGACAAGCTGGGTCTGGCTCGCGAACTGATGGAACGGGCCGGCGAAAAGCTGGTCTTGCCAAGCGACGCCGTCATCGCCGACGCCTTTGACGCCGAAGCCAGCCTGAAGACGGTTCCGGTCACCGAGGTCCCGAGCGGCTGGCGAATCATGGACATCGGCCTAACCACCATCCAGCTCTTCCGCACAGCACTGGAAGGAGCCAGGACCGTTCTTTGGAACGGCCCGATGGGCGTCTTTGAGTTCGCCCGGTTCGCGACTGGCACCATGGGCGTCGCTCAACTGCTGGGCCAGGTCACCAAGGCGGGCGGTCGTACCATCGTGGGTGGCGGCGACTCGGCCGCTGCTATCGAGCAGCTTGGGCTGGTTGACAACATTACCCACATCTCCACTGGCGGCGGCGCTAGTCTGAAACTGCTGGAAGGAGGCCCTCTGCCCGGCGTCGCAGCTCTGGACGACAAGTAGTAGGTCTGCGACGCCGCTTTGCGAGCCGTCAGATACTACAGCCGGGAACTGCCTGCAGCTGCCTGGCAGAGGAATTGCCATGCCCCGAGTCGAACAAGATCTAGCCCTCGCGGTGCGGAAGGCCGTCCGCAAGGCCCAGCAAAAGAAGGAACTCCCGAGGTTTGAGGTCCCCGAGGTCCCCATCGAGCGACCCAAGTCGGTTGAGTGGGGCGACTATGCCACGGCCGTGTGCCTCGCCTCCGCGCGCTGGGCCAAGATGGCCCCTATGGACATCGCTGCGCAGGTGGTCAAGAGGTTCCCGAAGACAGACTGGCTAGCAGAGATCACCGTCTCCCACCCTGGCTACATCAACTTCACCCTGGCGACTGGGTGGCTGCAGGAGCAGGTGGAGGCGATTCTGGCCCAGGGAGAGCGCTACAGCGACATTGACCTGGGTCAGGGGAAACGAGTGCAAGTCGAATACGGAAGCGCCAACCCCACCGGTCCGCTGCACATGGGCTTTGGCCGCAACGTCGTGATCGGCGATACGCTGGCCAATGTGCTCGACGCGGCCGGCTATCAGGTACAGCGCGAGTATTATGTCAACGACGCAGGCACCCAGATGGGCCTGTTCGCCGAAAGCCTGTTCGCCCGCTATGCTCAGGCGCTGGGTGAGCCAATCCAGCTGCCGGAAGACGGTTACCAGGGGGAGTACCTGGCCTGCTGGGGCCAGGAGATAGCAGAGGAACACGGCCGCGAGTTCCTGGAGGCGCCGCGCGAGCAGGCGTTGGAGGCCCTCAAGAGGATTGGGCTGGAAGAGAAGGTGTTAGGCAGCATCCGCGCAGATTGCGAGGCGCTGGGTATCCGGTACGACAACTGGTTCCACGAGACCTCTCTTTACAGCGAGGGGCAGTTCGAGACGACAATGACGATGCTGCGGCAGCGGGAACTGCTGGAGGCGAGAGAGGGAGCTGTCTGGTTCACCGCCTCCACGCTCAATGACCAGCTCAAGGACGAGGTCGTCATCCGATCCAGCGGAGAGCCAGGGTACTTTGCATCGGATATCGCCTACCACTATAACAAGCTTGTCGAGCGCGGCTTTGACTGGGTGATCGACGTCTGGGGAGCCGACCACCAAGGCCACGTTCCGCGCATGAAGGCGATGATGGGAGCGCTGGGATTAGATCCAGACCGCCTCACTCTGCTCATCTACCAGTTGGTGACCATCAAGATGGGCGGAGAGGACATCCGGCTCTCCAAACGGGCAGGAACCATGGTCGAGTTGGGCGAGCTGACCAGGGAGGTGGGCGCAGACGCTGTCCGTTTCAATTTCCTTTCTCGGGCGACCGAGAGCCAGATGGAATTCGACGTGGACCTGGCCAAGGAGCAATCTGACCGCAACCCAGTCTACTATGTGCAGTACGCCCACGCGCGCATCGCGAGCATTCTGCGGGAGGCCGAGGCCCGCGGCTGCAGTCCGACAGGTGGCGACGTCACGCTGCTGGCTCACCCGGCCGAACTGGCACTGATCCGGAAGATGATTGAGCTGAGTGCCGTCATCGAAAAGGCGGCCGTGAACCTGGCGCCGCACCACCTCACCTACTATGCGCAGGAGCTGGCGACCCTCTTTAGCCTCTTTTATCGTGACTGCCGGGTGCTGCCGCGCAAGACGGGCGAACCGGGGGTGACGACTGACAAGACGGCCGCCCGGCTGAAGCTGGTAGAGGCGGTCAAGATCATCCTGGCGCGCACCCTTGACCTGATGGGCATGAGCGCGCCAGAGCGCATGTAGGGAACGCAGGCCGTGGGACTCAAGCCAGACCACTGGATCAAAAAGATGGCCCTCGAGCAGAGGATGATCGACCCATTCGTCGAGAGCCAGGTATGCGACGGGGTGATCTCCTACGGACTCTCCTCCTACGGGTATGACATCCGGGTGGCTGACGAGTTCAAGATCTTCCAGCCAGAGATAACGGCCGCCAAGCTTTCTGACATGCAGCGAGGCTACATCGCGGGGTTAATCGACGGGCAGGGATACGTGGGCGTCATGCCGCCGACACCGGAGGGTTTCCAGGCAGCTCGGCTGACGTTCGCCAACACTAACCGCTCGGTTCTGGACAACGTGCGCTCTGTGCTGGGTACGGGCAGCATAGCTGAACAGAGTGCCGACCCAGCGACGTTGTTCGAGTTGTCCATCTCCCGCCCGGCTGACATCCGCTACATCCTCTCCCAGGTCTTTCCCTATCTCACCGAGAAGCAGAGCGCGGCGGCGGCCGTGCTGGACCATCTCAAAGCGACCAAATCCATCATCGTGGACCCCAAGCACTTTGACCCCCAGTCGTTCGTCGATTTCCGGGGCGGCGAGTGCCTGATCCCACCCAACTCGTTTGCGCTGGCCCGGACCGTTGAGTACTTTCGAGTCCCGCGGAACGTGCTGACCGTCTGCGTAGGCAAGAGCACCTATGCGCGCTGCGGCATCATTGTGAACGTGACCCCTTTTGAGCCGGAATGGGAGGGCTTTGTGACGCTAGAGATCTCCAACACAACGCCGCTCCCGGCCAAGATCTATGCGGGAGAGGGAATTGCCCAGGTGCTCTTTTTTGAGGCCGACGCTGAATGCGAGACCTCGTACGCCGAGAAGAAGGGCAAGTACCAGGCCCAGCAGGAGATAGTCCTGCCCAGGCTGTAGCGGATGCCCGTGGGCGGGCTGCTCATCCCATGCCGATTGCTGACCCAGGGAACGCCCTGGTCTTGCTTGAGCCCGTCCTTCACTCCGAAGGTACGGGTCAAGAGATGACGGAGCCTGCTGCCGGACCCAGGTTTCGTTGGGCCAGCTTTGCCCGATGGGAGCAGCGTCATTCCCACATGATAGAAGGCTAGCGACAGCATGGACACAGACGAACTGATGCGGATTGCCCTGGACCTGGCGGGTTTCGAGGGGATTCCCGAGGACAGCGCCGTCTACGTGCCGGGCGACGGCATACGGCGGGTCCTTTTTGGCCTAGATGTTGAGACGGCCGAGTTGCTCATGGCACAGCAGATGGGCTACGATGCGGTCATCGCTCACCATCCCGTGGGTATCTCGCACCGGGCCTGGCGCGTCTTTGAGCGTCACGTGGATCTGATGGTGGAAGCTGGCGTTCCCGCAGCGGCCGCCCGGAAGGCCATCGGCCCTAAACTAGAATCGCTGCGGGTGCGCGGCCAGGCCCAGAACTACGAGCAGGTGCGCATGGCTGCCCGGCGCCTGGGGGTTCCTCTCCTCAATATCCACTGTCCACTGGATGAGCTGGGCCGGCGAGTTATGCCGGGAACAGTGGACGAACTCCTGAGGCGCGAACCAGGCGCCAGCCTGGCGGGTGTGGCCGGAGCCCTCGCGGCTCTACCGGCCGCGCAGCGGGCAGAGACAGAGGTCGCGGTACGCCTGGGCCAGCCGGCCGCCCCGGCCGGAAGGGTCGTCGTCGCTCACGGAGCATTCACCAACGGAGGAGCCGCCGTGGCCCGCGCCTACTACGAGCACGGCGTGGACACTGTGATCTACATCCACATCTCGTCGGCCGAGCTGCAGCGGCTGCGAGCCAGTTGCACGGATTCTTCGGCTGGGCAACGGCAGGGCCAGCTCATCGTCACCAGCCACGTGGTGGGGGACGCTTTTGGCATCGAGCCGTACATCCACGCTCTCCGCGAGCGCGGTTTGCAGGTGGACGTGCTGAGCGAGGTGCTGGCGGAGCCGGCGTGACGGCCCGTCAGGGGGCGCGGCCCGCTGTCCGACGGCCGTCCCGGAGTTTACAGTTGATGGCGAAGCCGGCACACGGCATGCGCGACCGCAATCGTTGACGGGCGCAGCGCATGCTTTGCTGCAACCGCCATATGAAGGACACAGTCCATGCATGAGGCAAGGGATGCACCATGACCTATCAGAACGAAGAGGCGGGAGAGAAACGACAGGACGAGAAGGCCGAAGAGAAGCGACTCGAGAAAGAGGAGGACCAGGAGGAAAAGCTGGAGAAGGGCTGGGACTGGCAGCGGGATTCGCTCAGTGGAGCAATCTGGGCACTGATCCTGATCTGGGCCGGCGTGCTCCTACTATTCGTACAGCTAGACCTGGCTTTCCTCGGGTGGCTGAACTGGGGTAACGTGTGGGGAGCCATCCTGTTTGGGGCTGCGCTGCTGCTGGGCCTGGAAAGCGCAGTGCGCCTGAGGGTCCCGGCCTACACCAGGCCGATCCGCGGCCGGATCATTCTCGCGGCCATTCTTGCCATCCTGGGGATTAGCCAGTTCACCGACGTACCTCTCTGGCCGCTGATCATGATCGCCGTCGGGGTGGGAATCCTGGTACAGGTCTTGACCCAGAGGTAGCGCTGGCGGCCGGTCGACCAACTGCCCTCTCCACAAGGTCCTGAGCGAGCGGTGTCCTCCCGTCGCTACCGGTTCACAATCGGTCAAAGTCCCACATGACCAGGGCATCCCACCAGTAGCGCAGGCGGGTTAGCGGCCGGTCGCGGCCGATGCAGCGAAAGTAGGGCGGCCGGAAGGCCCGGATCAGGTCTCCGATCTTGTAGCGGGGGAGAACCGGCGTGGAGACAATCAGGCTGCCGGTTTCGCGTGGCTGCATTTCGTGCAGCATCTTGACCCCGCTCCCGGTCTGCACCTCGAAGAAGAAGAGATCATAGTTCGGCACCCAGGCTCGGTTCTCGTCCCTCTGCTGGCCAAACATCCCCTCGGTCGCCCCATAGATCTCTACGACATCCACCGGTCCGTACATGGCACGCAGAGCGGGTACGTATTTGGTGTTGATGCCGGGTACACTGCCCAATGTCATCACGTTCATCTGCCACAAGTCCTTGGGGTAGACACGGTGAGCCTGGTGCAGGTAGCGGCCAAAGGCGACTGCGGTGGGCGCCACGCCGCCCACAAAGCTGATGTTCTCACCTTTGGCATTCTGGTAGGCCAGTTCAAAGCGGCGCTCCCAGTCGGCGATGGTCTTGCCGCCTCCCAGCGCATCAATCTCCTCCTGGGTCGGAATGGAGCGGATCAAGGAAGAGGTGGTGTGCTTGAGGTAGATGCCGGAGCTGTAGCCGTATTCAAGCTCCCGATCACCCACCTGCAGCGTACCTACGACCGAAGGGAAATTGAGGTTGAGGTTGGCGCCCTGCAACACCTCGAACCTCTCGGTGCGCAAGACATGGTTCATTACGGCCCGGCCGGCACTCGAGCGCATGCGCATGTCGGTGGGGGTCATGGGGACGAACTTGGACTCGCCCTTGGTCGTCCCCCGGGTAATGGCCCAGGCCAGCGGGTCCTCGTAGAGCAGCGGTCCCCGGCCGGTTTCCATCGCTTCGTTGATGAGCGGCAGGTACCCCTCATACGCGGTGGTGGGAAACGCACGGCGGTACTCCTCCAGGGTGTGCACCGCGGCCGCGCCGCAGCGAGCGCCGTACTCGGTCTGGGCATATCCTTCCAGCAGCTGACGAAACACCCGTTCCTGCGACTCGATCGGGTCCTCTACCGCCTCGTCCCAGGGCTGAAGGAACATACTCAGTACATCGGGCATTGCCTCAGGAGTGAGTTGTGACATGGTTGCCTCTTGTCTAGAAGCTCGGCGACGGCGCCGGCGAGCGCGCCTGCGGTTCGTTGCGGGCTAGTCTACCTGCAGTCCGCGCTTACGACAACAGTTGCGCGAAAAGATGCAGCAAGGTATAAATGGTCCGATGAGGAGACCCGAGCGCGCTGCCGGCTTTCTGCTCAGGAGCCCAGGCAAGGCGCGCGGAGCCGGCAGACTGCTAGCCAAAGGCGGCCGGGCAGCTGATGGCGTGCCAGGGGGGAAAGACAGTCAGAGACCCCTGCGCCTGCCCCCCAAGGAGCATTCGTGCGTCCAATCCCACTACGACCTGGCCCGTGCCCGCATGAATTCCCAGGCAGTGTGGGAGAGTGGCACCCTGCGCCAGGCGGAACCGGAGAGGGCAAGCGGCTCGATGAGAGGCGTGCTGAGCGCCGCAGGGAAGGCCGCCCCTGGTGCGAGTCAGCTGCTGCCGGGCCGTCGGGCGTCTATCCGGCTGCAAGGCAGTCATCAGCGGAGCCGTTTCGTCATGGCAGATTGCCGGCAGTCCGGGCCGTCTGCCGCATTCGCTCCCGCCGAGCGCGGGAGCGCTGTTCCGCCGGCGACCGAGAGCCGCTGGGAAGGAGGACGGCACCACGGAGATGTGTTACTCCTGGCAGCTGGCATTTGGCGGTAAACGTTTCATAAGACTCGTGAGAACGGGCTTGACACCACCCAGCGATTGGCTGTAGAATGGAGATGAGAGTTCTGCCTTAGACGAGTCGCGACCTAACTGGATGGAGTACAAAGACTACTACAAGATCCTAGGCGTAGACAGGAATGCCAGCGCCGACGAGATCAAGCGCGCCTACCGCAAGTTGGCGCGCGAGCTCCATCCGGACGTGAACCCGGACGACAAGGCAGCCGAGGCCCGCTTCAAGAACATCAACGAAGCCTACGAGGTCCTGGCGGATCCGGAGAAGAGGAGCAAGTACGACCGCCTGGGGTCGAGCTGGCAGCAGTGGCAGAGAGCGGGTCGTGATCCCAGCGGCTTTGACTGGTCTCAATGGTCTTCGCCCGGCGGCGCCCAACGGGGCGGGGTGCGGGTAGAGTTCACCGACCTGAGCGGTCTTTTCGGCGGCGGCGCGGGCGGCTTTTCCGACTTTTTCCAGTCCATTTTTGGCGGCGGAATGCCGGGGGCCGGGCGCACCCGGCCACGCCGGCGCGCCGTGCGGGGGCAGGACATCGAACAATCCATCCAAGTCACGCTGGAAGAAGCGTATCGGGGCACAACCCGCACGCTGGAGCGGAACGGCCGGCGGATTCAGGCCAGCATCCCGGCCGGAGCATACACCGGCGCCAAGATCCGGCTGGCAGGTCAGGGTGCCCCTGGGTCAGGCGGCGCGCCGGGCGATCTATACTTGAAGGTCACGGTCAAGCCCCACGCTCGCCTTAAGAGAAAGGGAGACAACCTGCACACTGACGTCCCGGTGGATATCTGGACGGCAGCCCTGGGCGGTGAGGCGGTCGTAGAAGCGCTGGACGGGAGTGTGCAGCTCAAGATCCCGGCCGGCACTCAGGGCGGTCAGGTTTTTCGCCTTCGCGGCAAAGGAATGCCCAAGCTAAAGGAGAAAGGCAAGTATGGTGACCTGTACGCCAAGGTGGCGATCCGGATTCCCAAGCGACTGTCGTCCCGAGCGAGACAGCTGTTTCAGGAGCTGGAAAGAGTGCTCAAGAGGTAACCAACCATGAAGTCCTGTGGTCATCTACTCCACGGGCTAGGACTGGTAGCGATTCTACTTGCGCTGGCGGCCCTCGGTTGCGGGCTTCCGCCGGTCTCCACACCGACCCCAGCCCCGCCTACGCAAGTCTCGTCGCCAGCCATTGAGGCCAGGGACGCACCCCCCGCGGGCACACCTCTGCCCACGTTGGAAGCAGACGCCGAGGAAGCCCTGCTAATCAACCTATATCGCCGGGTCAACCCGGCCGTGGTCCATATCCGCGTGTACGGGACCGGCCTGCCCGAACCGGCTAGCGGGTCCGGTTTCCTGATCGACGATGAGAGGCACATCGTGACCAACAGCCATGTGGTCCGCGATGCGGATGATGATGACATTGAGGTTGTCTTCTGGGACGCGACCCGGGTGCGCGGCCGGGTCGTCGGTATGGACCTGGACGCCGACCTGGCGGTCCTGGAGGCGGACTCCGTGCCCCAGGGCGTCACCCCGCTGGAGTGGGGCGACTCTGATGCGGTACAGGTGGGGCAACGAGTGATCGCCATTGGCAATCCGTTTGGGTTCCAGGGCAGCATGACGGTGGGTATCATCAGCGCTGTGGGCCGCCGACTCGAGTCGCAACGCGGCCTGGCGATAGGCGGCAGCTACTCCAATCCCGACATCATCCAGACGGACGCCGCAATCAACCCCGGCAATTCGGGAGGCCCACTGCTCGACTCGGCCGGCCGGGTAGTCGGAATCAACACCGCAATTCGCTCCATAACCGGGGGCAACACTGGTGTCGGCTTTGCGGCCCCGGCCAACACTGCAAGGAAACTGCTTCCCTACTTGATTCGCGACGGCGAATACACCTACCCGTGGCTGGGTGTTTCTGGCCTGCAGGAGATCGACCTGCGCACCATGGAGGTACTCGAGCTGGCGGGGACCAAGGGCGTGTACGTGACCGGAGTCACGGATGGAGGGCCGGCCGACCAGGCCGGCGTTCGTGCCGCAGAGTCCTCGACACTGTCGGGTTTCGAGCCCGGCAGGGGCGGTGACACGATAGTCGCGATAGACAACCACGAGCTGACGGATTTCAGCGACCTGGTCAGCTACCTGGTGGCCCACACCGAGCCGGGCCAGACGGTGGAACTGTCCATAGTCCGCGACGGGGAGACTACCAGCCTGCCACTGACTCTGGGAGAGCGCCCGTGACAGAAGCAGCTCGCCGGCCGCGGCCGGCGGCCCTGCTTCTGGTCGGCATTGTCGCCTCCGTTGGGGTAGGGTGTGGGCTAGCCACAGCCCTGCCTGCAGCTTCGCCGGCGGCTACCCCCGCTCCGATAGTCATAATCGCCACGCCAACCCCCCTACCCCCCGAAGCGGTCGACGAGGCGGATATCGCAGAACAGCGGATCATCAATGTCTATGAGCGGGTTAGTCCGTCGGTGGTCCACATCACCAGCCGTACCGAGGTGTTCGACTTTTGGCGGGGAGTCGTTCCCCGCGAGGGAAGCGGCTCTGGCTTCGTGCTGGACAGAGAGGGCAACATCGCCACCAACTACCACGTGGTGCAGAACGCTCAGCAGATAGAGGTGCTGCTGGCTGACGGCGCTGCCTATCCGGCCGAGCTAATCGGCGGAGACCCCTACAACGACCTGGCCGTCCTGCGAATAGAGGCGCCCGAGGACTTGCTGGTCCCGGTGGAGATCGGCAGCGCGACCTCTCTGCGGGTGGGGCAGCGAGTCATCGCCATAGGCAATCCGTTCGGCCTTGACTGGACGCTGACCACCGGCGTGGTGAGCGCACTGGGCCGCACCATTGAAACCGAGAACGGTCAGGCGTTGGGCGAGGTGATCCAGACTGACGCGGCCATCAACCCTGGGAACTCGGGTGGCCCGCTGCTGGACTCGGCCGGCCGGGTGGTGGGGGTAAACTCTGCCATCCGCTCTCCCAGTGGTGGGTCGGTTGGGATAGGTTTCGCCATTCCAGCAGAGACGGTTCTCCGAGTAGTGCCAGAGCTGATAGCTCGGGGCTACTATCCACATCCTTGGCTGGGCATATCTACCCGCGAACTTTCCTACGAGCTCAGGCCATCGGAATCGGGCCCTGAACACGGTCTGCTGATCGTGGAGGTCGCGCGGGGCGGGCCGGCCGACAGAGCAGGCCTTCAGGCAGCCGAGGTGCGGCGCCAGGGCCGTGAGATCGTCTTCACTGGTGGCGACATCCTGGTTGAGGCCGACGGCCGCGCCATCAAGACCCGTGACGAGCTCTCCATCCTTTTGGAGAACCACAAACGAGTAGGGGATTCGGTCGACTTGGCCGTTGTGCGAGGCGACGAGACCCTCGACGTCACTGTAGAACTGGGAGAACTGCCCCGCTGAGACCAAGCCGGGTTTGCGCGCCGTGGGGACTCTCCGATCAAGATTCGCGGACCCAGGCCCGCACGGCACCGAGGGATCACCCCCTTGCCAGACCATCACTTTCTACTGTTCATATCAAGTTGACGGAGGTACCATGATCAGCGAGAAGGAATTGCAGGAACTGGCAGCGTACACACCCACCGACACTCCGGTAGTCAGCCTGTACCTGAACGTCGACCCGAAGCAACTTACGACTGATGGATACAGACTGCGCCTGCGCGGGTTGCTCAAGGAGGCCGAGCGACCTGACCTGGCAGAGGACCTGGGGGCAATCGAAAAGTACTTTGAGCACGAGTACGACTGGAGCGGAAGAAGTGTGGTCGTTTTTTCCAGCCAACCGGCCGGATTCTGGCAGACCTGCTCGCTGGCTGTGCCACTTTCTCGCAGCCGGCTGGAGATAGGCCCCAAGCCTTTCATCCGGCCGTTGGTGCACCTCACGGACACGTACGGGAGCTATGGCGTAGTCATCGTGAACCGCCAGGGCGGGCGGCTCTTTGACTTTCACATGGGTCAACTGGTGGAGACCGATACATATCTGGGCGAGGAGACACGCCGGATCAAGAGAGGAGGCGGTTCCTCGCGCGGCGGAGCCAGCCGGAGCGGCGGGCGGGGAGGCGCGCGCCGCGAACGGGAAGTAGCAGCCCAGAACCTGCGCGAGGTTGCGGAAGCGACCACGGCCTTTTTTGAGCAGCAGGGGCTGAAGCATCTGCTCAGTGCGGGCACCGATGAAACAGTGGCCCAGTTCCACGAGATGCTTCCCAAGCAGCTGCAGGACGCCGTCGTGGGAACCTTTTCCATCGACATGAACGCCGGACACAATGAGGTGCTGGAGCGGTCACTGGAGATTGTCCAGGACGCCGACCAGAGGCGTGAAGCAGAACTGGTCGAGACGGTCATCACCGCGGCCGCCAAGGGGAGCAACGGCGTCATCCGCCTGGATGATACGCTGGGCGCGGTCTCAGAAGGCCGCGCACAGACGCTGATCGTGAGCGACGGGTTCCGGGCGCCTGGATACCGCTGCCAGAGCTGCACCTACCTCACCGGGCAGGCACTGAGCGCCTGCCCGTTCTGTGGCGGACAGATACAGGAGATCCCGGATGCAGTCGAGTTGGCAATCCGGAGGGTGATTGACCACGGGGGCGAGGTCGAGATCATTGAGCAAAAGGACAACCTGGACCGGGCAGGCGGCATTGGCGCGCTGCTGCGGTACTAGCAGTTGATCTACGGCCGCAGCGCGCACCCTGGCAGCGAGCAGCAATGCACCTGGTCGTAATCGGCGTGCCGTACGCCCTCAATCAGCACGGCGTCGGAGTAGGGGCCGCCCCGGCCGCGTGGAAAGACGCTGGCCTGATGGAGCGGCTGGCTCCGCATGTCTCTAGAGCGATCTGGGTTAGCTTGCCGCCTCCCTCGGAGGCGGAGGGACCCGAACATGAGCGACTGGTGACCGTGGTCCGGAAACTGGCCGAAACGGTGAGCGCCGCCCGTGCGGCCGGAGCGGTTCCGCTAGTGCTGGGAGGCGACTGCCCGCTCACCGCGCTGGGCACGATGGCCGGTTTGCAGCGCGCCGGCGAGCGGCCCGGAGTCGTCTGGTT
>JAUVHW010000102.1 GCA_030593075.1 Ardenticatenales bacterium
AACTGACCGGCGGCCTCACCGATCCGGTTCAACTCATTGACGCTAACCGGAATCTCCTGGGCCATATTGCGGAAGCCCGTGGCGAGCGCGGCAAACTCTTCCTCGGTGGCGTCTACCGTCTTGCGCACTCCAGCGAAGCTGGACTCAAAATCAATGGCCATCTTGGCCGCGCCAAGCCCCAGCGTCGCCATCCCCCCAGCACCTATGAGGCCCAGCTTCGTAACATTCCGCGCAAACCCGCCCATGCGCTTGGTCGCGCCGGATAGGGCGCGCTCAAACGTCCGGGTGTTGAGCGTGAGGTGGGCTGCCAGCGTCCCTACATTGGCCACTAATCAAGCTCCCTCAGGTCCGCGCCGCCCATGGCACGGTTAAGAGCTTCAACGATCTCCAACTGCTCCGCTTCGGACTGGACGAGCTTCCCCTTAGTCCCCCAACGAGGCATGAAGTCCTTCGGCTGGTACCGCTTATGGTTCCGCCTACGGTTCACGTTGGCTATCGTCTGGGCGACAATAGCGAAGCCTAGGTCCCACCGATCATGCCCGAAGGGCTGCATTAGGAAGAATGCCTCCCACTCGGTAAGTTCCCGGCTGCTGATCCGAGTCAGGAGTTCGCTTACGGGCATCCCCAGGGCCAGGGCTAGCTTGAAGTAGAAGGCTCGCTCTGGCCTGGCTCTAAACCCTGGGAGAGTTCCTCTACGTCACCCGGCCCAATGCCGGAGAGGCGGGCCGCCACCGCATACACACGGTCTATGGCTTGGGAGGATTTGCCGCCAAGAACCTCAATATCAGCATCGCTGAATAGGCGCTGCCCTTCGTCGTCAACGATGCAGCGGGCTACGAGCTTAGCCCTCATGCTGTCGAGATTGAGGCCCATCCGCTTGCCTTCAGGTGAGAGGCGGAGAACCTCGGCCTCAAACCTGTCCCGTTGCGTCCCCGTCATACCCTGCACGAGGACTGTCCCTTCCCACTCCGGCACATACACCTCTTCGGTGCGTAGGTCTCTCACCCCCAGGATTGCATCCCTGGAGAGATAACGGGTTTCAACGGCTGCGCCGTCCCCGCGCTGCTGCCGAGTCATGGCTACCTCCTGTATCGCTAGGCTGCCTCCTATGCCAACGTCGGGGCCCCGGTAATCCGGAGCGTTACGGAAGCGGTGAGTTGCGCATCCACTGGCTCACCTGGCTCAAAGCCGGTCACGATCGCAGTGAACGACCAGGTGGTGTTGCCTGAGTCAGAGAACACCAGTTGGAAGTTCCGCAAGGTCCGGGCCACATAGTCAGCCAGTAGCCCTGTTGACGCGTCGTGCGTGGGGTTGGTCGGGATGTAGTTGATGTCGAACGTAACCTCTCCTCCATCCTTCAGGCCCCCGATGAACTCCCTGTGGTTGTTTGGGCTGTCGTGGCTCGTCGTGTCAATGGCGTCCGTTGACAGGGCGGGCCCGCTGATGTTGGTGACCTCGGCGATGGTCGTAAAAGTCTCGGTCGGAGTGACCCCATCACCGCTCTTCAGCAGGGTCCCATGTGCACTAATAGCTCCGGGCATGTCTCTTCCTCCTCACTAAGGCCCCTACCGTAGGTTGCCCATCTTGATGACCGCAACGAACAGGGTGGCGGTTGAAGGCGTGAGAACGATGTTCCCTGATGCGTCGCGCCACCCATGGACCGGGAACGGCCCGAAGATCGCATAGTCGCCTATTGGGATGGAAAACGCCGTGATGTCCCCAGTGCGCCCCTCCACACCCCCCACGCTCGTCACCGTGACCGTCTGGGCACCGGCATCGTCGTTGCGGACGATCACCAGTTCCTTCCCACTGCTCACGAAGTGGTTGTTGTTAACGTTGTCCATGGCCTCAAACGGCAGGGCTAGGCCAGTGGTAGCGTAGGGCCCCAGGGCTTCCGTGATCGTCAGTGCTGTAGTTCCCATATCCCTCCTTACTCAGACCCCCTACCGCAGGTTGCCCATCTTGATGACCGCAGCCTTCAGGTCTACATCGGATGGAGTAACCTCGATATTGCCTGCTGCGTTACGCCACCCATGCACAGGGAAGGGTCCGAAGATCGCATAGGCTGCTGCTGGGATAGAAAACGCCGTGATATCCCCGGTGCGCCCCTCTACACCCCCTACGCTTACGACCGTGATTGTCTGCGCCGCGACATCATCGTTGCGCACGACCAGAAGTTCCTTGCCGCTGGACACGAAGTGGTTCCCGTTGGCAAGGTCCATCGCCTCGAACGGTAGGGCCAAGCCCGTGGTGGCGTAGGGCCCCAGGGCCGTCGTGATCGTCAGTGCTGTGGTTCCCATCTAACTACACCTCCCTGACAACGGAGCCGGACGAATTGGCGATGAGGATCCCCAATCGGGCTCGCCTTTCCTGCTCAACGGGACTCATATCCTGATAATGTTTCGGCCAGTGCCCCTCGGCGACCACTTGATCTAAGGTATCGAAAGCGCAGTAATTGCATATGTACCGCGTGTATCCCTTCCACTGCCCCAGGGTGTAGTGAGGGTGGGGGGCTTCAGGTTCAACGACCGTTGCACTCACGCCGATGTTGACCACCACCGGGACGTTGACGGAGACTTCCGCCCGCACATCCTCTGGCATTGTCGCTGCTGGCTCCTCAGCCACCACTTTATCCCGCCGCGCCCGTCGCCCAAGCGTCATGATGGCTCCTTATCCGCCCGGCAGTTGAACCCTATGAAGGCAACCTCCGTCTCCGGATCGCGGAAGATGAGGAACGGTGGTTGCAGGGCCGTTATCTCCCTGTACCAGACACCGGACAGGGAGCGGTTGCGCACCTTCACAAGGCTGTCGTGTGCCAAGCGCGCCTTCGCCCGTGCGTTCAGGTAGCTGTCCTCCCAGGCCCGCACCTGGAAGGTAGGCCGCTCGTAGGCCACGCCCTCCACATCATGTGTCCTCTCCCCCTCAAACCCACCGGTCTCGGTGATGGCCAAGCCGAGCAGCGTGTTGTCCGGAGCGAAGCCCCCGAAGATATCGGTGCCCACCGCCGTCGCCACGCCCTCGGCGATGAGGTAGTCCATGACTTCCTCTAGCACGCTCACTCGATCGCCCCCTTGATCCGCCGCGCCAAGCGGTCCGCCATGCCCGCCTCGGAAGCCTTCAACGGGTCCTCAAGGAACTTCGCCTTGCCATGGGGATGGTGCACATCCAACCGCTCGTGTACCGGCACCTCGTAGTCAACCACGCGACCCGTCTTGGGGTTCACAACATTCCCGCCATAAGATAAGGTCACCGTGGTAACCCGGCCCCTACTCTCTGGACCGTGGACTGCCCCCGAATCCCGAAGGGAGGCGGTGTCTACAGGCACTTCGGGGTAACTCATGTCCATGACCCTATGGCCCTCCGCCAGGAGCGCAGCGCCAGCGGTGCTATCTACACGACCACCAGCGGCCTTGAGCGCGGAGATCAGGCCGATCTGCCCGGTCAACCGAAAGATGGGCCTAGTAGCCATCAGTCCCCGCTCACTCTGGTCTGTAGAATGAGTTCTTGGTGGTGCGCCCGACCCTGGTAACCGTTCAAACGGTCCACATGCTTCACCTCAAGGTTTGTGGCCAGCACAACCCCAGCACCGTCCTTTACCACCGAGAGAATGTCGTCCACGGTAACGACCTCGTCCGGCCCCATGAACAGGTTGTAGACTGTGCCCGACTCATTGAGCGCCACATCAGATGGCGTGTCGGAGCGACGACGGGTCTCAAGGCGACAGCGCATGTTCGTCTTCTTGTCCGTGAAAGTGTTGGCGGGATGCCCCAGGGCGTCCTTCGTCGTGGACCGCTGCTGCACGGTCGCCCGGTGATCCATGAAGCCAAGGAAGCCAGACATCACACGCTCCTGACGTGCGGCCTGATATAGGGCGCGAGGAGCGCCTTCACTGGGGTCGGCCAACTGTCCGTAGCACCCTGGGCACCACGCGGGCCGCCCCGTCGGTATGTGTAGCCCCCGATGGTCTCGCTCTGCAGGTTGTGGATGTTCTGCCCCCGCCCGGCGTAGAGGCTGGCCGCTAACCCAGCGACCCCTTCCCTCACCGGCTTAGGCACGCTGTTGGACGCCGTGTACTCAACCGCGACCCGCTGGTAGGTGACGGGGCGTACGGAGACGCTAGCCAGTTCAAAGCCTCTCGCGGGGACGATGGGGCTGAAGAAAAGCTGGAGTCGCCCCGTGTTGAGAAGCTGGATCTCGTCGGTTAGGTCCAACTCTGTGCCGGTAGCACTGGGTACCAGGAAGGTCGTTACCTTTGTGATGATTGGGTTCTCATCCTTCAGCTGTAGGATGGAGCCCTGCCGGACGTTGAAGTGGTTCTCGGTGACGGCCCCAGCAGCGTCCCAATCCTTGTGGGCTACCCGCTTCACCCAGTCCTCCGCTGCCTCCAGAAACTGCGTCAACTCGTTCTCCAAGGCGTCTTCGTCCTGGAGCCAGCGCCGCACGTCCGCAACCGTAGCTAGGGCCATCTTATACGTCCACGTACACAACGACCGTGGCCGCAGGCGTCAGGTCGTCCGACTGCGCTATGGTTGCTACCAAGTTGCCCTGCACGATTGGATGGCTGTGGTTCGGGTGATCATTATTCCCCAACACAGTACCTACCTCGTCCATCGCGGGGACCATGATCTCCTGCAGCGGCAGGTCGGTGTTCCGGTCCGTCAGCGTAAGCAGGGTCCGGGTCACGCCCCCGGCCTCAGACGTGAGGGTGAGGTCGGTGGTACCTGGGGCCGAGGCGTGGTAGTCCACCTCGACGGCTATGAGCCGCCCGTTGGGAACGCCTACCCGTGTATTCCCCGCAGAGACTCCCGCTCCACCAGTTGTGTTGACGACAATGGAGAATCGCTTGATAGCCATAGGCTAACTCCCAGTGGGGTCGGGTACCCCTTCGCCTTCCGGCTCCTCGCCAGCGCCCTCCTCGGTGGCCCCAGTAACCATAGGGGGTTCATCGGTGGCCGCTACAGCCCCCTCCTCTGCTGGCTCATGGTCAGGCCGTATTCGGTAGTGCTGTTTGCGGTTCTTGAATTCCCGCCCGCACGTCGGGCACGCCAGCGTTTGCTCTGGCGTTTGCAGCTCCTGCAGAGACAGTGGCCCCTCAGACTGCGGCATCACCAAGGCTTCCGGGCGGGTCTCCCCCTCGGCCACAGCCTGGCCAACTGCCGCCTCATCGCCAGATGCGAGTTCACGGATGTAAACGCCCTGGTAGGTGAGTTTCACTGCGTCCACGATAGACGGATCCGTCACCTCGTAAACGCCTGGGTAGTATGTTCGCCGCTTGTACCGCCACGAGGTCAGCGTATCGGATACCTCAAGTTCCCACCTAGGCACTTATGCCACCTCCTCAACTACACTGGCAACCCTAGAGCGCCTGCGCCGCTACTCGGACAGGACGGCTACTAGGAACCGCTGCCAGGGTTCTTGTCGCTCAGCCCGTCGCGCAGGTAGTTACCTGCCCAGGCGTCATTGGTGCCTGCCAGACACTTGCCGTTCGTCTCGTCGTACTGGCCAGCGCCAGTGCCATTCTCGACACCGAGGTGGTTGCCGTACACGAGGTTGTTCCGGCCACCGCTCAGGTCGAGGATCTTGGTAGGAACCTGGTCCCCTGTAACCTGGAAGGTGTTGTGCCGGATGAGGGCTGCATTGAGTCCCCAGCTTGCACCGCAAGCGATGTGGTTGACGTTCTCGCGGAAGTCGTTGCGCTCGATGATCGCGAGCAGCGCTAGGGCGAATGGTGTGGTGTTGCAGAAGATGCCTGCCGCGCCTGCCGCCTGGAGCAAGCTGAAGTCGTTGTCGTGGATGTGGATGTAGGTGTCCGCTCCCTCGAACTCAACCCCGTACAGACCGGTGATCGTCGCGCCTATGAAGTTGCCGTCGATCTCTGTACCGGCTGAGCGGAGAGTACCGTCAGCACTGCGCTGAAGCAGGATGGCCGCTGCGCCCGTCGGAGAGTCGATCTCGAAGCCGTGAATCCGCCAGCCTCGTGCCCGTACCGTAATGACCGGCAGGCCGGCAGAAGGAGAAGCCAGGTAGGTAGCACCCCAGCTTCGACTGGTCGGGCTGACCGCGATCAGAGCACCGAATGGCGCGTCCGCATTGAGCGGAGTGAGGATGGTCTCGGTGTACCCGCCCGGTGCCACATAGATGTACGGCCTGCCACGCCCGCCCAGGGTGGTTGCGGCAGACATAGCCGCCCCGATGGTGGCGAACGCCGTGGCCCAAGTGAGGCCGTCGTTCGCGTCGTCCCCGTTGGTGCCATCGACGTAGTAGTTCGTCCGGCCCCAGTCAATGACGTCCCAGAGCTCGTCCATGTAGGTCTTCATGTTCCGAAGACCGGCGAAGCCCCGCCCTAGATCGAAACCGTATGATCCGCCCATGTCAACCTCCCCTTCGCTGATTGGCTGTCAACTGCACCGTCTTGCATATGTTGACGCCTCTTGCCGCTAGACGGTTGGCGACCAGCTTTCTAATCAACCAAGCAAGGCGGCTGGGGGTTAGCCAGCCACCCCACCGGGACCAGTACCTTACGGCTCCACGTCCACCGTGGTGGCAATAGCGGTCGCGGGAACGTGGCCGATCTGGCTGTTCACACGGGCGCTGACCACGAAGTTGGTGTGCCCTTCACGGGGCAGGCGGTCGGTCTCCAGGGTTATCTGGCGACGCCAGCCTGCGTAGAGGTTCTGCCGGTGCGAGAGCAGGATGTAGCTCGTGTCCGGCGTACCAGCGGTGATGGCGATCAGTGGCACACCCTTGATGAGGATGCCCTGGTACCGCAGTTCCCCGGTCCCCGTAAGGATCAGGTCGCCGAGCGCCGTGCCACGACTCGCCAGGATATCGCGGTACTTCTCCTCCAACCGCATGGGGACGTAGTACCGCATGTTGGGAATGTCCCTCTTGTACCGATCCGGGAGCTGCGTCAGCAGCTGCCGGAAGATGGTCTGGTAGTCCTGGGCATCGCCGCTGGCAACGTACACATTGCCACCGGCCCCCTGGGCGAGCTTGATCCAGCCATGCTGGAGCGCCAAGTAGTCGTCACCGGAACCCGTGTCGCCCATGATCATAAGCTCTTCCACGTCCCGTCCCGTCGCCTCGGCGATGGTGGCCGTGAGCGTGTCGGCGAACCCGGCCCGCTCAACCTGGTCCTCCATGACCTCATCGGACACAGGAACCTGTCCACGGATGAGCACGGTGCTGATCTCCACGATACCGGTGGTGGGCTTCACCCTGTCACCGGCAGGCAACTCGGTGGCTTCTGTGCCCGGCTTCATGATCCGGGCCCCGCTGAAGTCCAGCGTGGACTCCTGCCACTTAGCGGAGTTCGACCGGACGGTTCTGACATCGGGCAGCATGACCTGTGGGTTCACCGCGAGGCGGACGAACTGATCGACCTGCTCGATGGTCAGCGGAGCCTCACCAGGACCGTCAAAGTCGCCGGTGACGAGGGTGGCCTTGCGCAGTAGTTCCTCCACACTGATTGTCATGTCGCCCCCTTACCTGAGGTGGACGCGGTGCCCGTTGAGGGCCTTCATGACAGCGTCACTGAGCGCAGGAGGCTTCGGCTTGCCGTCCTCCCCAAGTTCGCCACCATCCAGGCTCTTGCGGACTGCGGTCCCGGTCTCTAGGCTGGCCACCCGGTCAAGGGTCTTACCCAAGGCCTCGGTGACCTGCTCCAGAGTCGCTTTCTGCTCGTTGACCGACGTGCGCAACGACTCCATGGCCTGCGCCATGTTGCCGATGTCGTCAATGGCCTTCTGCACGGCCTCCGGTAGCTCGGCCTCGCTCTTTACCGGAGGAGCGTCCCCGGACTCAGTGAGTTTGGCCGTGAGCTGCTCGAAGAACTCCGTCACGTTGAACATCTCAGTCGCCCTCCTCCGCGATCGCAGCCACCTGTTGCTGCACTAACCCGACGGCCAGCAAACGCTGGGCCTTTGTCAGGGTTTGGTTCGATGCGATGGCCAATAGGCCAGGAGCTAATTCCTGGATGATCCTTTCCTCCCGCTCCTCTGCATCCTCAACACGCCTCTTTCCCAGGCGCAGGATGTTGAGGATAGCCATAGCAGCCTGCTCAAGGCGGCTTGGCTTGGGCTTCTCCCCATCGCCTTGAGCCTTGGTGACCTCCGTAAGGAAGGCACCCAGGGTCTCGGCAGCAGTCTTTACGGCAGCAGGGGCATCCTTAAGGCTAGGCTCGGCTTCTTGAAGGGCAGCCTGTAGACGCTCATGCGCCTTATGCAACTGGTCGTCCTCTTCGAGCACCTCCTCTAGCGCACTGACTGCCTGTAGTTCGTCGTCCGTAAGGACTACCCTGCCGTTATGCTTCATAACTAGCCATCCCTCCTCCTCGTTGGCCGGATGGTCTACCCCACTGGTCTCTTGCCAATCCAAGCTGACGATTTTCCGCCTCGCCGTAGCCACCAAGCCCTCCTAGACAACAAAGAAGGGGCTCGCTTTTCAGCGAGCCCCTTCTGCCTGCGGACTCTAAGATGGTTCTATTTGGTTTTCAGTTCCTATACTCGCAGATGCATTTAGTGTTTGTCAAGCACCTCATGGCCCTGAGGCGTTTTGGGCGGTACACCAATGGTGAAAGCAGCCTCGCCAATGTCCCCATCCCGCCCCATATAGAGCTGCACGCGGAGGCTCCCGCCATTGTCGCAAGCACGTCGGATGAGTGATAGGTTCTCCCGCAACTGATCAAGCCAGCGCTGAAGGACTACCTCAGCGTTCATCGCGTCGCTGCATACCTCAAGTATGCCTTGCCGAACGCAAGCGGTACTGCTGTCCCGGTGCCAGTGCGGCGCAGGGTGTGGAAGTAGATGCCCGGCGTGAGACCCAGTGTGTCGGCAGCGTCTATGGTTACCTGGCATTTCCCGTTGGCCCCGTCCGTGATGACGATGCCAGAGCCACCGGTAGCCTTGGTGAGGATGGCAGCGGTCGAGTCGCGATCCTCGCGTAGCACCCATTCCAAGGCGTAGGCGGCGATGTTCACAGGGTTGGTCCCTGCAGGATCCACGCCGTCGTCCACCGTGAACTCGAATACCTGGTCTGCGCCAATGAACCAGTGATCGTCAACCGCTATATCGATTTCCCTGCTCATGTATCACTCCCCTGTAGCTGCTGCCTTTGCGGTCGCAGGAACATAGGACGCTGTATAGGCTACCACAGGTTGGTGGGCACCTTGCAACACCATGGTGGGCGTGAAGCTTGCCACGCCTGGTACAACGAGTACATAGGAGCCGGGCATCCCTAATGTTGGGACGTAGCTGGCAGGTAAATGGAGCAGGATCGGGATCAGGATAACGACCACGAGCCCTTCAGCGGTGGCGGTTGCGGTCGGTGCCAGGATCACAACCGCGAGCGCAGTGGGGATGGTCGGAATGAGAGCCTCCGCCGTAGCCTGGGCATCCGGCACCAGCAGTGTAAGATCCCGTGATACCGCAGGAGCAAGGGCGGCAGCTATGGCATCTGCGACAGCGCCAACGATGACCCGGCTAATAGATAGAGTCGGGAACAAGGCGTCCGCCAAGGCCGGGGCCAGCGCCGCCACGATGGTGGACGAGGCGACCAGCGTGGGCACAAGCCCGTCGGCGGTGGCCGAGGCGACCACTGAAATGATCACTGGGCTGATGGCGAGGGTAGGGGCCAAGCCGTCGGCGCTGGCCTGAGCTGCTGGGGGAGTGCGGGTAACGTCAATGGCTACCGTGGCCGCCAGGGCATCCGCTACCGCTTGGGCCACGGCGGCGATGATGGTCGAACTGGTGGCCAGTGCCGGGGCCAAACCATCCGCCGTGGCGGTGGCAGCGGGCGCGCTGAGCGTGATCCCAATCAGTAATGTCGGAACTAGGGCCTCGGCGGTGGCTTGAGCCACTACTGAGACGAGCACCGGGCTTATAGCGAGGGTAGGGGCTAGACCGTCCGCCGTCGCCTCGGCAACCGGGGGCGTGCGGGTGACGTCGACGGCTACCGTCGCGGCCAGAGCATCGGCGACCGCCGTCGCCACTGCGGCTATCAGCGTGGGGGAGATGGCCAGGGTCGGGGTAAGGCTGTCCGCCACCGCCTGCGCAATGGCCGACACAATGGTAGGTGAGATAGCCAGAGCCGGAGCCAAGCCGTCGGCAGTAGCCGGGGCGACCGGCGCGAATATCGTAATCCCAATTACAAGCGTTGGGACCAGGGCATCGGCGGTGGCCTGCGCGACCACTGAAACCAGGGTTGGACTGATAGCAAGGGCGGGAACTAGGCCCTCAGCGGTGGCGGTAGCCACCGGTGTGATGATCGTGATCGCAATAGCAATAGCTGGGATCAAACCAACAGCGGTCGCCTCAGCTACTACCGCTATCAACACGGGGGATGCTGAGAGGCTGGGAACCAGCCCGTCAGCTACAGCCTGAGCAACAGCAGCAATGAGGGTTGGGCTAATCTGGAGGGCCGGAGCTAGCCCGTCCGCTGCAGCCTGGGCCACCGGGGGTATCCGGGTGATGCTCGTAAGCACCGCTGGGAGGAGAGCGGTGGCGGTAGCCTGCGCAACAAGCGCGATGATTGTCGAGCTAGCCTGGAGAGTCGGGATGAGCCCGTCAGCAGTAGCCTGAGCGATTGGAGGAGCCCTAGTGACGCTCACGCTGACAGCTGGGAGGATACCGGCAGCGGTTGCTTGGGCGAGAACAGCCACAAGCGTCGGGCTAATCTGTAAGGTCGGGACGAGACCAACAGCCGTGGCCTGCGCTAGGACAGCCACCAGCGTCGGGCTGACGGCAAGCGCTGGGATCACGCCAGCGGCGTCCGCGCCAGCGGCTACAGCTATATCCGTGGCGCTTTCGCCCCCTACTCCTTTGTACGTGGCAATGCACACGGCCCAGTCGATGCTGTCCATTCCTGTGACTTCGGCGTTCTGTGCGGTTGTGGCGGCGACCACCTCTGCTGCTGAGTAGATGGAGATGTTGCTAGCGTCGCCCCCGCCGTTGGTGCCCGTCGCCTGCTCGTTGCCAGAGACGTAAGTTGCGCCCGTCGTCCACGCACCAGTCTGATCGTCTATCTCATCCTCGACACCGACAGCGCCGATAATCAGTTCATCGGCCTGGGAGAGTGTAGCAGTAGGTCCTGCACTGCCCGTTGTGCCGGAGCCCGTGC
>JAUVHW010000147.1 GCA_030593075.1 Ardenticatenales bacterium
ACCAATGACCTTCTCCGCCACCTCCGGCCGATCCCACTCATAGATCTCCTCAATGGTCATCACCGCCAGCAGCTCGTTCTTGGCATTGCGCAGAGCAACCTCCTGATCCAGACGGATGGCCGGACCAGGCTCAACCGGCAGGGCAATGGGGATCGGAAAGATGTGCCCGCTGGTCAGGCGCATCTCATCCAGCACCCGCTGGTGATCCTCTTGACCCATGAAGCGATCCAGGGGCGAAAACGCCCCCACTGCCAGCAGCTCCAGGTCACACTCTGCCCGGCTGGCTACCTGCACGGAGGGCAGCCGGCTGGCGTTGGCGGCCGCCTCCTCACGTTCGGCCTCTGGGATCAGCAGACCCACCAGCCGGCCACCGTAGGGCGAGATAACGGTGTTAATCTCAGTACTTTGCGTCACGTAGGATCCTCTCACTAGTCAAGATCGGCAGCCGGCCGGTTGCCTGGGATCATCGGTCTCCCGGCTCCGGCTGGCTGTAAGTCACACTACCTCAATCCCCTCCCCCCGCAGCACCTGGCCCACGACCCACGTGGGCTGGTCCAGCGCCGCGCATCGGGACCGCAGTGCCTCCACCTCCTCGCCGGGCAAGGCGATCAGCAGCCCGCCGGAGGTCTCTGGGGTGAACATCAGCATCCGCATCTCGTCCGGGATACGGTCGGCGAAATCGACATAGTCCCGGTAGGCAGCCTCGTTCTTGTTGGTCCCACCCGGGAACAGCCATTGGCCGGCCAGCGCCTGGGCGCCGTGAACAAAGGGAAGCGAGTCGAACCAGAGGCGGAAACGGACGCCTCCCTCCCTCACCATCTCCCAGGCGTGCCCCAGCAGCCCAAAGCCGGTCACGTCGGTGGCGGCGTGAAACTCGCCGGCGGTCATGGCCCGCGCCGCGTGGCGGTTCAGCCGCACCATCGAGGCGACCGCCTCGTCCACACTGCGCTGCTCGGCCGCATCCGACTTGAAGGCGGTGGTGACAATCCCCACCCCCAGCGGCTTGGTCAGCACCAGAACGTCACCCGGCCGGGCCCCCACTTTGGTGGCGACCTTGTCAGGATGGACCAGCCCCATCACGGCCAGCCCGTACTTGGGTTCGGGGCTGTCCACCGTGTGCCCGCCGGCGATCACGCCGCCCGCCTCGCGCACCTTTTCCGCGCCGCCGCGCAGAATCTCGCGCGCCATCTCTAGCGGGAGGTCGGCCGGAAAGCACGACACGTTGAGCGCCAGCACCACCTCACCACCCATAGCGTACACGTCGCTCATCGCGTTGGCGGCCGCGATGGCCCCATAGTCGTAGGGATCGTCCACGATAGGCGTGAAAAAGTCGGTGGTCAGGATTACGGCTGTGTCCTCGCTGAGCTGGTAGACGGCCGCATCGTCCGGCGAGTCCAACCCCACCAGCAGGTTGCCTCTCTCCACGTCGGCAAAGGTCTCTTCCAGCGGGCGCATGACCTGCGCCAGGGCCTCAGGGCCCCACTTGCCCGCTCAGCCGGCGGCCGTGGTCAGCGCCGTCAGCCGCAGGGGCTGGTCCGGATCGCGCTCAGGAACAGCGCAGCTAGTCGCACTCATGATTACACCAATTCAGAGAGCTGAGAGATACAGCTCACTCTCAACAGAACCCGAATTCTAAACCCATAAGCGTCAAGTGGCAATGGTTCTTTCAGGCCGCCACGCCGGCGGGCTGCGAGCCTGCGCTACCCCTGGCAGAGCCTGCCCCACGCCTCACTCTCGGATTGTGGACACGTGCTAGACCCACAAACGCCAGCCGGCAATAGGAAAGGGGCGCCAAGATGGCGCCCCTTGCACAGTTATGCGTTAGGTCGCTGCGGTCAGAGAATCTGGGACAGAAACAGCTTGGTCCTGTCGTGTTCCGGGCTCTCAAAGAACAATTCTGGCGTATTCTGCTCCACAATCAACCCAAAGTCAAAGAAGATGATCCGGTTGGCCACTTCCCGCGCAAACCCCATCTCGTGGGTCACCACAATCATCGTTATGCCTGATTGAGCTAGCTCTACCATCACGTCCAGCACCTCTTTGATCATTTCCGGGTCCAATGCACTGGTCGGTTCGTCAAAGAGCATGATCTTGGGCTGCATGGCGAGCGCGCGAGCAATGGCCACCCGCTGCTGCTGCCCACCCGACAGTTGGCCGGGGTACTTGTGCGCCTGCTCGGGAATTCCCACTCGCTCCAGCAGCTGCATGGTAATCTCTTCCGCCTTGGGCTTGGGCCACTTGCGCACCCAGATAGGCGCTAGCGAGATGTTGTTCATCACGGTCAGGTGCGGAAAGAGATTGAACTGCTGGAAGACCATCCCAATCTCCTGGCGGATGGCCGCTATGTTTCGGATATCATTGGTCAGCTCGATCCCATCTACAATGATGTCGCCGCGCTGATGCTCCTCAAGGCGATTGATGGTTCGGATGAAGGTGGACTTGCCCGAGCCCGACGGCCCACAGATCACCACCACCTCGCCCCGCTTGATCGTCACGCTGATTCCGCACAGCGCCTGAAAGTCGCCGAACCACTTGTGCACGTCCCGGCAAATGATGATGTCCTGGTCCCTCGTCTCGTCCGGCATTTGAACACTCCAGTTAAGTAGCGGCGGTATCCGTCAACGGCCTAGCGCTCGCCTACGCCCAGGGCCGCCTCCAGCCGGCGGCTGGCGTAGGACATAGAGTAAGTGAACACCCAAAAGAGTGCCGCGATAAACACGTAGACCTCAGTGTCCAGTAGCAGCCACTCGGGTTTGCTGTTCAGAATCGCTTTGCCAACACCAAGTAGTTCCACCAGTCCTATGATCACCGCCAACGTCGTATCCATGAAAAGAGCGATGAACTGGCCCACAATGGCCGGGATTACCGCACGGAGCGCTTGCGGCAGCACTATGAGCGCCATCGTCTGGAGGCCATTTAGCCCCACCGCTTTTGCAGCCTCCACCTGTCCCAGCGGAATCGCCTGCAAACCACCGCGCACGTTTTCCGCCATGTAGGCGGCCGCAAAGAGCGTCATCGCCATCATGGCCCGCAGCACTCGATCAATCCGGACACCGTCCGGCAGAAACAGGGGCAGAATAATGGAGCCCATGAAGAGAATGGTCACCAGCGGCACGCCACGGACCAGTTCAATGAACAGGACACAGAAGACTTTGACCACGGGAAGGGAACTGCGGCGCCCCAACGCCAGCAATACACCAATGGGAAAGGATGCTACGATGCCGACCAGGGCAAGCAGGAAGGTGAGCAGCAGCCCGCCCCACATCGCCGTATCCACCTTGGGCAGCCAAGAAACGCCCTTGAATCCGTTCAGCAATATGATGGTCGCCACAAAGGAGAGGATCCAACCCAGTAGAACCCAACGAGACCTAACGACCCGGCTCCAGCCGACCAGGTAGCCCAGCCCGACCAGGGCAGGATTGGCCACGAACCAGAGCCTCAGTGGGAGTCTCATCTCAACCGGGAGCGCTGCAACGACGCCCAGGGCCACCGCCAGAGCCAGTGCAAAGGTCCGCACCGTGCCGCCCCACACCCGCCAGCTAACCCCCATGAGGAATGAGACCGTCAGGACAATCATCCCAGGTCGCCACATATCTTCTTGCGGATACTGGCCAAGCGCAAACAGCTTCAAGCTCCCGGTCACCGGCTCCCAGTTGGCGGAGAAGAACGCCCAGGCGAACAGGCCGCGCAGGGCTACGAACACGAACCACAGAGAGAGGAGAGTGAGTAACGTGTCGTACCAGGTGCCAACGAGATTCCTTCTGAGCCACTCAACCGGCCCAGAGTAGGATGGCGGCCTGACGGCGGTCTCGACGGTGGATCCCATCACTAGCGCTCCACGAGTTGGATACGTCTGTTGTAAATGTTCATCACAACTGAGGTCGTCAAGCTGGCACAAAGATAGACCGCCATTACCATGCTAAACACAGGTACCGCGCGGCCTGCCTGGTTGATTATCGTCTTCCCGATAAAGAACACGTCCGCGTAGCCGATTGCGATAGCTAGACTCGAGTTCTTGGTCAAGTTCAAGTACTGGCTAATCAGCGGCGGGATGATGACCCGCAACGCCTGTGGGAGGACGACCAGCCGGAGGGTCTGGCTGCTGCTGAGTCCCACGGCGCGGGCGGCGTCAAACTGGCCTCGTGAAACAGCCTGAATGCCGGCCCGCACTACCTCGGCCGTGAACGCGCCGGTATAAATCACCAGCCCGGTCAACAGAGCGGCAAACTCGGGTGTGAGCCTGAGACCGCCTGTGAAATTGAACTCGCCCATTACAGGATCATCTGTAACCAGCGGCACTTCGCCCACGAGGAACCAGCCAGCCAGGGGCATCCCAATCAGTACTACGAGCGCCACCAGGCCATAGTGGGTATCGCGCCCCGTCTGCATCTGGTGGCGCAGGAGCATGCTTCGCAGTGCAAGAGCCAGTACTATCCCAGCCGCCACGAACGCCATCCACGTGCCAAAGCTCTCGGTCGTGACCGGCGCCACCGTGTAGAGGCCCCGCTGGCTGAGGTACATAGGTCCGGGCCAGGTGATGCTGTCCTGCACCGAAGGCAGTTGCTGAAAGATGGCAAAGTACCAGAAGAAGAGTTGAACCAACAGGGGGATGTTTCGAACCGTCTCAATGTACACGCTCGCAATCTTGCTCACCAACCAGTTGGAGGAGAGGCGGGCCAGGGCCGTAATCGTCCCGAGGATAGTCGCCAAGACTATGCCGACCATGGCGACCTTCGCCGTGTTCACGAGCCCCACCAGGAAAGCCCGGCCAAAGGAATCAGCAGGCGTGTACTCGATCCCCTCAGGCAGGTCAAAGCCGGCCGTCAGATCCAGGAAATCATACCCCAGGCTCAATCCTCGTACCTGCGCCGCCCGCAGAACGTTGCTGGCAAAGAAAGCGAGAAACCCAATCACGATGATGGCCGACACGATTTGCGCAGCCCACTGGAGAACCTGCACGTCTCGCCAGAGAGGGACACCGCGCCGGGTGAACAATGCAGGGAGAGAAGGTCGACCGGTCGTCATGGATCATCAAAAGAGGCGCAGCCCCGGCAGGCGGAGCTGCGCCCGGCACACAAAGTCAGAAGGACCCTAGCGAAGAGGTGGAGCGTAGATCAGGCCGCCATCGGTCCACAGCTTGTTAGGCCCACGGGGCAGTTCGAAGGCATCACCGTCTGGGCCCATATAGCGATCGTAGATCTCGCCATAGTTGCCTACTGCCCGGATGACGTTGGCCGCAAAGTCCACGTCAAGCCCCAGGTCTTCCTGGCCGAAGGAACCCTCGACACCCAGCAGCCGCTTGATCGCAGGGTTGTCGTTCGTCATCATCTCATCGACGTTTCCGGAGTTGATGCCCAGCTCCTCGGCATTGATCAGCGTGTAGGCAACGGTCTTGACGATGTCAAACCACATGTCGTCGCCCTGCGGAACAGCCGGCGTCAACGGCTCCTTGGACATCGTGACTTCCATGATGTAGTGGTCGTCGGGTACCGCGAGCCCCTCGCGTATGGCCGCCAACTGGGACTTGTCACTGGTCGCTGCATCGCAGCGGCCATCCTCGTAGGCGCTGTACACTGAGGCCGTATCCTCGAAGGTGACGGCGGAAAAGTCCAGCCCCCGGCCCCTGAAATTGTCGGCCAGGTTCAACTCGGTGGTGGTGCCCGTGGTCACACAGACGGTGGCACCGTCCAGGTCATCCAGCGTGGTAGCGCCCGAGTCCTTGCGTACAATCATCCCCTGACCATCGTAGAACAGCACCACGGTAAAGTTGCCCCACTGGGCATCACGGCTCGATGTCCAGGTCACGTTCCGCGACAGCAAGTCGATCTCGCCAGTCTGGAGAGCCGGCCCACGCTCGGCGGCTGTCAAGAAGACAAACTCGACCGCCTCTGGATCGCCCAAAACAGCCGTCGCCACCGCGCGGCAGAAGTCAATGTCAAAGCCCACGTTGAGGCCGTCCTCGTCCAGGTAGCCAAAGCCAAGCAGGTCGGTCCGCGACCCACAGACCACCTTGCCCCGCTCCTTCACCGCCGCCAGAATCTCGCCCCCGGCTGCCACCACTGCCACCGCAGGGCATTCCGGGCATTCGGGGCACTCGCCCGCTTCCGGGCACTCGGGGCATTCCGGGCACTCCTGGGCCTCCCCACCGCAAGCGCTGAGAATCAGGGTAAGCAGGCTCAGTAGAACAACCAACAGGGAAAGTCTCTTCATCAGTATCTCCTCCAATCACTAAACCAAACAAATACAGTCGTTCAACGGGGTTAGCAGTAGCTCAATCGTGACCGTCCTTCCCTCCTTCCCGCCTTGCCAGTGGCAAGGCAGAATATGCCCTTGCACCGTGTCCGAACTGCCCGGGGATGTTGGCGCTGGATGAACTCGCACTTGTCTCATCTCATCCTACCAGCAGACGTTAGTTTAGCACAAAGAACAGAGCCAGTCAAACAGGTGGGCCGGGTGGCGAAATGCAGGCGCGCCACTTGATCAGCCCGGCACAAGGCGGTACTAGCCCAACGAACTCTCCTGCGGCCGGATTCGGCGGGCCAACGACCGCGCGCCCCACACCAGCCCAAACAGCGCGGTGCAGGTCAACACAATGGCTGCTCCTGAAGCGACGCCAGCATAGTAGGAGAGGTAGAGACCTACCAGCCCAGAGAAGGCCGCCATGGCGGCCGCCAGAACCATCATCACCGGCAGCCGGCGGGTTACCAGGTAGGCAGTGGCGGCCGGGGTCACCAACATGGCCACCATCAGCGCGACACCCACCGTCTGCATCGAGACGACCACCGCCACCGCAATCAGCACCAACAGCAAGTACTCGAACAGCCGCGCCGGGATCCGGAGCGTAGCTGCCAGAACGGGGTCGAAAGAGAGGACCATGAACTCCTTGTAAAAGGCGATTATCAGAAGAACCACCGCCCCGCCAAAGAGCGCCGTCAGCCTAAGGTCGGCCGTCGACACCCCCAGCACGTCGCCAAACAACAGATGCGCCAGGTCAACGCTGTAATCCCGCACCGTCGAGAGCAGCGCGATGCCCAGGGCAAACATGCCCGCAAAGATGATCCCTATCGCCGTATCCTCCTTGACCTTGGCCACCCTGCTGATCGCTCCGATGCCGAGGGAGGTCAGCACGGCCGTGGCCAGCCCCCACCAGAAGAGCGACCCCCGGGCGCCGCCCGCGACCAAGTACCCCACGGCGACTCCGGGCAGGATGGCGTGGGCCAGGGCGTCGCCCAGAAAGGCCATCCCTCGCAGCACCACGTAGGTGCCCACCAGGGCGCACACCGCCCCCGCCATCACGGCCGCCAGCAGGCCCCGCACCATGAACGGGTAGCGCAGCGGGCCCGCCAACCAGTCAAGCCAGGCGCTCACCCGGCTCTGCTCCTTCCTCGCAGCAGGTGTCGCTCACCGCCAGCATCTCCTCGCCGGCCTGGACCAACCGCAGGTGCCCGCCGTAGGCCTCCACCAGCCGGTCCGGAGTGAACACCTGCTCCGACGAACCCATCGCCAGCAGGCGCCTCTTGAGCAGCATCACCCGATCGAAGCGCTCGGCCGCCAGCTTGAGGTCGTGCATGGCGACCATCACCGTAACGCCCCGCTCGCGTAGCTGGCCCAGGATGGCGAGGATGTCCTGCTGAGATGTCACGTCCAGGCCGGTAAGCGGCTCGTCCATCAGCATGAGTTCGGCCTCCTGAGCCAGAGCCCGGGCGATGAACATTCGCTGCTGCTGGCCTCCCGAGAGCTGGTCGATCGGCCGGCGGGCCAACTCTGCCAGGCCCACTACCTCTATCGAACCGCGCACCATCTCCCAGTCCCTGCTCTGGGGCCAACCCAGCAGGCCCATCCTCCCAATTCGCCCCATCATCACCACGTCCGCCACGTTGGCCGGAAAGGTCCAGTCTACCTGGCTCCGCTGAGGGACGTAGGCTATGCAGATGTGCCCGCCTGGTTCGTGCCCATAGACATGTATCTGGCCCTGGGAGGGCTGCAGCACTCCGGCAATCACCTTGAACAGAGTGCTCTTGCCGCCGGCGTTGGGGCCCACCACCGCCACCAGCTCGCCAGCCTTGAGCTGGAACGAGACATCATCCAGAGCCAGGCGGCCGTCGTAGCGCACCGTCAAACCCGAAACCTCCAGAATAGAGGTTCCCGGCCGGTGGGCGTCCCGCCGACGGGCGGATGGTGATTTCCACAAGGTGCGAAGCAAAGTGCTCTCGGCTCCTCGGCGGCCGGCCCTCGCGGTGGACGGCCGGCCCTGGATCATTTCAATGCACCCACAATGGCGCCCACATTGTACCTCACGTACTCCAGGTAGGTGCCCGCGTCCCCGCCCGGTGCGGTCAGTGAGCCGGTGTACAGAGAGACCAAGGGGATTCCCGTATCCTCGGTCACCTGCTGGGCGAGGCCCGGGCTGACCGTGCTACCCACAAAGAGCGCCTTGACCCCCCACTCCTGGATCCGGTCCTCCAACTCGGCCAGTTCGCGTGCCGAGGGCTGGGCCACGGTGGTGGAGCCAGGGAAAATCGCCCCGGCCTGCTCGAAGCCGTAGCGTTCGGCAAAGTAGCCAAACACCAGGTGGTCGGTCACCAGCAGCCGGTTCTCCGGCCGCACCTGCTCCACCTGCTCTCTGATCCAGCTGTCCAGCTCCGCCA
>JAUVHW010000318.1 GCA_030593075.1 Ardenticatenales bacterium
CGCCGTCTTGTCGTCGTACTGGGCACGCTTCGCCTCCCGGCAGCGCTTGCACCGCTTGGGGTCCGAGAATCCCTGCTTTGCGTAGAACGCCTGCTCCCCGCTCACCCAGGTGAAGGTGTTCCCGCAGTCAACGCAGTTCAACTCCCTGTCTTCAAATACTCCGGTCATGTGTCCTCCTCACGGGCAGCCGGGCCACGGGCTCACGGCCCGTATCCCGCGCTGCCATTCCACGAACTGGATGTGACCCTCGACCGCGTTCAAGCCAGGATCGTAGGGCCCATTGAGCACCTGAAATAATCCCATGTAGGGGCCGGCCGGGTTGTAGGCGTCGGGGTTGCCGCTGCTCTCGCATTGGATTACGGCGAGGGCCCATTCGCACGGCCACGTGAAGGGGGCTGAGCAGACGAGCGGGCGCCATTTTCCTGCCGACAAAGTGGGCACCCAGGGCGTGCTGGCTGGTGGCGGCGGTGCAGTTCCTCCAACCGTGCTCGGTGCAGCGCCCGCTCCCGCAGCTCTGTCAGCTCCGCCTCGACGCGGCGTCGGTCCTGCCAGGCTCGGCCAATTCCGCTGCATAGCCAATCCCAGAGCCGCCCCAGGCCGATCCCGGCCCAGATGCCCAGCCCGATCCAGAATGCCGCGTTCATTAGAGTCGCCCAGTCCATCGCTTCCTCCAATCCCCATGCTGAGCACCAGCATGACCAGCAGGGCCCAGCGTCTTCTTCCTCCCTCCCGCCCGAAAAACGCCCAGATCACAGCGAGAGCGGCAAGGACACGCGTCTCCGCACTGGGGTTAGCCACGGCGGTGGGGTCTTTCTAGCTCTTGGGTGCTAGGGGTTACGCAAGGGGCTGCTGCCCTTCTTCGTCCGGTGGCAACTCTTCAGTCTGCGCAGCGGCGCGGCCACGTAGGTTGAGCGCCATCTCGTGGTAGCTCCCCTGCTCGGCGTCACTGAATGTCTTGCCGGCGGCGATGTCGGCTACCCAGTATTTCCGCTTCTTCTCTTTCTCCTCGACAAGCCGCACGGTCCACGCCAACAGATTGGTGTAAGGGGCTGGGTTGCCAGTGCGGTTTCTACGAACGATGGCCGGCGAGACGATCCGCTGTTTGACCGGCTTCATCTGCATACCCTTCACGAAGTACAGGAAGGGCTCGTCAGTCTCGGCGCACACCATCAGCAGCGTGTACCCGAAGGGGCACCAGAGGCCCTCTACCTTGTCAAACTTCGTCGCCGTCTCACCGAAGCGGCAGTCGGGGCAGGGGATGTACGCCTCCTCTTCCTCGCGTAGCTCCATCGGATCGCCGCCCTTCTCAACGAAGCTGGGATAAAGGGTTATCCCCATCCTACGGTCCGCACTCCGGCAGATCGGTGCGCCGAGGCCGCTGTCAACCGGCGCCCACAGCGCCCGCGTTGCCACGATGTCAAGAACCACCGTGTTCATGGATTTGACTGCGGTTCCGTCTGGAAACCAGAAGTGCCCCTCTTCGCCTTTGTCTTGGCTCATGGGCTGGGAGATCGAGCAGATTGGCATTGACAAGTCCTGCTCGCCGAACTCTCCTGATAGTCCTACCGACCCTCCTTCGGTAGTAGCGACAGCTTGGCCGTCTCGCTGTGCGACTTCTTTGCCGGTCATACCGTTTCCCTTTCTAGCTCGAAGATCGAGCCTGTCATCTCAGCTTCCATTTCGTCTATGTTCTCAGAACCCTGACAGCCGATTAGCTCCTGGACCTCGCAGCCCGCGCACTCCGTCTGTGGGTAGCCCCACTTCCAGTCAGGTAGAGACAAAGAGACTTTGTACGCTTCCCTGTCTGCCTTCAGCTCCGCCAGCCGCCAGGTCAGCAGCTTGTGCAGCGACAGCAATTCGTCTCGGGTCCAGACAATCTTGTGGAAGCGCACCTCCGGCTGCCGGTCGCTGGTAAGCCAGCCCTCGCACACCGGGCAACACTGCTTCTGCCTGTTCGACTCAGGGTTGAGGCGCCGCTTGACTTCCTCGGGGTAGCCATGCTCAGGACACTTGTTCTTGCCGCAGTCCCCGTCCTTGTGAAGCGTGCGGATACGACCCTCCCAGGTGGTGACAGCCTTTCCGTCCTCACGTTCACGCCACAACATCAGCCGAGCCGCATACTCTCCAAGCTGTGTCAGCGTCGAGTCTGGCAGGTCGGCCAGGGTGCTTCGCTTCGTCGTCTTCGCCTCGATGGGAAACCATGTCCGTGGCAGCACAGCGTCGAAGGTTCCCAGGCTTTCATCCTCGGGGGAGGCGACTTGGCGTTGCTGGTGCCAGTCGCCCTTGATCAGCGCCTTCTCCCACATCACACCCTCGGCGAACCGCAGGATCGTGGCATCGCTGTAGCGCACCTCGACGCCGGCGGCGGCAAGGGCGGGCTTCACCGTCGCGGCGATGTTGCACCAGATGGCGTCGGTGACATGGAAGCCCGGCGGGCGCTGAAGGCGCAAAGCGCGCAGCCGGTCCATGAACGCCGCCTCTTCGTCCGGCAAGCGAGTGACGATAGGCATCGGGCAGGTTCTTACAGGGACTCTAGCAGGCTCGCCACGGCCTAGTCCTCTTCTGGGAGCTCTTTGATGGAGACGCGCGTGTGGCTCTTCAGGTCGCAGGCCCAGCGAGTGCCGTTCGCGTGGATGATGAGCTGGCCATCCCCGCCGGGGAGCTCCATCTCCTTCGCCAGAGCCCTCACGGCATCCTTGGCTTCTTTGTCGACCTCTGCGAGATCCCTGGTGGCTCGCTTCAGCGCGGCCCGGTTTTCGAGTGCGGCCGCCAGCGCGGGCGGTGGGTTGGCGACCTCCTCTTTCCAGAGGTCAGTCTGTACTTCGTCTGCCATCTGGGCCTCCTGTCGGCTGTTGCCCTTCACGGATCGTCTGAAGCCGCCGCCGCGCAGCCTTGATCTCGGCTTCTAGCGCGGCTTCGGGCTTGGTCAGTTCGAGCATGGCCCGGATCGCCTCCGTGACAACGTGCGACTCGATTTTGTGCTGCTCAGCGCAACGGACGCGGAGTTGTACGGCGACATCCTCGTCGATGTACCAATCCCGCCGGACCTTTCCTGGGGCTACGGTTGGCATAGCGCCACTATATCACCGGGCCAGAAGGCGGTCAAGAGATGGCCAGCACGTACTCGAGGGCGGCCTTCGTCTTCGGGTCCAGCGGCACCTCTAGGCGCACAGCCTCGGCCCACTCGTTGATTAGGCGCAGTAGGTCCTGGATCTGTTCGGTCGTTGGGTCTGGCATGTTGCCCTCCTCCACTGCAGGGATGATGATGTCCCAGGGGATCCGGTCGCTCGGGCAGGCGGTCGGGTGGATCTCCCGATGCTCCCACGCCTCTATCCGGCGCCGGAACCCCGCCCAGCGCTCCTCGGCTTTGTACCAGCGGGACAGGTGTACGAGGTTGTCCACCTGGCTCTCGGTCAACGGCTCGCCGGGCACACCTTCGTTCTCGCATGAGTCGTACCGGATGTTGTTGACCAGGCTACCGTTGGCCCAGCAATGCGTGCCGCGGGGGTAGCACTGGATGAGCCGCCCCACCTTCGGGTTGATGAAGTTGAACGACGGCTCGCCTGGGGCCCGGCTGATGGCGCGTAGCGTGCGGAGGTTCCCGCCGGCGTCGTGGTAGACGATGCCCATCTTCGGCCCCACGTCGGCGTAGCCAGGGTAGCCCTGCGCGCCCGGGTGCCCCGGCTCCCGGACTGCCTTTGCGAACCAGCGAT
>JAUVHW010000084.1 GCA_030593075.1 Ardenticatenales bacterium
CTGGCCGAGCTTCCGGTACGAGCCATTGACCTGGTGGAGGTGGCGCCGCCGTTGGACGTTGCGGACATCACCTCCTTGACCGCGTTGCGGATCATCTACCAGGCGTGGGGCGCGCTGCAGGAGAAGACGCCGAAGGACGACTAGCGCCAGTCATGGGTCCGGAGAGAACCGGCTCATGACCGGCAATCATGAGGCCAGCGGAGTGCTGGCGCAAGATCAAGAAAGGAGCGTATTACGCCCGTGCCCGAATCGATACTCTATCTCACTGAGGGGGATGTAGAGCAGACGCTCACCGTCGGAGAGGCGGTGGACCTGGCCGAGAAGGGAATCCGCGCCGACGCGGCCGGTCAGGTGGTGGGCGACAAGTTCTACATGAACGTGGGCGAGAATGGCTTTGTCAAGCCCTTCTCCGGCTACCTGGCAGGTGAGGAGCTGGCCTTTGTCAAGACCTTTAGCTACTTTCCGCAGAACCCCACGCGATTCGGCCGCGGCACCACCTCGTCAATGGTGCTCCTGTTCGACGCCGATACGGGCTTGCCGGTCTGCCTGATGGAAGGCGGCTGGGTGACCGCGCTCAAGACTGGCGCCTCCACTGCGGTGACGGCCGCCGGGCTAGCCCGACCTGATTCGGCCGCAGTGGTCATCTTTGGCGCCGGAACATTGGGGCGAATGCACCTGCGGGCGCTGAGCCACCGGTTTGACCTGCGCCAGGCCTGGGTGGTGGACATCCTGCCCCAAGCGGCCGAAGCGTACGCCGCGGAACTGGGGCCAGAACTGAACTTCCCGGTGGAGCCGGTCCCGCTGGAGGAGCGAGAGAGCGCGGTGCGCCGGGCAGACGTTGTCATCACCGTCACCACCGGAGACCAGCCACTGGTGGAACGGGCCTGGCTCCGGCCGGGAGCTTTTGTCGCCCGTCTGGGCTCCTACCAGGAGGTCGCGCTGGACGTGATCACCGAGGCGGACAAGGTAGTGGTGGACGGCTGGCGTTACGTCAGCGCCCGCATCCCAGAGTTGCAGATGCTGGCCCAGGAGGGCCGGTTCGGGTTCGAGGACCTGCACGCCGAGTGGCCCGACATCGTGGGGGGGAGGAGGCCGGGCCGCGAATCGGCCGACGAGGTCATCACGTACATCGCCTTGGGCATCTGGGGCGAGTACGCCGCCATCCTGCCCGAGGTGTACCGGCGAGCGCGAGAGCTGGGTCTGGGTAGGGCGCTGGAGGTGACCACGAGGTAATCTGCGTATCCCGGTCATCAGATCGCTCATTCAACCAACTATACGCGATATCCTAATCCAAAGGAGAGTACCAAATGGCTGTCTTGAAGGAACCCATTGAAGAAGCGCTGCAGCTCAGGAACTACATCGACGGTGAGTGGGTCGAGTCAGAAGGCGAGACCAAGGAGGTCGTCAACCCTGCCACGGGCAAGGTTATAGCCGAGGTGCCCATCTCGACCAAAGATGAGATCGAGGAGGCGGTGGAAGCGGCCAAGGAAGCCTACCCCGATTGGCGAAGAACACCGCCCTTGGCCCGAGCCCGGTGCCTCTTTAGGTTGAAGGAGCTCCTGGAAGAGAACTTTGAGGAGCTGAGCCGCATCCAGACGATGGAGCACGGCAAGACCATTGATGAGTCGCGGGGCGAGACCAGGCGGGGGATAGAGATGGTCGAGGTGGCGACGGGCATTCCGTCGTTGATGATGGGATGCAACCTGGAGGACATAGCGAGCGGGATAGACGAATACCTCATCCGGCAGCCACTAGGGGTCTTTGGGATCATCGGCCCGTTTAACTTCCCATTCATGGTGCCCCTCTGGTTCGCGCCCTTTGCCGTCGCCACCGGAAACTGCATTGTCCTAAAGCCTTCCAGCGAAGATCCGCTCAGTCAGATCAAGATCGTCGAACTTGCCGAGGAAGCAGGTATTCCCCCCGGAGTGTGGAACCTGGTCAACGGCGGGCGAACGGTGGTGTCGGGAATGCTGGATCACCCCGACATCAAGGGAATATGCTTCGTCGGGTCGACGCCAGTGGGCCGCGACGTCATTTACAGGAGGTGCGGCGAGACTGGCAAACGGGTGATTGTCATGTGTGGCGCGAAGAACTTTGCGTTGGTGATGCCGGATGCCGACCTGGAGAGCACGATAGCTGCGTGCATGACCTCTTTCTATGGCAACACGGGGCAGCGATGCCTGGCGAATGCCAATCTGGTCGTGGTCGGTGAGGGCCTGAGCGAGCAGGAGCTCGAGGCGTTCTACAAGAAGGTAGTAGACGCTTTCGTCGCTTCAGCCTCGAAGATCAGAATGGGGTACGGGCTGGATGACACGGTACACATGGGCCCCCTGCGCGACGAGGGAAAGAAGGAAAACGTTCTGCAGTACGTAGAGAAAGGCATCGAAGAAGGAGCAACGCTGACCCTCGACGGCCGGCAGTTCGAGCTGGTAGAGGACCTGCCCGAGGCTTGCTTCGTCGGCCCGACGGTCTTTGAGGACGTTACACTCGACATGGCTATCGCCAAAGAGGAGATCTTTGGGCCGGTCGCCTGTATGATGAAGGCCACGAGCCTCGACGAGGCGATAGGCATGATCCACCAGATTCCCTTCGGCAATGCAGCTTCCATATTCACGGGAAGCGGCAAGTGGGCTCGCGAGTTCCAGTATAGAGTTGAATGTGGCAACATCGGCATCAACGTTGGGATAGCAGCTCCGATGGCATTCTTTCCCTTTAGCGGGATGAAAGACTCTTTCTTTGGCACCCTGCATGGACAAGGCCCGGAGGCGATTCGGTTCTTCACCGAGAGCAAGGTCGTCATCCAGAGGTGGTTCTGAAATGGAAGGCGTACATGTGACCACAGCCGCTATCATCAGCTTCATCGAGCGACTCGAGGAGCAATCCTCGGCGTTCTACGACGAGCTGACTGAGAGGTGGGAGGAGAGCAGAGAGGCATTGGCGACCTTTTCCGAGGACGGCAGGAGGAACAGGACCTTGGTGGTCAGAACCTACCAGGAGACCATCTCTGATGCCCTGGAGGCCACGTACTCTTTCGAGGGCCTGGACCTGAAAGGCCATGCCGTCGACACGGCGCTGGCAGGAGACGCCAGCTATGCTGACGCCTTGGCGATGGCCGTAGCGCTCGAGGAAAAAGCCTGCCGGTTCTACTCCGACGTGGCTGAGCGATCGCAGTCGCTGCTGGCCACCATACCGCGGGCGTTTCAGAGAGTGGCAAAGAAGCGGGAGAGGCGCAGGCTCAAGCTGCAGTCACTCCTCGACGCGGCCGAGGCCGGTGCCTGACGCAGGTGGTCAGGACCTATGGTTTGGGATATCATTGAGGCGAGCAGCCGGCCCACAATCATGCCGGCGTCCACGCGCACCATCCGATGCGCTGCTTTGCTGCTTTGCGCAGTTGCTCGGGGTACCACCGTGCCCTGGAGCGAGGCCCGCTGCCGCCGCTAGAAGGAGCAATTCAAGCTAGCACTCTGAAGGGAGGCCAAAATGGCACGCAATCTGACACAAACCCATGCCTTGTTCGAAAAGGCAAAGCAGTTCATGCCCTACGGCGTCAACTCTAACTTTCGGTACTGGGGGGACGAGCACACCATGGTGATCACCAGGGGGGAGGGCGCCCACATCTGGGACCCGGACGGCAACCGGTACATTGACTATCGGCTCGCCTTTGGCCCCGTTATCCTGGGCCACGGTTACCGGCCGGTAGTGGAGCGGGTGGCAGAGGTGATCCAGGACGGCACGCTCTTTGCCTGGACGATTCCCCTGGAAATCCAGGTGGCGGAGCGGATTCTCCGGATGACCGACATGGACAAGGTGCGTTTGGGCAACACGGGCACCGAAGTGACCATGCACGCCCTGCGCATCGCCCGAGCCTACACCGGCCGGGAGCGGTTCATCAAGTTCGAGGGCCAGTACCACGGGATGCACGACTATGTGCTGTTCAGCACCGCCTCCGCCCCGGCCTCAGCCTTTGGCTCCCGGCGCAACCCCATCAACGTGCAGTCCAGCTCGGGCATTCCCGAAGGGATCCGGCAGTACGTCATCAATCTGCCCTTCAACGACCTGGAGCGGCTGGAGGAGACGGTGGAGGCTCGTTGGCACGAGCTAGCAGCCATCTTTGTGGAGCCGATGCTGGGTAACGCGGCCGGCATCCTGCCCCGGCCGGGCTGGCTGGAAAAGCTCCGTGAGCTGTGCGACCACTATAACATCGTCCTGATCTTTGACGAGGTCAAGACCGGCTTTCGCATCGCTCCGGGAGGCGCGCAGGAGTACTTTGGCGTCAAGGCCGACCTGGCTACCTACGCCAAGGCCATGGGCAACGGCTTTCCTATTGGCGCCATCGCCGGCACACAGGAGGTGATGGGGATCATCGAAGGGGGTGGAGTATCGCACGGCGGGACCTACACCGGCAACGCCGTCGGCGTCGCCGCGGCCGACGCGACGCTGGAGATCCTGGAAACCCAGCCCATCATCGAGAGCATCAACGAGCGCGGCCGAGAACTGATGGACGGCATCGACGAGATCCTCGGCAAGGCTGACATCCCCCACTGTATGACAGGTCTACCACCCATGTTCAGTTTCATCCTGGGTACTGATGAGGAGCCGGCCGATTTTCGGGACTATTGCGCGGGCGACGGCGGGCTCTACGAACGCCTGGCGATGGCCTTGATAGACCGCGGGGTGATGCCAGATAGCGACGGCCGGGAGCCCTGGTTCCTCTGCTACAGCCACGGGGAGCAAGAGATCGCCGAGACCCTGACCGCGTTCGAGGAAGCGGTGAAAGACGCAAAGCGCTAGTCGAAGCAGCGGGCTTGACTGATTGGGCCTGACAGGGGCGACTGGGCACCGCACAGCAGCGTCAGGCAGAATGCGGCACACATCCGGCCGAATCGGTCATAAATGTTCCCCGAGCTTGCGGCTATGGCCTACTTGACACTGAATGATTGACTTTTCCGCAAAGGTCCACTATAATGGGTTGAGAGGCAACGGGCACAGCCTTCCACGGGGGTGGGCCTCTAGAATCATCTCTCATCCGCGTCTTCTGGCTGGTCGTCCACTATTCTCAGCCAGGCCGAGGGATCCGGGTGTAGCGGCTATGCGTACGCTTGACGAAACCGACCGGCAGATTATCCGCCTGCTCAATGAAGACGGGCGCATGTCCAGCGCCGAAGTAGCACGGCGACTAGGGAGTGTTCCTCCACGCACTGTCAACCACCGTATCGAGGGGCTGATAGCGAGGGGCATCATCGCTGTCAGGGCTATCGTTAACCCCGCGGCCCTCGGCTACAGCATCATGGCTGACGTATTCATCGAGGTCGAGCCGGGTCGAGTGCGCGAGGTGGCAGAAACGGCGGCAAGGTTCCCCCAGGTGAGCTACGCAGCCTGTGCTACGGGCGAGTGCGACGTGAGTATCTCGGTGCGGGTACGCAGCCTCGAAGAGCTGTTCGACTTTGTCACCGAGCAACTGAGTAGAATCCCGGGCGTACGCCGCACACAGACGCACCTGCTCCCGGTGAAGCTCAAGGACATCGACAGCTGGTTGCCGGATGCGGTGACTGCTGGTGAACGGGAGACGCCATAAGAGACGGCTTGAATCAAGGAGAGAAGCAGTTTATGGCAGAGCCAGCAGTAGAACTCACCAGCGTCACCAAGCGCTTCGACGACGTGATAGCGGTTGACGACGTCAGCTGGAGAATCGAGGATGGCGAGTTCTTCTCTTTGCTGGGACCTTCGGGGTGCGGCAAGACCACCACCCTGCGCATGATGGAGCTGGCCTTTGGCCATTTCCCGGCCGGGGTGATCAACGTGGTCACCGGCCGGGGCGACGCCGTAGGCGACGCGCTGGTGGCCCATCCCGACGTGCCGGTAATCGCTTTCACCGGCTCCACGGCCGTGGGGCAGCACATTGCTCGCACCACTGCCGGTCAGTTGAAGAAGCTCCACCTGGAGCTGGGAGGCAAGGACCCCTTTGTGATTGCCGACGACGCACCCGTCGAGGCAGCGATAGAGGCAGTATCCTACGCAGCGCTAATAAACGCGGGACAGGTCTGCACCTCTACCGAACGGGTCTACGTCCCCCGCTCGCTCATGCCCCAGTTCGCCGAGGCGCTGGCGGAGCGGGTGAGCCGCCTGCGCCTGGGTCCTGGCATAGAGCCCACAACAGACGTAGGGCCGATGATTGGAGAATCCGGCCGGGCCCAGGTAGAGGCGCACATCGCCGACGCCCTCGCCAAGGGGGCCAAGGTGCTGGTGGGCGGCCGGCGGCCTCCTAACCTGGAGCAGGGTTTCTTCTACGAGCCGGCCGTGCTGGTGGACGTGGATCACTCTATGCGCATCATGCGCGAGGAGACCTTTGGCCCCACCATCCCCATCATGGCCTACGACAGCTTTGACGAGGCTATCGCCCTGGCGAACGACACCGACTATGGCCTGGGCGCCTGCCTCTACACTCACGATGCCCGCAAGGTGCGCCTGTTCTACGAAGAGGTGCGCGCGGGCACCATCTGGATCAACGACCTCCTTACCGACAACTATGCCGGGCCCTTTGGCGGGATGAAGATGAGCGGCGTCGGCCGGGAGTTGGGCGAGGAGGGCCTGGAGGAGTTTTGCCAGACCAAACACGTCCATTGGGACATGGAGGGAGGCGTCAAGGAGTTCTGGTACCCTTACTAGGACATTGTCAACCGGAGCCGGCGTAAAGGCCGCCGAGCCACCCTGCCCCCCAGGAGAGGCCTGGTTGCCTTGGACGAGTCTTCTTGAACAGCGCGAATCGCGCATTGTATGGAGGTAGATCATGCCACACGGATATCACGGTAAGATTCTGCACGTAGACCTTACGGAACAGAAGATAGAGGTGGAAGAGCCAGAGGAGGCCTTTTACCGCAAGTACATGGGCGGCAGCGCCATGGGGGCCACCTACCTCTTGAAGCAGACGCCGGCCGGCGCCGACCCCCTGGGCCCTGAGAACACCCTTTGCCTGATGGACAGTGTCGTCACCGGGGCGCCCTTCTCCGGACAGTCCCGTTGCACCGCTACCGCCAAGTCCCCGCTGACCGGCGTGGTTGGCGACTCGCAGGCGGGGGGCTTCTGGCCGGCCGAGCTCAAGGCCGCCGGCTTTGACGGCATAGTGATTCGGGGCGCGGCCGAAAAGCCCCTCTACCTCTGGCTGCACGACGGGGAGGCCGAGCTGCGGGATGCGGCTCACCTCTGGGGCAAGTTCACGGCCCAGGCGGAGGACAGCATCCGCGAAGAGCTGAACAGCAATCGAATCCAGGTCCTGCAGTGCGGCCCGGCGGCCGAGAAGGGGGTCCGTTTCAGCGCCCTCATCAACAATGCCAATCGCGCCAACGGGCGGACCGGGATGGGCCTGGTCATGGCGTCCAAGAACCTCAAGGCGGTCGCCGTCCTGGGGCGCAAGCGGCCCGCGCCGGCCGACGCTGCCGCGGTCAAGGCCCTGGCCAGGTGGGGAGCCGACAACCTGGAGGACTCGGACGTGGCGGGGCTGGGTCTGGTGGGCACGGCCGAGGTCCTCCTCTCCCAGAACAAGAAAGGTGGCCTGCCGACCCGCAACTGGGAAAGCGGCTTCTTTGAAGGGGCCGAGGCTATCAGCGGCGAGAGGATGTCCGAGACCATCCTGAAGGAGCGGGACACCTGCTTTGCCTGCGTGGTGCGCTGCAAGCGGGTGGTCGAAGTGAGCGAGGGTCCCTACCGGGTGGACCCCCGCTACGGCGGCCCCGAGTACGAGACACTGGCTACCCTGGGCTCCTACTGCGGCGTTTCTGACCTGGCGGCGGTCTCCTACGCCAACCAGCTGTGCAACATGTATGGGATGGACACCATCGCCTGCGGAGCCACCATAGCCTGGGCGATGGACTGCTTTGAGCGCGGACTGCTCACCGCGGAGCAGACGGACGGTATCCAGCTCCGCTTCGGCAACGCCGACGCCATGGTTCAAATGGTGGAGCGGATCGGCAAACGGGAGGGGTTCGGCCGCGTGCTGGGGGAGGGATCGGCGCGAGCGGCCGAGACTCTGGGTGTAGGTCAGGACCTGGTGGTAGCGGTCAAGAACAACGAACTCCCGGCGCACATGCCGCGGGTCAAGCGGAGCCTGGCCCTCATTTACGCCGTTAACCCCTTTGGGGCCGACCATATGTCCCACGAGCACGACGGTTCATACGCGGATTACCCCGAGCGCATGGCGGAACTGGACCTGCTGGACCCCCAGCCCCCCCGGGTGCTGAATCCGGCAATGGTTCGCTACTCGCTCTACACACAATACATGTACAGCTGTCTGGACAGCATCAACCTGTGCCAGTTCGTCTTTGGCCCTGCCTGGCCCCTCTACGGGCCTAGCCAGATGGTGGAGGCGGTGCGCGCGGTCACCGGTTGGGACGTCAGCCTGTGGGAACTAATGAAGGTCGGGGAGCGGCGGCTGAACCTACTGCGGGCCTTTAACGTGCGGGAGGGAAGGGACTCGGCGGCCGATACGGTACCGCCCAAGCTGCTGATCCCCCTGAAGGGCGGCAAGAGCGACGGGTGGGCAGTCACGGCCGAGGAGGTCGAGACAGCCAAGGCACTGTATTACCAGATGGCTGGCTGGGACGAGCGCGGCCGTCCGACCAGAGCCAAGCTGGAGGAGCTGGCCCTGGGCTGGGTGGCGGACGAGCTGGGGCTGTAGCCTGCCAGGCCTGCCCCGGTGACGCTGAAGCATGGGCTCACAGTATAGAGGAGATCGACCATGAAGATCGTCGTGCTGGGCGGAGCGGGAAAGATGGGCTGCGTTGCGGTGCAGGACCTGGCAGCGGACCCCAGGGTGAAGGAGGTAGTCATTGCCGACCGAGAGTTGGACCAGGCTCGAACGGTGGCGGAGACCATCGGCAGCAGCAAGGTCAGCATTCAGCCGGTTGACCTGAACGACCGGGATGCTCTGCTCGGTGTCCTGCAAGACGCAGGCGCGTGCTTGAACGCCACGGTCTACTATTTCAACCTGCAGGTCATGGAGGCCTGCCTGGAGGCAGGCGCATGCTATACCGATATGGGTGGTCTGTTCCACCTAACCCGCAAACAGCTGGAGCTGAGCGACCGGTTCGCCGAGGCCGGCCTGAGTGCGGTGCTCGGGATGGGTTCGGCGCCCGGAGTGCCCAACGTGCAGGCCCGCTATGCGGCCGACCGGCTGGACACCGTGGAGAGCATTCGCATCTACGACGGCATCAAGCCGCCCCCGCCCGACGACCTTCGCTTCGCCTACGCGGTCCCCACCATTGTTGACGAGCTGACCATGTCGCCAATGGTGTTCCGCGAAGGGGAGTTTCTGGCTTGTGAGCCGCTGAGCGAGTTCGAGGATTATTGGTTCACACCTCCCCTGGGCCTGCTGCCGACGCACCTCTCCCTGCACTCGGAGGTCGCAACCCTTCCCGTCACCTTTGGCGACAAGGGTCTGAAGGAGTGCTTTTTCAAGATCAACTACTGGGGCATGGCCAAGCAGACGGTGGAGAAGATCCGCGTGCTGGCGGATTTCGGCTTTGCCGGCCGGGAAGGAGTAGAGGTGGCGGGCCAGCAGGTCGTGCCGCGCGATCTGATGGTCAGGCTGATGTCCCAGTACGTGCCTCCCATCACCGATTTCCTGGCGCCGGCCAAGAGCCGGCCGCCGGACTGGGCCAAGGAGATCGTCACCGAGGTGCGCGGCACCAAGGACGGCAAGGGGACAACCTATCGCCTGGGGACCCTAACCTGCAAGGGAGCGCTTCCTACGGGTGTAGCTCCGGCCCGGGCGGCAATCTGGCTGGTGGAGGGCCGCATCCCGCCCGGCGTCCATCCGCCCGAGGCCGTGCTGGACCCGGAAGCCTTTTTCAAGGAACTAGAGCAGCGAGAGATCTACACGCAGGTGAGTGTCACCGAGCTCCTGTAGAAAGCCGGCCGACCTCTCCAGCGAGGCAACGTGCGCCCAGGAAGGTAGCGCGCAGCAGTTCCCCGATCTCTGAACGGGAACTCCTCCAGGTATAGCTCGGTGGCCTCTCTCAGATTGGCGACCGCATCTTCGACGCTATGCCCCTGGCTGATAGTCCCGACCTCGGGGCATTCCGCCGCCCACAGATCGCCTCTCTGTGAAGAACTGCAGTCAGGATCAGTGTCGCCATTCCAACGCCTCCGCGCCTATCATACCCCAGCGGGCCTATTGGCACAAACGGGCACCTGCCACCCCTGGTGCGGCCGCGCCAGCGGGCGGGAAGCACCGAGTCCTTCTTTCCCGGCAGACGGCCGGTGGCACGCCGGCGGCGAGCTGGCCTGTGCACTCCGCTTCGAGCACTACGACTGCGTGGAACTGGGCGGACGTGCCTTCACTGCAGAGTCCCAGTCGGCCGTGCGGAACCCCGGCCGAACGCAAATCAGTCGCGCCACCATAGTTGAACCGAGAGAACAGTGCTATACTGTGAGGGTAGACCCACCCGAGATGAGACCCAGCGGCTGCCCGCGGCGGATGGCAGATGACAGCCTGGGAGCCTGGGCTGTCCCAGGCCGCCGCAGACCGGGTAAATCGGTCCCAGCTCCGTTTGACAGGAGGGCACGATGGTAAGGATACTTCACACGTCCGACGTGCAACTTGGCGCACCGTTTCACTTCCTGGGGAGCAAGGGAACACGGCACCGCCAGCAGTTGCGCGACACCTTTCAGCGCATCGTGGACAGGGCGGCTGAAGGCTTTGACCTGATGCTGATCGCCGGTGATCTCTTCAATGACAATCGGCCCCATCAGGGCACAGTAGACTTCGTCGCAACCCAACTGGGGCGGCTGGACATCCCTGTCTGCATCTTGCCCGGCAACCATGACTGTTATGACGAGACATCTGTCTATCGGAAGGAGCGCTTCCCAGGCAATGTGATCGTATTCACGGCGCAGCCGCATGTCCAGGAATTCGCTCAGCTGGACCTGGCAGTCTACGGCAACCCGATTCTATCCAAGCAGTCGCGCGCGAGTCCACTGCGCGGCTTGAGCAGAACGCGAGGGGTTCGCTGGCACGTAGCTATGGCCCACGGCAACCTGGTCCGGCCGGACATCGTTGATCCCCCCCGGCCGATCCGACCAGAGGAGATCAGCGCATGCGCCATGGACTACGTGGCGATGGGCGACTGGCACGCGTTCGCAGACTATTCGCAGGGAGATGTGAAGGCCTTCTACTCAGGGGCTCCAGAACCGACCGCGGTGGACCAAGAAGGCACCGGTTATGTAGCCACCGTGGAGATAGACGAGAACGGCGTCCGAGTCTGCCCACAACGCGTGGGCACTGTATCAACGCAGCAAATCTTGCTCGACGTGTCTCGTAGATCGGTGCGTCAGATCACAGAAGAGATCCTAGGACATGCTGACCCCAGCCTCATGCTGAAATGCACATTTCTGGGCCTTGTGGAGTTGGGAGTGGTACTGCACCCAGACGACCTGCAGAAGGAGCTGGCTTCTGATTTCTACTACATAGAGTGCCGCGATGAATCGCATCCACAGCTGGCGACTATCTCGACCGACGACTTTCCAGAGGAATTGGTGGTCGGTAAGTTCGCGCTCCTGATGCAGGCTCGATTAGAGGAGGCGGACGATGATTCTGAACGCAGGCACGCTGAGCAGGCACTCCAACTGGGCGTAGCTCTGCTGCAAGGCAGGAGGGTGCTGTGATGCTCCTGACACGTGTTGCCTTGAAACGGTTCGGAATGCTTGATCAGCAGGAGTACGAATTCAGCTCAGGGTTGAACCTCGTCAAAGGGCCTAACGAGGCAGGTAAGACCACACTACAGGAGGCGATCCTTTTTGCGCTCCTTGGGAATCCCCGGCACAAGACGCTGGAACACACCAAGCGGGTGGAAGGTCGCATCGCCTGGCGCCAGGAAAGACCCTTCAGCGTCACGATAGAGTTTGTGGATGATTGTGGCACGCTCTATCAGCTGAGGAAGGACTGGGATGCTGGGACTGTTTGCCTAACCAACCTGGGGACCGGTGAGAGCCAACACGACATCGGAGTGGTACAGCACATCATCCGGGAGATGCTGGGTTGCGGCTCGCTGAAGTTGCTGCAGAGCACGATATGCGTGGAACAGGACGACATCGCCGAGATTTCGACGGGTCAGCGCGAGATAGGTGACCAACTGCAGAGCATTGTCACCGGCGGCGATGCAGAAGAGGCGACGGTCACGACAGTCCTGAGTGATTTGGGCAAGGCAATCGCGGAGATGGAGCGTGGGTGGCGGACGCATGCCCCGACCAATCCCGGCCCCATCAAGGTGAAGCAAGATGAAGTGGACGACATGGCGGCACGACTCTCCGACATGCGTCCTCAGGTGCAGCGGGTCGAGGAGGCCAAGGAGCAGTTGCTCATCCTCAAGGTGGAACTCGCGAAGATCGACGGGGAGCTAGGCCCTATGCGGTCTCTGCAGCGACTCTGCGACAGGCGCACCGACTGGCAAGAGAGGCGGGATACATGGAAAGCCAAGGAAGAAGAGCTAGAGCAGAAGATCGAGCAAATGGAAGATGCGCAGCGGGAGATAGACCAAGCGAATGAAGCTCTGGGAGCCTATCCTGGATTTCAAGCTGCTGACGCACAGACTGAGCACAAGCTGGCAAGACTGCAGCGAGAGGCAGAGCTGCTGGCCGAGGACATTGGGAAGCGGTCGGCTGCCCTGGGTCAACTGAGAGCCCAACAAGCCGCGGAGCCGCCGGTCAGGGTGGGTCCGCCGAGAGCCGCTCTCCTTGGTGCAGCGGCTGGAATAGTATCGCTCCTAATAGGCCTTGCTCTTGGCGTGGCAGGCTCCTCGACTGCTGGAACCCTGTTTGGGCTGTTTGGACTCCTGCTCGGGATCGGTTGCCTCGCATGGCTCGGGGTTTCCCTAAGGCGGCCGCCCGCGCCGGATCCTGCCTCACAGATCGCCACGCTCGAAGCCGACCTGGAGCAGCTTCGCTGTCGACAGCAGGATACAGCGACTGAACTGACCGAAGGATTGATTCCCTTCGAGTGCCGCACTTGGCAGGAGTTCGAGGAACGGCTCAACGACTACAGGCAACTGGTGAACCAGCGTCAGACTGCCCACACGCGCCGCGAGGCGCTGCTGGGTGGTCATGAGCTGGACACATTGGTCGAGGAGCGGCGGACTGTCTCCCGCTACCGCCGTGACGCGGCCGAAGCCCTAAGCCAGCCAGACATGCAACAGGCGGCCAAGGTGACACCAGTTGAGTACGAGCAGCTCAAGCTCAGCATCAAGCAACTGGAAGCTGAGCAGGCCAAGAAGAGGCAGGAGCAGGTGAGGCACCAAACGCGTCGCGATGATGCGAGCTGGAGCATTGAAGACATTCACCGGTTGGAGGAGCAACAGGCTGGCGCGGAGCGGTCTCTGGGAGCACTGAAGGAGAGGCTCGCT
>JAUVHW010000124.1 GCA_030593075.1 Ardenticatenales bacterium
TCACGGCGCCTCCAGCCCGTGGCTCTCCAGACAGGCGGTGTCCCGCATCAGTTCGTCAGTCGGCCGGTCAGCGACGACGCGACCCTCATCCATGACCACCGTCCGGGGGAACAGTGTAGCCACCATTCGCATGTCGTGAGAGGCCACCAGCATTGTCTGGGGCAGTTCTGCCAGCAGGCGGATGAGGCTGCGCCGGGTGCGGGGATCCAAGCCAGCGGTAGGCTCGTCCAGGATCAAGACCAGCGGGTCCATGGATAGCACAGTGGCGATGGCGACCGACTTTTTTTCGCCTGCGCTCAGATGGTGCGAAATCCGCGGGCCGTATCCGCTCATGTGGACGGCCGCCAGGGCCTGGTCCACCCGTGCTCGCACCTCACCGGCCGGCAACCCCATGTGCAGTGGCCCAAACGCGACGTCGTCAAAGACCGTGGGTGAGAACAACTGGTCGTCCGGGTCCTGGAAGACCACGCCCGCCCAGGCGCGTATCTGCCCCAGGTTCTCGTCCCGTGTCTCCAAGCCCCCGACTAGCACGCTCCCGGCCGCCGGCCGAAGAATGCCGTTGAGATGCAGGATGAGTGTGGATTTGCCTGCCCCGTTTGGTCCGACCAGCGCCACCTTTTCGCCGGGCGCGACGAATAGCGACACGCTGTCCAGCACCCGCCGGCCGTCAGGATAGTGGAAGGTCAGATCGGTCACCTCGATGGTGTGGTGAGACATCAGAAAGCCCGGAGAAGAGTCAAGAGTTCGATCGCTGCGGCCGCTGCTACCGGGATGAGGCCCAGCGCCACGTCCCGGCCGGTCAGCCGGCGCGGCTCCAGTGTCTGGATCTCTCCGCGAAACCCTCGTGCGGCCATCGCCTGGGACACCCGCTCGCTGCGTTCGTAGCTCCGCAAGAAGAGCTGGCCTACCATCCACCCTGTCACCTGGGCCCGCCAGGCAATGGTGCCGCCCGCCTGGGGTCTCCCTGCCGGAACGGCGCTGCGAGCCTGGCGCGCCCGGCGCATGCGAAGAGCCTCATCGGTCAGCACGAACAGGTAGCATTACATGAAGGAAAAGGTGGAGACCAGCAGCGCCGGGAGGCGCAGCGCCTGCAGCGCCCACACAAGGTCGGCGAAACGGGTGGAGGCTGCCAGCACTATGGCTACCTGGACAGATAGCCAGGATTTCAGCAGGATACTGATGAACCGGGTCAGTCCAGGCAGAGTGGCTGTCCAGCCGGTCACGGGCAGCCGCCAGATGGGACGGCCGGGGACGGTGAAGATCAGTGTGGCAGCCGCCAGCGCAAAAGGGAGCACCAGGGCCGAGCGCCGGAGTACCAGCCACCAGTTGATCTCCGCGAAAATGACCAGAGCGACGACGACCGCCAGGAGCAGAAGGTAGGCAGGCCAGACTCCGGCCGGGGTCAGGTTCAGTAGGAGTATCAGCAGCGTGGCTGCCACCACCTTGACGCGCGGATCTAGCTGGTGGGCCAGGCTCTGCCCCGCCTGGTACTGGTCAGCGAGGTGCGCGTGCATTCCGATGCTATGTGTGAGGGTCAGCTAGCCCAGTCGCCAAGCGGTTCTGGGGCCGCGGGGCTAGCCTTGGGTTCGCTCTCGGCGGCGCCGCATCTGGCCGACGACGTAGGCTGCCCCAGTGACAACCAGCACTCCCAGGACGCCGGCCAAGATGGTGGATGCGGTCTGGTTCTCTACGAACGGCGCGGAATAGTCGGGCAGGACCTCGTAGGAGGGATCCAGAGCCCGGTCGCCGAACCCTTCCTGCTTGGCTACCCACTCCAGGCCATCCGGCCGGTCGGAGGCCAGGGGCGAGATAGCGACCAGAAGCAGAGCCAGGAGCAGGACTACCCAGAGTGCGGCCGCCGAGCGGGCGGCGGCGGGACGGCCGGCTGTAGACGAGGCTCCAGCCTGGAGGAGGTCGGGGCGGCTCCGGCCAATCAAGGCCAATGCGCTGGCCGTTATCAGCCCCTCTCCGATTCCAATGAGGGCATGCACGCCTGCCATGGCAGGCAGAGCGACACTGAGGGGGGAGGTTCCGGAGGCAGCCAGTTCCACGGCCGTGGCGGCCGCTCCCACCATGACAGAGAGCCAGCCGGCGGCGAGACCTGCCCCCACCGAGCCGGCTTGACTGGCGCCAAAGCCGCGCCTGGCTCCACGGTAGACAAAGTAGCCCGTGAACGCGGTGAGCACACCCATGTTGAGGGTATTCCAGCCCAGGGCCAAGAGGCCGCCGTCCTGGAACACCAGGGCCTGGACGGCGACTACGCAAGTCATAATCAGGGTTGCCGTCCACGGACCCATCAGGATGGCCGCCAGCGCCCCGCCCAGTAGGTGACCCGAGGTGCCGCCCGCAACCGGGAAGTTGAGCATCTGGGCCGCAAAGATGAACGCTGCCAGAACGCCCATTAGCGGGACCTGGCGCTCTCCCAGGTGCTCGCCTGTCCTGCGCAGTGCCCACCGGACGATGACGGCCGCCAGCAGCCAGCCCACAATCGCCACCGGCAAGCTGAGAAAGCCGTCCGGGATGTGCAGAGCAGGCGGGCTGAGAAACGAGGAAGCCAGTATGAGGTGCGCCACCTTTCCTCCTGACCAAGACCTGGTGCGGTGCGGATTATATGCGGGGGCCAGTAGGGCTCAAGCTGCATCAACTGCCAGGTTGCCTCGTCGTGTACCCGCCCCTATAATATCGCCCAGGCTGACGACATGGTCAAAGCAGGAGCGAGCAATGTCATTTGCTGATGGCGAGAACGTAGGCGCTTATCGAGTAGTTGCCCGACTGGGGCAGGGGGGAATGGCGACCGTGTTCAAGGCGTATCACCCAGGACTGGACCGCTACGTGGCTCTCAAGGTCCTGCACCCGGCCTTCAAGGAAGACCCCGGTTTCGTGCAGAGGTTCAACCGGGAGGCGCGCATCGTGGCCCGCCTGGAGCATCCCAACATTGTCCCCGTGTATGACTATGCCGAGCATCGGGGGCTCGCCTACCTGGTGATGCGCTTTGTAGAGGGAGAGACGCTCAAGGCCCATCTCAACCGCGGCCGGCTCCGACCGGAGCAGATTGTTCAGGTGGTGGAAGGAGTGGGCGCGGCGCTGAGCTATGCCCACGGGCAGGGAATCCTGCACCGTGACGTCAAACCGTCGAATATCCTCCTCTCGGATGGCCCGGCGCCAGAGGGGGCGGACGGCTCTGCGCACGTGTTCCTGGGCGACTTTGGGCTGGCGCGGATTGCAGAGGCGGGAGAATCTACGCTCTCAAGGGATATGATGATGGGGACCCCGCAGTACATTAGCCCGGAGCAGGCGAAGGGGCGCCGCGACCTGGATGCGGCAACCGACATCTACTCGTTCGGAGTAGTAGTGTTTGAAATGATCACCGGCCGGGTTCCGTTTAGCTCCGACACGCCCTATTCCATCATCCACGATCATATCTTCACCCCGCTGCCGGTGCCCACCAGCATCAACCCCAACATCCCGGCGACGGTGGAACGAGTCCTGCTGAAGGCGCTGGCCAAGGAACCGGCCGACCGGTACGCGGATGTCGACTCGCTCGTGTCTGCATTTGTAGGGGCGGTGGAATCCAGTACGGGTGCTGAGGCCGAGCCAGTCGTGCCCACGGTTCAGGTGCCGCTGCGTGCTGCGGAAGGAGTCCCGCAAGTGCAAGAGGTAGAGAAGCCAGAGGAGAAGCGCCGCCGCGGCTGGCTCTACGCGGGAATTGGCATGGCGCTGCTGTGCCTCTGCGCCGCCGTGTTGCTGGGTGGCACGGCCGTCGAGCGCATTCAGGCAAATGCAACCGCCACGGCCAGGTCGGCCGCCCCGGCGCCTGGTGGCAAGCCGCCGGGTGATGAAGGCGGGCCGTCTGGCGACGCGGACCTGGCTGAGAGAATCGAGGCCCTGGAGGAGCATGTGCGGCAGAACCCGGACGACGCCATGGCTCGAATGGAGCTGGGCTTCCTCTACCTGAAAGCCGGCGCACGAGAGGAGGGCGAGGATCAGCTGCGGGAGGCGATCGAGCTGCGGCCGGAAGAGGAGGCGGTCTATCTGGAGGTCGGCCGCTATCTCCTGGAGAATGAACAGCCAAAGCTGGCGGCCGAGGTGTTCGCCACGGGACTGGAGGTCTTGCCGGAGAGCTTACCGCTCCGCTTCAGCATGGGAAGGATGCTGTGGGGGTTAGGCAGCCCGGACGGTGATCTCCGACTGGCAGAAGAGCTTGCCCGCCGTCTGGTGGAAACCCATCCGCGCGACGCCATGTTCCACGCCTACCTGGCGCGAGTTCTCATTGGCATGCAGGACATGGATCAGGCCAGGGCAGAAATCGACCGGGCGTTGGAGTTGGACCCTAACCTGGCGGCGGTTCACCTGGTACAAGGGCTCTGGTTCCGGCAGCAAAGGGAGTTCGCAGAAGCCCGCCGTGAGTTCCAGATTGCTCTGGATTTGGGCATCGACGAGGAGTGGTTGCGCCGGGAGGTCGAACGCGAGCTAGATAAGACCGAGCCGTGAGGCCGGGCCGGGAAGCGTCGCGAGTTCCTGCGGCGCGCAGCCCGGCGGCCGGCAGCTACTGCGCTGCTCCCAAGCGGCGGGCGGCGGCGATGATGGCCTCGGCCGCGCGGTCAATCTCTCCAGCGGTGGTCGGACGGCCGGTGGAGAAGCGCAAGGTTCCCATGGCGTACTCGAGGGGGACGTCCATCGCCGTCAGAACAGCCGATACGGTCACGCCCTCTGAGTGGCACGCGGCTCCGGCCGAGGCAGCCACCTCATCCCAAAGCTCGTAGAGGAGGTCGTCTGCCGGCAGCCCTCGGAAACTGACGCTGAGAGTGTTGGGGAGCCGATGCCCTGGGTGGCCGTTCAGGCGAAGCTCTGTCAGCTCGGCGTTGAGCCGATCCCAGAGCCGGTCTCGCATCTGGTGCAGGTGATCGGCGGCGCCCTCTAGTTCCCGGCCGGCGATTTCAGCTGCTTCCCCCAACCCCACGATCTCGAGGACATTCTCGGTTCCGGCGCGCCGGTGCCCCTCGTGGCTGGCGCCGTGCATGAACTTGACCAGTTCGGTGCCCTGCCGCACGTAGAGCGCGCCGACCCCCTTGGGCGCGTACAGCTTGTGCCCCGCGACCGACAGCAGGTCCACACCCAGTTCGTCCACCCAGACCGGTATCTTGCCGACCGACTGGGCGGCGTCGGTGTGCATGAGCGCACCGGCACGGTGAGCGATGGCGGCGATCTGTGCAATGGGCTGGATGGTGCCGACCTCGTTGTTGGCATGCATGACCGAGACCAGGATGGTCCTAGCCGTGATTGCATTCTCTACTTCGGCCGGGTCCACGCGACCGTATTCATCCACCGGGAGCACAGTGACGTCAAAGCCCTGGGAGCTCAGGTAGTCGCACGGTTCCAGGACCGCCGGATGTTCCACGGCACTGGTGATGATGTGATGACCCCGAGAGCAGTGGGCGGCTGCAACGCCCTTGATGGCGGTGTTGTTGGCTTCGGTGCCGCCGCTGGTGAGAACTACTTCGGCGGCCGCACAGCCGAGCAGCTCAGCAACCTGCCCCCGCGCACGCTCCACCGCCCGCCTGGTGGTCACGCCGTAGGGGTGCGGGCTGGAGGGGTTGCCAAAGTGCTGGCGCAAGTAAGGCGCCATCGCGTCTGCCACCTGTGGGTCGACGGGGGTGGTAGCGTTATGGTCCAGGTAGATAGGTAGTTGGCTCATAGGTCTCGCACCTCATTCTGCGCCGGCTTGACGCTCTCGGCGAGGTAGATCTCGCGGATGATCTCTTCCAGGGGCGGGTCGGGGATGTTGATGTCCACCACCGGGCGGATCGCCATAAGCCGCTGGATGACTTGCTCGGGCGAGGTCTGGCGGGTATCCAGCTCCAGCTTGAGCCCTAGCCGGCCGGCCTTGAGCACCTGGATTCCGTCGAGAGCCAGGTCCGCTGGAGGCGCTTCCGCAAAGCGCACGTCGATGGTCTTACGGGTCAGGTAGCCCCGCTTCAGGGCGCTGACCCGGTCGTTATAGATGATCTGCCCGTGGTTGATTATGATGACCCGCTTGCAGAGACTCTCGACGTCGCCGGCATCGTGGGAGGTGAGGAGCACCGTGGTTCCCTCTTCCTGGTTGAGACGACGGATGATGTCGCGGATCTGCTGCTTGGCGACCACGTCCAGACCGATGGTGGGCTCGTCGAGGAGGATCAGTCGCGGCCGGTGAAGCAGAGAGGCTGCGATCTCGCAGCGCATTCTCTGCCCCAGGGAGAGCTTGCGCACCGGGATGGTGATCAAGTCTCCCAACTCGAACAGCTCGATGAGGAGATCCCGCCTCTGGCGAAAGGCGACCGGTTCCAGTTCATATATCTTGGCGAACAGGTTGAAGGTATCGATGGCGGGGAGGTGGTACCAGAGTTGCGGCTTTTGCCCAAAGACCGAGCTGATCTGGTAGGCCAACTTGCGCCGCTGCTCCCAGGGTGTCATGCCAAGCACCGTGGCCCGGCCGCCGCTGGGGTAGAGAATGCCGGTGAGCATCTTGATAGTGGTGGATTTCCCTGCGCCGTTGGGCCCAATCAGGGCTAGCAACTCGGCCGGCTCGACCTGAAACGAGATGCCCTTGACCGCCTCCACGGCGCGGTAGTCGGGCCGGATCACTGATTGTAGGCTGCCTGCGAGGCCCGGCCGTTTGTGCTTGACGCGGAAAGTCTTGCTGAGGTTCTGGATAGTGACGGTTGACATAACGGCGGTCCGGTATTGTAGGCGGTGGGCGGGCAGGGCTGTCCTGCGGTGAGCCAATTCTAGCATCAATCCAGGTCCGTACAATGGCGGCCGCACAATGGCGGCCGCACAACGGGAGTCCCGCCTACTGGCGACGCTGTCTGCTGGCTGGCCCTGGGGCTCGGGGAGCAAGAGACTCGGCTGGCGGCCGGCACAGGACCGCGATTTGTGCAAACGGGAGTCGTATGGGAGAATTGTGAACTCTGCCGTACAAGCGGGAGAGGCGTGAGGAACTGAAGTATGTTCTGGACAACCTTGGGTAACGCTCTCTTTATCTTTGCTCTGCGGCTGGCCGCCGCGGCGATGTCTACTGTGCGCATGGTGATGGTGGTGCGCGGAATGCGAAAATGGGCGGCCGTGACCGGCTTTGTGGAGATGACCATCTGGGTGGTGGCGGTCAGCAAGGTGTTGACCAGCCTGGACAGCATCTGGAACGTGGTCGGCTTCAGCAGCGGGTTCGCGGCCGGGGTTGTGGTGGGGATGTGGATCGAGGACAGGCTTGCGCTGGGCTATGTCGATATGGACATTGTCTCCATGACCAAAGGTGAGGAGATCGCAGCCAGACTGCGCAAGGCCGGCTACGGCGCCACCCGGCTGCAGGCCGAGGGGCAGTCAGGCCCCGTCTGCCTGATCCACTCAGTCACGTCGCGCAAGCATGTGGCGGAGGTAATCCGCCTGGTCAACGAGGTGGACGCCACGGCATTCGTCACCGTAGAGGATGCGCGCCGGGTCCTGCGAGGACATCACCGGCTAGGCAAGTAGCGGCCGGTGGAGGCTCAGGATGGGATGGTGGCCGTTCGCCTCTTGGCTCCGGCTCAGGCTGGAGCCTACGGCACCTGTCCGGTTTGAGCTATCACGGTGCCACTACTGTTCGCCAGTCGCAGGCCCAAAGCTCCACCCACGTCAGGCGGCCGGGTCCAACTGGCCCCGAACGCTTGTCCTGGGGCCAGAGCCAGCGGCCAGCTCTCCATCTGTTGTCCTCCGGCCCAAAGGGAAACGGTGCCGGCCGTCGATGAACTCACCGCAACGCTGACCTCGGCCCCGCCTCCCGTGTCGGTGAGTCGCAGGGCGGCCGCCTCATTAGCATAGTTGAACCCGCCCAAACCGTGAACCGGGTACCAGCGCTCTGACCACCCGATGCTGTCGCCCGGCCCCAGCGTGGCATAGTCCCAGAAGCTTGCAGTAGCGCCGCTCCACAACTCAATGTAGGTACTCCTGTCGTCGGTCCAGAGCGACGGGGAGAGGCCGGCCGGACCGAAGAACTTGGTGCCCGACGGCCAGCCGGGAGCGAAGCTTCTCACCATGCCTTGATCCACCGAATGATCATAGACACCGACAAAGCCGGCCGACACCGAGGGAGCAAAGAAGCCCAGGTAGCTGCTCCAGTTGGTGTACCAGCTCATGTCTCGCCCCTCATGGACAGGCCAGCCCATGGCTCCACCTGGGCCAGGGAGCCCGCCGTCACCCGTGGAATGAACCGTAACCTGGCTGGCCGGGATAATGAGCTGAGTCGGCCCCGCGACCTGGTTCCCTCCCAGTGTGAGCATCGCGTTCAGCCAGAGCTGATACTGGTGGGCCTCACCGGTGTCGTTCCTGGCCCACGGCTGGATGGTAACGTAGGAGTGGTCGGCATCTAGGGAGATGGTCGCTCCGACCTGCATGCCCGTGCGGTCTTCGACATCGCTGACCGTCACTGACAAGCCGTTGGCTGTGTAACCCGTGCTGTAGCTCCAGGGGCGCCATTCGTTGAGGCCGTGCTCGTCGACCGGAAAGGCCCACTCGATGCCGCCGGCCGCGAGCCACCAGCCCCGGTATCCCCAGCTGGTAGGCTTGATGACCGGGTTCTCGTAGAGCAACTGGCGGCCGGTGGACCTGTCTATCCAGCGGTAGATTCGGCCGCCTAGTTCGGGCAGGATCGTCAGAGAGACGTACTCGTTCTCCAGGACCAGGGCGTGGTAGGTGCGGGGCGCTGGGGGCCCGACCATGGAGAAGTTGAGCCGGGGATAGGGGTATACCGGGTCACCTGGCTGAGTGGCCTCGAAGCCTAGCTCGTATCCATAGGTGGAAATCGCGACAGTCGTCTCGTACAGCCACGGTCCGGCCGGGGCGGCCGGCGTAGGGTGGGGAGTTGCTGACGATGCAGGTGTCGCCGTGGGAGGTGCAGTCGTTGCCGTGGCACTGAATGCTCCGGCCGGAGAAACGGTGGCAGAAGGAGAACCGGCCGGCGCGCTGGTCGCTACGGCTTGACCAGCAGGGGATGGCGTGACCTCCACCGGGCGGGACGCCGTGGGGCTCGCGGGCGATGCCGTCGCCAGGCGGCGGATGTCAGTTGCAGTCCAGGTCGGAATCGCCGGCGGTGTCGCGCTCGGGGTTGAGGTGCGAGTAGGCAGGGATTCCACTGCCGGCGGCGAGATCTCGGCCGGCCCCTCCAGGACCCAGCAGCCACTCAGAGCGAGGGCTACCATGAACCAGGTCCACCGTCTCTGCAGACTCACGGTGAACGCCGAACACGCGCAGCCAGTTATCATCTCCAGGTTCCGTCGTTGAAGAACGTATAGGTGGTACCTGCCTCAACGCGCAACATCCAGCCGCCGGCGAAATCCTGGACATCGTTGTGCTCTCCCCACTCCCCCGTGGTTGCGTTGCCAAGACCATGGGAAACCTGGCTGTAGCTGCACCACACCTTGCCGAAACCGCGCTTGGGTGTTGGTGGGCTTTCAGGTGTCCCGCAACTGAACTCAGGGTCGCCTTCCTGCCAGGTATTGGCGTAACGCCGCCAGGTGCCGCCGCTGTACACCACGTAGATCAGGTCGTTGTCAGATCGCCAGAACATGCGCCCGCCCTCGAATTCTTCCCGGGCCATCCACAGGTCGTCGCTCCAGGTGGATAGCGGGCAGCCCAGCTGGTCCTCGAAGGCCAGCCAGGTTGTCCGGAAGCCGTCGTATATTGCGAACGGGCATTCCTCAGCGGTAGGTGTGGGAGTAGGAGTCCGCGTAGGTACAGGGGTAAACGTGCGTGTGGGTAGGCGAGTCGGGGTCTCTGAGGGTAGGGCAGTGAAGGTGCGGGTCGGAATCGGGCTCGCACTACCGGTAGGTGTGCGGGTTGGTATGGTGGTGGGAGTGGGCAGCAGGGTTGCCGAAGCGCTGGGTGAGGGCGGGGGTGCGGCCGTGGGCTCCAGAACCACCGACTCCTCCAGAACCGGTGTTGGTGTGACCGCCGGCTGCGTCGCCG
>JAUVHW010000172.1 GCA_030593075.1 Ardenticatenales bacterium
GTCCGCAAGGACAACCCCCTGGCATGGCTGCGATACGGCCCAGGGCGCGACAGGGGCCCGGACGCGCGGGGCTGGACGGACAGCAAGGACGTGACGGTGAAGGGCGACGAGGAGGCCCCGATCCCGGTCACGTTGCAGTTCGGCAAGGGGAAAGCCAAGACACCGAAGGAGATGACCGACGCGGAGCTGGAGACAGCGAGGGAGCAGCTAGGTGACGACGTCGACTGAGGTGAAACGGGATCTGGCCCGCACGGCCGTGGAGCATGAGCTCGAACGGCGTCTCTGTGCCCGCTCCTTCCTCTATTTCCTGCCGTACTGGCAGTTCGTCAACCGCGAGACCGGTGCCATCGAGAGCTTCGACACCCCCTGGTCAGGGCAGCGGGACTTGGCCGAGGCCTACGGGGAGCACCCCTGGGTCGTCGCCCTCAAGGCCGGCAAGCTCGGCTTCACCGAACTGGAGTGCGCCTACGACGGCTGGGTGGCGCTGTTCTGGCAGGAGAACGCCCGCGTTCACCTCTTCTCCCGCGACGGCCGCGCCTCGAAGGAACTGCTAGGCTATGTGCGCTTCGGGCTGACCCACCTTCCCGTCTGGATGCGCCCCGAGATCCTCGAGGACATCGCCGGCGGCGACACTACCCAGAGCCTGAAGTTCAGTATGGGCCCCGACGACATCCGCACCGTCGTCTCCTACGCGTCCGGTCCCCACGTCTCGGTTGACGTCTCGGCGCAGCACGCCCACGTCGACGAGCTCGCCAGGATGCCCTTCATCGAGAAGACTTGGAACACCGTCGTCAGCACGGTGGCGCCCGGCGGCACCTGCCACATTGTCAGCCGCGGCCACGGCGACACGAACTACCTAGCGACGCTCTGGAACGCTGCGGTGGAGGGCACCAGTGATCTCCATCCCTTCTTCGCCCCCTGGACGGCCCGACCCGGACGCGACGCTGGCTGGTACGCAATACAGGCGGGGAAGATGACGCCTGCGGAGCTGGCCTACTTCGCGCCAGCGACGGCGGAGGAGGCACTGTCCGCCGACGACATGGAGGTGTTCGTCCCCATCGAATTGTGGGATGCCTGCTACGACCCAGCGCTGGAGCGGATGCCCTTCGACGCCGACAAGGAGGGGCTGGCGGGCACGAAGACGCCGGTGGTGATAGCGGTGGACGCGGCCTCGACGCACGATAGCTTTGGCATCGTGGCGATCACCCGCCACCCAGAGCGCCACGATGAGGTGGCGGTGCGCGGCGTGCGGAAGTGGGACCCGCCCAAGAGGAAGGGCGGCGAGATCGACTACTCCGAGCCCGAGAAGTTCCTACGCGACTTGGTCGGGCTGTTCAACGTGGTGCAGATCGCCTACGACCCCTACCAGTTGACGTCGATGATGCAGAGGCTGCGCCGCGACACGGCGACTCGGTGCCGGGAGTTCAACCAGCAGAAGGAGCGCCTGATCGCCGACCGGGGGCTCTACGACCTGATCATAAACAAGCGCATCACCCACGACGGCAACACGCTGGTGCGAGAGCACATGCAGAACGCGGCGGCCAAGCTGCAGAAGGACGACGACAGCAAGCTGCGGATCATCAAGCGGGCGCCGGACAAGAAGATTGACCTGGCGGTGTGCATCAGCATGGGAGCGAAGGAATGCCTGAGACTGAACATCTAGGGTCCGACGGCGACGGCGAGAAGCAGGTCACCCCGCAGATCCTCGACCGCTCCGTCCTCGACCCGCCCACAGCGACGACGCACCCCACGACGGGGTCGAAGGAGATGCTGTGGCTGCTGGGCCAGGTCGCCGACGAGATTACCCCCTGGGGCACGCTGCCCAAGCTGCGCGATAGGCAGCTGCGGACGTTCTACCCCACCGAGGCGCAGTTCGCGTCGGCCCTCGGCGTCGTGACGGCCCGCAACATGGCGTTCTCGTGGGAGATCCAGGGTCCGCCGCTCACGGTGGCGCGGTCACAGGATCTGCTCCTCAACGCCGACCAGGGCAGGGGCTGGGAGAGCCTGATCGCCAAGACCAGCATCGACCTCTACACGCAGGACTCCAACACCTGCTGGGAGCTCGTCCGCGTGGCCGACAACCCAGAGGCGGCCGTGATCGGCATCAACCACCTGCCAGCCTCTAACTGCTGGCCGACGGGCGACCCGATGGAGCCCATCCTCTACCAGGATCGCCACAGCAAGTTCCACCTGCTGAAGTGGTATCAGGTGGTGGCCCTGGCCGAGCTGCCGGTGCCAGACGTCATGCCGGGCCCTCGCGGTCCGGGCATGGCAGGACTGCAACTCTGCGCCCTGACGCGGCTGCTGCGCGCGGCCCAGGTGATGAAGAACATCGCCATCTACAAGGAAGAGAAGACTGGCGGCCGCCACACCCGGGCGATCCACCTGCTGCAGGGCGTCAACATGAAGCAGATCGAGGATGCCTTGGCGAAGATGAAGTTGCAGGCTGACGCGAAGGGCATCCTGCGCTACCTGAATCCCCTCTTGATCGCCACGCCCGATTCTGAGGTCACCATCGATGTCAAGACGCTGGAGCTCACCGGCCTCCCCGACGGCTTCAGCGAGGAGACCGAGTTCAAGCACTACATCGCCATCATGGCGATGGCCTTCCTCACCGACTACCAGGAGTTCGCGCCGCTGCCCGGCGGCGGCCTCGGCTCGGGACAGCAGTCGCAGATCCTGCACCAGAAGAGCCGCGGCAAGGGTCCCGGCGTGTTCAAGAAACTCATCACCCACACCCTGAACGAGCGCATCCTGCCAGCCAACGTCCAGTTCGCCTATGAGGAGCAGGACCTGGAGGCTGAGAAGGAGCAGGCGGAGACCCGCAAGATTCGCGCCGAGACCCGCGAGGTCCAACAGCGCAGCGGGGAGCTGTCCCAGGAGGGCATCCGGCAGGAGGCGCTGGACGCTGGCGACATCTCCCGGGAGGTGTTCGACGCTGAGGGTGGTAGCGATGCCACCCCCGACGTCACCGTGGGCGACGAGGAGGAGGCCGAGAAGGCGGAGCGCGCCGGCCCCTTCGACGACGAGTGGCAGGCCGACGAGCGCGCCCTGCAACGCGTGGTGGAGCGCGCCCTGACCGCCATCGGCAAGGAGGTGCGGAAGCGCCTGGAGCGCGAGGGCCGGGGCAAGAAGGCGCTGGGCGACGTGCCCGGCGACTCCGAGTTCTGGGCCAAGATGAAGGCCCTCTTCCTGTCGACCATCGGCACGGTGCCGAACCGACTGCTGGGGCATGGTGTGGGCCAGGCCGAGCAGCTGGGGCTGGCGATTGACTTCGACCTGGTGAACCAGGCCGTACTCGAGCGCGCAGGCACCTTCACTAACGAATGGTGGACGCAGTTGGAGGGTTCGACCCAGAGGGGGCTGCGCACCGCCATCCAGGCCAACATCGAGACCGGTGCCCCGCTGAAGACGCTCATCAAGGACATCGAGCCGCTGTTCGGCAAGGCGCGGGCGAAGGTCATCTCCGCGACGGAGGTCACCCGCCTGTACGCCGAGGGGAACAGCGCCGCCTACGCTGCGGCTGGCGTCGAGAGGGTCGAGTGGCGCACCGTGAACGACGCCGCCGTGGACCCCATCTGCGAAGCCCTGGACGGGCAGCGCTGGGCAGTGGGGGGGGGGCAGAGCCCGCCGGCGCACCCCAACTGCCGCTGCTGGCTGGCGCCGGTGGTGAGCGACAAGCCGCTGGTGAAGGTGGTCTGATGGGGACGGGGATGAACGAGGTGAGGAGCTGGCCTACATGCTGCGCTAGGAATGTCCGTGATCACTTGGAGAACCTCACCTTGCGTATGCACCCTGGCCCATGCGAGATGCAGCACGTATGTAGCCGTGGAGGCGAGCGGCTGTTCTTCTGCCCGATGTGTGGGGTGTGCTTCCCAGACGACCGCACCGACGGTATGCTGGGCGACCAGCCGTGCCCGGACTGTGGCAGGGCGCGGTTAGCCCCGATGGTGGCCGCCTGATGGTCGTCCGACTGCGCCCCATCCGCGCCAAGCGGCCCATTGTGGGCCTCAACGCGCAGCAGGTGAGGGGCCGCCTGCGCGACGTGGGCGTCGAGGCGATGAGTCTGCTATCGGCCTACCCGCCGGCGCGCACCCGCTACCGCCGCACGGGCAGGCTGGGCGCGGCCTGGACGCTGGAGGGGCCGATAGAGCAAGGCGGGGGCCTGACGGTCACCGCCGGCAACGCGATAGTCTATGCGGGTCCGGTGCAGGGCTTCAAGCGGCGCAGGCCGCGGCAGGGGCGGGTGTTCCGCCGCTACAACTGGCCCAACGTTGAGGATGTCGGCAAGCAGGCGTGGAAGGCGCGCGGGCCCAGGCTGCTCGCGGCACTACAGGGAAGGTGATGACAATCAGCTTCCTACGTATGGCACTGGATCGTACCAATCGAAGGCGCACTTCAGACACCTCTTTCGAGGCTGGATTTCCCACGGCTTGTTGAGAAACATATAGGGCCGATGGAATCCCAATCGACACAGGAAGGGGCGGTTAATCCACAGTTCGAGGCGGGTCAGGCGATCATCATCAGCCAAATGGCAAACGAGGAAGGCCTGCCTATCGAATGGAGTATCGCAGGTAGGCACCATGAGGTGATTTTACCATGCCAGACAGCGAGGAGATGACGATGAATTACAGTGAAGTGCTCGCCAAGATGCGGGAGATCGCCGAGCGGGACGGCCTGGACGTTCATGGGCCCGAAGCCGAGACTAAGCTCTTGGAGGCCGCCACGAAGGAGCTGGAGGCCGAGCGCGGCAAGTGCGACCAGTGCAAGGGCAACGCCGAGGGCGAGAAGTGCTCGGCCTGCGGCCCGACGATAGCCGTTGAGGTAGCGCCCGCGCCGCTCGCCGGTGCCATCACGTTCGATGAGGCCGACGACTATGACGAGGCCCAGGAGGTCGAGGGCTACGCCTACCGGCTGCAGTCGCGCTTCCGGGCCATCGTGGACAACATCTTCTCCAGCGATGCCAGCCTAGCCGAGAAGGCGGGCCAAGTGAAGGCGGCGGCCGGGGAGATGGAGGACCGCCTGGGCAAGCCCCCGGAGCCGGGCAACTGGTTCGGGCGCGCCAAGGAGAGGCTGGGCGAGGCACTGGGTCTGGGCGACAAGGCCACCAAGCGCGAGGACGGCAAGGACTTCCCCGCCTCCGACTACGCCTACGTGCCCGACGCCACGAAGTCGAGCACCTGGAAGCTGCGCCTCACCTCGACGCCGGGGGGCAAGCCCGACGCCAGGATCGTCGGCGCCGCCGTCGCCGCGCTGGGCAAGGGGTTCCGCGGCCAGAAGGTACAGATCCCCGCTGCCGCCCTAGCCGGCGTGAAGGCGAAGGTGCGGGCCGCGTGGAGGAAGGCCAACCCCGACAAGAAGGCGGAGGATATGCCCGCCGCCATCAAGGAGGCCGTGGGGGCGTTCCGCACGTTCAAGGATGCGCAGGGCAACTGGCGGTGGATGACCCTAACCAGCAATATGTGGCGCGACCGCGACGGGGAGATCATCCCCGCTGCGGCTCACGAGGAGAACGTGGCCCACGCTGAGAGCACGAAGGATATGCCGGAGTTGAGGCTCTGGCACGTCCCCGGTAGCCGCGTCGGCGTGGCCGACTGGGCCGACTTTGCCCACGGCTTCCTGCTGCATTCCGGCGGGTTCGACAAGGGCATGAAGGGCGTGGCGGAGTCCCTGGCCGCGTCCGAGGAGCCGCTGGGCGTGAGCCACGGCTTCTACTACGAGAAGGATGAGGGGAGCGACACCTACACCTCCTATAGGGACTTTGAAGTAAGCGTACTGCCACTGGAAAAGGCAGCTAATCCGTGGACCGAGTTCACAGCGGACAACACGAAGGAGGTTGCGATGGGACTCACTGACGAGAGGCGCGGGTTCCTGGTCGAGCACATGGGTGAGGATCAGGTGACCGCGCTGGAGAAGCTCCTGGAGGAGAAGGAGCAGGACTTGAAGGACGGCAAGGTCGACTTCAAGGAGGTGCTGGCCGAGGCCATTGAGGCCGCGCCGGAGTCCGACCCGGACCCCGCCGAGGGCGAGGTTGAAGGCGCTGTCAACGCCGGCATCACAAGCCTGGCCACGGTGATCGAGGCGCAGGGCACGCAGCTCGCCGAGATCGCCACGGCCCAGGCCGAGCAGGGCGAGGCCATCAAGGCCCTGAAAGCGTCAGACGACGAGAAGATCGCCGCACTGATGCACCCGAGCCGCCAGCCGCCCGCGGGCGGCGAGCGCCCGACGGAGGGCAAGGACAACGTGGTCGACCCCAAGACCAAGAACGTCGACCCCAAGGCCGCCCTCGACTCCGACGAGCTGGAGAGGACCCCCGGCGGCAGGGCGCTCAAGCAGATCGCCGGCATCCAGTAGGCCGCCAGCATTCATAGACGAACAACGACCCGAAGCCAGCCCGCCGCAAGGCGGGCTTTTTCGTGGAGATGAGGAGGAGGAGGAAAAGGAGACATGAAGGAAACATCGGTACTCGATAGCCTGGTGGCTGAGATCGAGGAGAGGATCGCCGCCAAGCAGGGGGGTGTCGCTTTCAAGCATGACGCCTCTGGCACCCCGATAGGCACGGGGTACTTCCACGGCCCAGGGGGGCTGCTCAGCTTCCCTGGCGTTGACCAAGACCTGTTTCACACCATCGTGGGGAACAAGGGCATCATCGGCCAGCTCCCGGCGATTCCCACACTGTTCACCGACCCCACCTACTACACCATCACGGGCATCCAGGCCGGAACCGGCAGCCAGCCGACGACAGCGTGCGGCGACCCGCCCTACGCCGGTCTGACCAAGGGCTGCCTCACCACCGCGCCGCTGGGCCGCTACGAGTTTGCGACGCGCGAACTCGACCTTAACCGGTTGGGCCAGCGAGTCGACCGTGCCGACCCGACGGATCTGCGGCTGGTGGGTTCGCCCATCGACGCCGACGGTTTCTGGGGCACCGGCCCCGGCGACCCCAAGCTGCCCAGCGACTTCCTGACCAACGCCCTCACCAAGTTCCTGACCGAGCGGGCGGTCTTCGCCCACCGGACCCTGTCGCAGCAGTTGTGGATCGGTAGCCCCGTCAACAACGTGGGCTTCGCCACGCAGTTCAGCGGCTTCCAGGTCCTCGTCAACACCGGCTTCGTCGACGCCCTAACGGGCACGGCCTGCCCGTCCCTGGACTCCGACGTCAAGGACTTCAACTACGCCGTCGTGGGCGCCAGCTGCGCGGGCTTGGTCACCGCTCTCACGAGCATGTTCCACTACCTGAAGAGCCTGTCGTCCCGCACCGGCGTGGACCCGGTTCGCTGGGTGTTCGTCATGCGCGAGAGCGCCTTCGACCAGATCGTTCGCTGCTGGCCCTGCAGCTACCTCACCAGCATGTGCCAGGTCACCAACGCCTCCGGCCAGCGGGTCAACGTCGACGCCGGCGACCAGGTCGCCATGCGTGACGCGATGATGCAGGGCAAGTACCTGCTCATCGACGGCGCCCAGATCGAGGTCATCATCGACGACGGCATCCCCGAGAACAACTCGGCCCACCCCAACGTGGGCGAGGGCTGCTTCAGCTCCGACATCTACATCATCCCCATGTCGGTCCTGGGCGGCACCGCGGTCACGTACATGGAGTACTTCCAGTACACGACGCCCGACATCAGCGAC
>JAUVHW010000144.1 GCA_030593075.1 Ardenticatenales bacterium
CACAGTCGATTGCCATCATCGAGTGGTTGGAGAAGGCGCACGAGTTATTGGGGGGCCGGTCACTGGAGTAGGAGGGAGCGGCGGTCGATCCTCGCCCCAATCGGGTGCTTCGCGTAGTCACTCCCAACCGCAACCCCACTCACCACTCCCCTATGCACGGCCACCGACTGGGGGGCAGAGGGCTGTCGAAACGCGCGCCCGGAACTACTTCTCAGGCTGCAGCGCGCGTGGGGCGCTGCAGCCTCGGGGTATTCACGGGGAAGTCGCCTCGGTATTGAGCCAATCCACGCGATCACATCGCCGCCGCGAAGTGCACAGCATGTCCTCGACACCGCACACCGCCACATTGACGCGCTCGTGTATGAACTGTATGATTTGACGGAGGACGAAATCAGAATCGTCGACAAAGCGACCCGCTAGACGCCTCCAAGTGCTTGACACAGAGTCCTCCGCCTGCCTCGCCACCGCTAGCCACCAACTGCGACGAGCTGGATACGAATCCTCGACTTGACTTCCAGCCAAATGGGAACGGAACCCAGGACCGATCCGTGCCCGCCTCGATTGATACCACCACTACTTGATACCTCGTCGCGCAGCCCCATAGCCCCCGTTCCCCCCTATCCAACACCTCCTCAGCTCAGTAGGGTTTGGGTTGTTATCTGCGCGCCCAGGGATTCGTGGCTCCCACCACACAGAGTGTTCACAAATGGCCCATCTCTATCCCGCTACGCGCAACGCTCGACTTGGCTGATGCGCAGCGCAACAATGGTTAGATGAAAGCCACTCCGGGGAGAGGCGGGGCGGCTGGTCTGCCTTGGGCCCGTAGGGCCTTGATTCTGGGAGCGAAAGACCCTGTAGTGTCGTTGGGTTGCGCGGCCGGGCCTGGCTGATGCCACCAGCCGGGTATCCCGGCTGTCTGCAGACCTTCCGCCTCGGCTACACGCCCTGCCTGACGGAGCCGCGCTCAGAGGTCACGGCCGATGGCGGTTTCCGGCCGCGGAAGGGCACCGGGACTCAGATGCCGTGCCTCTGCCGGCGCCGGTGGCGGCGCGTATGCTGGTAGCCTGTTTGTGGGGGGTCCGCCTGATGAATGAACCCGCTTGCGCCCTAACCTTGGCGGGCATCAGCCGTTCGTTGGAGCGGTTCCGTCGGACGGTTCGCTGTCAGCCAGCCGCGACGAGCTGGGCGCGGCAAAAAAAAGTCCCGGTCAAGCGACCGGGACTCTGCGTCTCTCCGCCGGGTTGATATATCGCGGTTCAGTTGCTAGGGTACGTAGGGCATGTACCAATTTGGTAAGAAATCATTGGAGACCCCGGGTGTGATCTCAATGCCAGGGTCGGGCGGATGGGGACCGCCGTCGAGCGTGAAGCTTGTGCGCGCGGTGTGCTTGAGCCAGACTACTTTGTCTGGGTGCGGTGTCCCATCTGCGACGCTGACGAGCTCGTGATAGTGCACGTAGCCGCGGGATGCGTACATTGCGGCCTTTTCGTCAGACCAGCCGTCGATGACCGCGTTCACCACGAACAGTAGCTCGCCATCCGGCGCGTCCGATGACCACCATTGTTTCGCTCCAAATGGCCCCGTGTTATAGTGCTTGCCCTCGATTCTGTCCGGACCGGACTGCACCCAGGCGTGCCCCGGAATGTCAAACGCTCCTCCCGGGGCGTCAGGGGCCCCCGCCAGGTAATAGTCGGTGCCGTCCACGTTGAGCACGATGCCGCGGACAAAGCCGGCAGCAATCGCCGGAGCTGCCATCAGCGCCACCAGAGCAATCACGCCAACGCCAACTGCCATCTGCCTTCTCGTTTTGTGCTTTCTCATCATCATTCTCCTTTCACTAACTGTGTAGCTCAGCGGATCAACGCTTTTCACTGACACTACTCTGACGCTTGAGTGCGGTACAATCTTACCTCGGGGTGTGCGCCACTTGGCCCGGATGGCAGCAGGCGCAGTCACTCATGTTCCACAGAGCCGGGTAGCCCAGCCGCGCCGCCTGACAAGATCTCCTGCTCCGGCCGCATGGAGCCTGGCTTGACCGGCTGGCTGGCGTGCTGTAGAATAGGGTTGAGGCGTTCCGACCATTTCAGCGTAGCGGGTTAGCGGCGCCGGTCGCCAGCCCAGCCGGCAACTGTCGCGGCGACAACACCCCAAATGACACCAGCACTCCATCACGCCATCCGCGAGCGCCGTGGCCCAGGTGTTCCCGACGCTGTCACCGTGATGCCAATGCGCCGTGGAACCCTCGTTGAGCGACAGTTGCCGTGTCCTGAAACCAGGCAGCGATCAGCCGGTGTCGGACTCGGTGCAGTCGTGTCCATAGCTGGGATGTAGAATCTTGCCGATGACGGACCGCACGAATCAGGAGTGGCTCGCCGAGTTGCGCGAGCCAGCGGAAGGTGGAGCTCTATCCGACCTGCGCTCCCTCCTAATACGTGGACTCCGGCACGCCATGTCAGACCGGCCTGCCGTAGCTGAGGAAGACCTTGAGGACTTTGCGCAGGAGGCCGTGCTCAAGGTCCTGACCGGGCTCCCCTCGTTCCGATGGGAGAGCCGTTTCACCACTTGGGCCCACAAGATCGCCGTGCACGTGGCCTTCACCGAGCTGCGTCGCCGGCGCTGGCAGGACGTTTCGCTAGAAGAGATAACCAGCGCGCCAGACTCTGATTTCATTCCCGAGAGGTTCGCGGACCCGGCGGCCGGACCCGAACAGCTAGCCGTGCAAGAAATGGTAGTGAGAACCCTGCGCCAGACCATCGCTCGTGACTTGACCGAGCGCCAGCGGCAGGCCATGATGGCCGTGCTGGCGGGCGGAATGTCTCTGCAGGAGACGGCCCGCAGAATGGGCACTAACCGCAATGCTCTGTACAAGGTCCTTCACGATGCTCGTCGGCGCTTGAAAACGAACCTGTTGGCCAAGGGACTGTCCGCCCAGGACATACTCGCGGCCTTTGAACCGCGCGGGCCAGAGTAAGATATGCCCGGCCCGTCACATCTGGAGTCATAGAAGGCTAAAATGAAACCGGAACCGGCCATGCTAAGGGGACTGGTCCGCGGAGTTCTCAGCACTCGCCAAGACGAAATCGGGTGCGATGAGTGCTTTGAGGAGGTCGACCGCTTTGTCGAGATGACTCTAGCCGGGAAAAACGCGGCCGAAGCAATGCCGCTGGTGCAGGATCACCTGCAGCGCTGCAGGGAGTGCCGGGAGGAGTTTGAGGCTCTGCTTGCGGTGCTGCGCGGCCTTTCCTGAACTCTCGCCGCTCTCTGCGGCCGGCGGGCTCACATTCCCTGCAAGTCTGGATTTCCATACAAGCGCGTTCACAGTGTCGTGAGGGACTGTCTCTGCCGCGGACGCCCCGGGAGATCTCCGAACCAGGGGCAGGGGGCAGAACGTACCGCTGATCGCCTGCCAGCAGAGCGACGGTGCCTGGGGCTGGTGCCTAGGCCACGGCGAGTTGAGAGAGCTCGGGACCTCGGCATCCAGACAGCGGACACTGTTCCTGCGAGTCTGACCGAGATGGCATGTCGGGAGGCTCCGGCGTAGAGGCGGTTGCGTAATGAGGAGGGCAGGGATGTCTGAATTCATGGATTGTGTGGTGATCGTGACCGGCGCGGCCGGCAACCTGGGCCGTGCCGTTGCCCAGGCATTCCAGGCGAAAGGGGCGAGGCTGGTGGTCGTGGACCGCGCCCCTGACCGGTTGCAGCGGCTCTTTCCCGACCTGGTCGATTCACCGGATCACTTGCTGGCCACGTCGGTTGACTTGACCAGCGCGGACGCGGTGGCGGCGATGGTGGAGCAGGCGGTTGAGCGTTTCGGCCGGGTTGACATTCTGGTCAACGCTGCCGGCGGCTTTCGAGCTGGGACCGCGCTGCATGAGATGCCCCTAAAGACCTGGGACTTTCTTCTAGGCCTGAATGCCCGGACGGTGCTCATCGCCAGTCAGGCGGTGGCGCCGCATATGCTTGAGCGGGGCTCGGGCAAGATCGTTAATGTGGCGGCCCGCGCCGGCCTGAAGGGCGGCGCAAGAATGGCTGCCTACAGCGCCTCCAAGGCTGCCGTCATTCGCTTGACCGAGAGCATGTCGGCTGAGCTGAGGAGGAAGGGCATCAACGTGAACTGCATCTTGCCCGGCACCATTGACACCCCCCAGAACCGTGCGGCAATGCCCGACGCCAATCACAGCCGTTGGGTGAAACCGGAAGCCTTGGCTGACGTCATCCTCTTCTTGGCCTCCGAGTCGGCCCGGGACATCCACGGCGCGGCCGTCCCGGTGTACGGACAGAGCTAGGGAAGCCGTCCACCGTCTGTGCGGGAGGGACGGTGGGGGCTGGAGGCGCAGCGGAGCCGGCTTGCGGCCGGATGACTCGGTTGGCTGGTGAACGTAGCGGCTGCCGGCGGGTAGCGCGCCTCACCGGCCCAGTCCAGCACCTCCTGCAGGTAGTCCCGCAACGCTGGATCAGCCAGGTCCGATTCCAGGTAGAGCTCCAGCAAGCGCGCGCACTCGTCGCAGGTCATACTCAGTGGGTGCTTCTCGCGTATGAGGTGATTGTCCTCCGGAGCCACCGGCTGCGCGTGGATGCGGGCGAAAAGGCGAGCTGCCGCCTCCAGGTCGCGCCGGTAGTCCAACGCTGCGCCGGGCAGGTATTCCATAAGCAACACGCCGTACTCTGACCGCTCGCGGCTCTCGTCTACGCATAACGGCCGTGGAGTGACTCCAGTCGTCTCCAGCAGCCTGAGCGCTGTATTCGTAGAGAATCTGATCTTCGCGGTCGATCTGGGTGCCAAAGTTGACCCGGAAGACCCATACACCGCCCCCCTGGCGAACCAGGTAATTCACATTGTACTCCCCATGGGCCAGTGAAGTGACCACGAGCGGCGCGTCCGATCGCCAGCCGGGGACGCTACTCAAGTCAGCGCATGACAAATACCGTGTGACGCGGGGAAGTAGGCCCTGTGGGTCCATCGATGTCTTCAGTGCTGCGCGTTGCTCCTGGTCAGCGGCTCAGCCCGCGCACAAGGTCTAGCAGTCTCTCTTCTCCGGCCGAGGAGAGGCCAAAGTCGCTCACCTCTGCCTGCAGCTGTGCGAAGCTGCCGTGGCCGCCAAGGTACCCGTTCACGCGCGCTGCGGCCGTCGAATCCACAAAGCCGTCGCCAGCGGGGTACAGGGCGTTGAATTCCCGCACAAGGTCGGCTGCCTGTTGTAGCCGATACTTCTGATGATATGCCTCAGCCAGATAGAACTCGGCGGCCGGGATGATCTCGGTGTAGATCTGACCGTTGTTCCGAGCCGCTTCGCGATCCCTCGTTGCTGAGGCCAGCTTCTTCTGCTCATCATTGTGGTAGAAAATGATGGACATGTATTGCCGCGACCGGGTCGGGCTAGTAGGGCTGTGGCTGGCCCAGAAGACGTCCAGCAGCTCCGCATACGACGCCTGGGTCGGGTCAAAGTCGATCTCGATCGTCTCAGTATGATCGCCCAGGCGTTGATAGGTGGGGTTATGGGTTGTGCCACCGGCGTATCCGACACGGGTACGAACCACGCCAGGGATGCTCCCGAACCGGGAGTCTGGTCCCCAGAATCAGCCCAGCGCGAATGTCGCCGTTTCCGTGTTGGCGGGTGCGGCGGTGTCTATCGGTGGGATTGCGACCCGTGAAACGGGTCCGTTCTCTGTCTTTCCCATTCTGTCCTTCTCCTTCAGCGAATTGACAAATGTCCAGCCAATAACGATGGCTGCAGCAAGGCCGGCGAGGAATGCAGCCATCACAGCAACTGACCGTGTCTGTGCTGTTCCGTTGACCAGGTTTGTCACTGATTCATGCCTCCCTTCGCGCTTGATGACCCCGAGGCCGGGGAAAGATGCCCCAACTCGCCGCCGCTGCTCGGAATGTCACCTGCTTCAGTGCAGGTTCACTGTTGCTCCCAGGCGAGTTGCGTAATTGGCCGGGTCCTCAGCTGGCTGGCGGCCGCGGCGTCCAGCATCCAGACGAGTCGTCCTGATCCGGGGCGGATCTGCTGAGCCGGGTAACGGGCGCCACTGCCTTCCAGCACCGCCTGCACAACACCGGCCTTGGCCGCGCCAGTGACCAAGAACTGCACATGCCGCGCACTGTTGATGGCGGGCAGCGTCAGTGTGACCCTCCAGGCTTGCAGCGGCTCAACGTAGACTGCAGCCACTGCCCGCTCACGTTCTTCGAGCGCGCTCGTGCCGGGAAACAGCGAGGCGGTGTGTCCATCCGTGCCCATCCCCAGGAAGACCAGGTCCAGAAGCCCGTCTGTGCCTAGGACAGCCTGGAGTTCTTCCCGGTAGGCGGAAGCTGCCTCGGCGGGCGGCAGTTCACCCCGGATTCGGTGAGCGTTTTGGCGAGGAACAGGAACTTTGTCCAGCAGAGCTTCGCGGGCCTTGTGGTAGTTGCTGTGGGCGTGGTCCGGAGGAACGGCGCGCTCATCTCCCCAGAAGATGTGGACGCTCGCCCAATCTACTCGCGGAGCGAAGTCTGTGCTGGCCAGCAGTTCGTAGGTGGCGCGAGGCGTAGAACCGCCTGAGAGCGCCACGGCGAACCGCCCCCGCGTTGCTACCGCTTCCCCGGCCAAGGCCACGAAACGCTCGGCCGCCGCCCGCGCCAGGCTGGAAGCGTCGGAATAGACCCGAATGTCGCCCATGGGCTGTATCCTACTCGTGCTCGCCGCAGCCGTGGTGCCAGGCCCGACCATCTCGCGCCATTAAGTCCGTGGCCTCGGATGGTCCCCAACTGCCCGGCTGGTAGGGGACCAGCGGCGGGGCGTCCGGCTGTTCCCAACCTGCTAGAATCGGATCGATCAGCCCCCAGGCCAGTTCGATCTCGTCGGCCCGCGCAAACAGCGATGCATCTCCTTGCATTGCGTCCACCAGCAGTCGCTCGTACGCCTCCGGAAGAGCGCTGGTACCGAAACCCTTCGCATAGTGGAACTCCATGTCCACCGGACGGGTACGCATGCCCGCGCCGGGTTCTTTGGTCTCGAAGCGCAGATGGATTCCTTCGTCCGGCTGGATGCCTAGGCAGAGGACGTTCTGAGTGATCTCGTGTCCGGCGGACCGAGGGAACATCAGATGAGGCACTTTCTTGAACTGAACCGCGATTTCGGTGGTCTTAACCGGCATAGACTTGCCGGAACGCAGATAGAAGGGTACGTCGCGCCAGCGCCAGTTGTCGACCATCAATCGGAGGGCCGCGTAGGTTGGCGTCTCCGAGTCAGATGCTACGTTGGGCTCCTGGCGGTAGCCCTGGTACTGTCCCCGCAAACTCTGGATAGCGGGGCGGACCGCTCGCAATACCTTGACCTTCTCGTCCCTCAATGCACCAGCTTCAAAGAGAGCCGGAGGCTCCATCGCCGTCAAGGTCAGGAGTTGCAGCAGGTGGTTCTGGAACATGTCGCGCAGAACGCCGGCTTTCTCATAGTAGCCGCCGCGGTGCTCGACGCCGACGCTTTCGGCCACCGTGATTTGCACGTTGTCCACGTAGTTCCGGTTCCACAGCGGCTCAAAGATGGCGTTGGCAAACCGCAAAGTCAGGACGTTCTGGACAGTCTCCTTTCCCAGGTAGTGGTCGATGCGGTAGACCTGGCTCTCGTCGAAAACCGCGTGTACCTGCTGGTTCAGCCACTGAGCGCTCTTTAGATCTCGTCCGAACGGCTTCTCGACAATGATGCGTGTCCAGCCCGTTTCGCCTTGGTGCAGCCCGGAGCGGCCCAAGTGCTCGACGATGACCGGATAGAGGTCCGGCGGAGTGGCCAGGTAGAAGAGACGATTTCCCTCCGTGCTGGCCTGGGCCTCGAACCGGCCCAGGATCTCGGCCAGGCGGCGATAGGTGTTGGGGTCGTCGTAGCTACCTGCCAGGTAGGAAACTCGACCTTCGAAGCCGGACCAGAGTTCGCACACGCCTGGCTTGTGCCGGGCATACTCGGCGACGCCTCCGTAGAGTCGCTCGCGGAATGTTTCATCGGGGAGCGGACTGCGCGCCACGCCCAGTACGCGGCTAGCCCCAGGAAGCAGGCCCTCGCATCCCAGGCTGTGCAGCGCCGGCACCAGTTTCCGTCGCGTCAGGTCGCCCGAGGCGCCAAAGATGACGATGGTAGCCGGCGGTGTTTCCAGGTTAGGTTGATCCACTGGACAATGTCCTCCGTCTCACGCGTCTCACGCTGCCTGCCTAACCGCGTGTCCGCCAAACGGACCGCGCGTGGCCGCCAGCAGCCCTCGCCGCTGCCGGCCACTCAACCCTCGATGTCACTGAGGTCTTGGTCCTTGGGTAGAGTGGCGGCGGTCAGGTCCAGCAGTCTCTCCCGCTTCTCGGCGATGCTGCCCATCAGTGCATCGAAGGATCCGGCAAAGGAAGCCACTCCATCATCCAGGAGCTTCTGAGTGATGGCGTCCAGGTCTATGCCCAGGGCATCCAGGCGGTCCAGCCGGGCCTGCGCCTCGTCCAGACCGCTCTCAAGAGTAACGCCCACCTGGCCGTGGTCGAGGAACGCCTGCAGGGTGGCAGGGGGCACAGTGTTGACAGTGGACGGCCCGATTAGGCCGTCCACGTAGAGCGTATCGGAGTAGGCCGGGTTCTTGGTGCCGGTGCTGGCCCAGAGGGGGCGCTGAACGCGCGCGCCCTGAGCGGCCAACTTCTCCCAGCGCTGGCCGTCGAAAACCTCGCGGAAGTGGGCGTAGGCAACCTTGGCATTAGCGGTGGCGGTTTGGCCCCGGAGCTCGGTCTCGCCAATGGCTTCCAACGCCCGGTCCACGGCAGCGTCCACCCGGCTGATGAAGAAGGAAGCCACCGATGCTACCCGGCCCAGATCACGGCCGCTGGGCGC
>JAUVHW010000080.1 GCA_030593075.1 Ardenticatenales bacterium
GCGTGATGCAGATGCCTGTACATGCACCCCCTATCTGCCTCAGGTCGGGAACATACCGCAGAGAGGTGACATTCTGGCCTGGTCCGAGTCCGCGTGTGCGATTTTCGCCAATTCGGTGCTGGGTGCGAGAACCAACCGCAACGGAGCCATTATGGATCTGCTGTGTTCCATCGTCGGCAAAGCACCCCTGGCCGGTCTCTTGACTGACGAGGGCAGGTTAGCTACCTGGCTGGTAGAGGTGAGAACTGAGAAACGGCCTCTTCCACAACTGCTGGGGGCCGCAATAGGGAACAAGGTTTTGGCAGATGTGCCTTTCATTGTAGGGCTTGATCGTTTCTTGGGCTCTGAATTGAATGACGGGATCCGTGATTATCTCCACGAGATGGGCGCAGCCTGTGCAACCGCTGGAGCCGTCGGGCTTTATCATGTGGACGAAGTAACTCCAGAGGCGGTCGAATATGGCACGCACCTGTTGGCCCCGAACTACCAGACCTATGTAATCGACGACCAGGAGCTTCAGAATCTTTTGGCCTCCTATCCGGTCTTGTGGGCGGACAAGGATGCCAAGCCCGAAAAGTGCTTCGTTGGCTGCCCGCACCTGAGCCTGCAACAGCTGAATTGGTGGGCGAATAGGATCCATGGCGCACTGGAGGCACACGGACAGAGCCAGCTGGCAGCAAAGACCACGTTCTGCGCCGCCCCGCAAGTGTTGCAGGAATTCAAAACGGATGCAACGGCTTATGAACGGCTTGACCGCGCAGGTGCGAGATTCAGTGCCGGTTGCCCGATGCAGCTATTTGATAACGATCTGAGCGCAGGGGAGACCATAGTCACCAACTCCAACAAGCTGAGGGCCTATACAGCGGCCAGGTTCTTTCCCGACGAAGAGCTTGTGGAGATCCTGGTCGGCGGAGAGATACGGCAGGTGCCGACCATAGATTAGCCAGTCTCCTTCCAGCGATGCAAGCTCAAGGAGAAGGAACCAAGGACAGACACCGAATGGACCTTCGACAACCCAACAACGTGGCTCATGACACTACCTCCATGGAGTTGATTGAACGCGACCACGCCACCGTAGCCGCTACCATTTACCGGTACTCCAGCATCGCCTTCCAACGCGGCGAAGGGGCATACCTCTATGACTTTGAGGGCCGCAAGTACCTGGACTTTGTGGCCGGCATCGCCACCATGAACGTGGGACACTGCCACCCGGCCGTGGTCGAGGCAATCTGCGACCAGGCCCGCACCCTCATCCATGGCGCTTGCCACGTGGGCTATATGGAACCCTATGTAGAGCTGCTGGAAGCACTCAAGGCCATCGCCCCGGGCCATCTGCAGGACGGCAAGGGCATCCTGGTGAACAGCGGGTCAGAGGCGGTGGAGACGGGCATCAAGCTGGCCCGCTACGTCACCAATCGCCCGATGATCGTGGCCTTCACAGACAGCTTCCACGGACGGGCCATGGGAGCCCTGGCCCTGACCGCCAGCAGCACACTCTACCGCCAACGTCTGACCGGCCTTCTGACAGGTGTCTACCACACTCCCTATCCTTACTGCTACCGTTGCCCCCTGATGCACGAGTCACCGGAGACGTGCGGGCTGGCCTGCCTCAACCTGGTGGAAAAGGCGCTTCAGACGGTGGTGCCACCGGAAGACCTGGCGGGCATCATCGTCGAGCCCATCGCTGGCGAGGGAGGCTACATCGTGCCTCCCGACGGCTTTCTCCAGGGCCTGCGGGAGATTTGCGACCGTCATGGCGCGCTGCTAATTGCCGATGAGGTACAGACAGGGCTGGGACGCACGGGAAAGATGTTCGCGATGGAGTATTGGGGCGTGGTGCCCGATGTCATCTGCCTGGCCAAGGCGTTGGGAGGTGGTTTGCCCCTGGGTGCGATGCTGGCCAGAGCGGATCTGGTGGACGCCTGGCCTCCGGCTGCTCAGGGCACCACCTTCGGCGGCAACCCCATCGCCTGTCGGGCTGGCCTGGCCAGTCTGAGGGTCATTCAAGAGGAAGGTCTGTTGGCCCACGCCGTTGAGGTGGGGGACACTATCCAGGGTCGGTTCCGCCGTGCCCGGGAGGAGTTGCCCATCATTGGGGACGTGCGCGGCAAAGGATTGCTGGTGGCGGCGGAGCTGATCAACGCCGACGGCAGCCCGGCCGGCGAGATCATCAAGGCAGTGATCGCGGATTGTTCCAATCCGACGGAGATTGGGACCAGCGGGATTGTCCTCACCAAATGCGGCGCAGGCGCTCTGCGCTTCGCCCCGCCGCTCATTATCACCCAGGAGCAAGCGAGAAAGGGGGTGGATACCATCCTTGAGGTATTGGGCCGTCATCAATGGTAGCAGCACTGTGGCACCGGAGACGGTGTCTGCCGTAGTCAGCGTGTCAATGGATTCCTCCGCTGTCGGGCGATGGTTTGGTCGCCGACAACTGCAGCGGAGAATCCACGGGTTGCTCAAGATATCAAACATACATAAGGAGGTTGAAAGCGGCGGACATTCTGCAACGAATCGCTTCGAATCTGTACGATGGTGAGGACCAGGAGGTCCCGGAACTGGTTCAAGAGGCACTGGACCAAGGCGTGGCGCCGCGTGAGATCCTGCAGGGGGCCTCATCGCCGGCATGGATGAAGTGGCCCGCGATTTTCGGGCCGGCGATCTGTTTGTGCCCGAAGTTCTGATCGCCGCCCGGGCGATGCACGCAGGCATGAACGTCCTGCGCCCGCTGCTGGCCGACAGCGACGCGGTGAGCGCGGCCAAGTGCGTGATCGGCACGGTGAAGGGGGACCTGCACGACATCGGCAAGAACCTGGTGAAGATGATGCTGGAGGGTGCCGGCTTTGAGACGATCGACCTGGGGACCGACGCGGGTCCGGAAGCGTTTGTCGAGGCGGTGCGGGAGTATCAGCCGCAGTTGGTGGGCATGAGTGCTCTGTTGACGACGACGATGGTGCAAATGAAGGCCACGATAGAGGGGTTCGAGGAGGCAGGGTTGAGCGAGTCGGTGAAGATCATGGCAGGGGGAGCGCCAGTGACGGATGCGTTTGCCCGGGAGATCGGAGCCTACGCCGCCGATGCGGCCAGTGCCGTCGACGTCGCCCGGGGGCCGGCAGCGCAAACCGTGCTCTGTCATCCGTGTAGCACTGCAACTGGAATTATCTTACCAGCTGAGAATAGAAGAGGTTCTTGAAATGATCAAACTGACGGAAAGAAGGGCCAGCATACGACCGATCAAGTCGAAACTGAGCATCAGCATACTCGATGACGAGGAGATCAAGAAGATCAACCAGACGGCCCTCAGTATCCTTGAGGAAGTCGGGATCGTGATGCCATCGGAGAAGGCGCTAAGGATTTTTGCCGACGCCAATGCCGACGTGGATTTCGACAAAAAGATGGTCAGGATTCCCGCTCAGTTGGTGGCTGATTCCCTCAAGACAGCTCCCCGGCGGTATACGCTGTGCGGGAGAAGGCCGGAACTCGATGCCGATATCGGTGGCGAGGAGGGCACCTATTTCTATTGTAGCGGTGAAGCACCCAAGATCGTGGATATGGACACTGGCGAGAGACGAAGTTCAATCAAGAGCGATGTGGAGAAAATGGCCAAGATAGCTGATTATCTACCCATCGTATCATTGATTTGGCCAACGGTTAGCGCCGGAGATAAGGGAATGTCGGCGCCGCTTCATGGGGTGGAAGCCTGTTTCAACAACACGGAAAAGCACGTCCAGACCGAGTCAGTTATGGATCGGATCTCAGCCGAGTACGCCATTGAGATGGCTTCGGTTGTCGCTGGAGGAAAGGACAAACTGAGAGAAAGGCCCATCCATTCGCTTCTGGTATGTGCCATCGCGCCTCTCGCCCAGGATAGGGGAGGGATAGACGCGGCCCTTGCCTACGCCGAGGCCGGGCTGCCGGTAGGGTTCATGTCCATGCCCACCCTGGGTCTGACAGGCCCTCCATATCCGGCCGGTTCCCTGGCTACAGGATTGGCAGAGGTTCTGAGCGCCTGTGTTTTGACACAGATCGCCTACCCGGGGACGCCAAACTTCGTGTCGATTATCCCGTCAGTCATCGATCCACGGACTGCGAATTACTTTATGGGGTCATCCTTTGCGCAGATTGCCAGTGCGGCCGTTGTCCAGCTCGCACATTCCAACGGACTGCCGCTTACAGCCTGTAAGTCGTTCGGTGGAAGCCAGTACAAACTGAACAATTGGCAAGCAGGAATCGAGAACTTGTACGGTCACATCCTGGCAGTCATGGCCGGGGCCGACATGTCCTTCGGCCCCAGCGGCATGATAGAGGCGGTAAGTCTGCTAGACATGAGAAGAATCCTGTTTGACAGAGAGATCTTGCAGGCCATAGATATCATCACTGACGGGATTGAGGTGAGCGATGACACCTTGGCTTTTGACATGGTACGGGAGGTAGGTCCCCGAGGCATGTTCTTGGCACATGGGCGTACGGCCAAAGAAGCTCGAAAGCTCTGGCCACCGTCTATCCTCTTTGAAGAGGCAAGAGTCGAAGGGGAGAAATACAGGGACGCGGTGGAGGTTGCTCACGACGCCATCGATTGGATTCTGACGAATCATCGCCCGGCACCATTGCCTGAGGATGTCAGGCAGGAGCTAAGAGCAATAGTGGCTGCGGCCGACCAGGACGAGGATTTGAAGAGAGAGATCAGGGGAGATTGACAAGAGAGACCTGTGAAAACCAACAGAATCGCCGTCATCGGTGCTGGCACGATGGGACACGGCATAGCCCAGGTATTTGCTCTGGCTGGCTTGCCGGTTGCCTTGAGCGATAGCGACGAGCATGTTCTGGGAAAAGCCAGGCCACGTATCCAGGCGAACCTCGCAACTTGCCTCGAGCACGGCTTGGTGGACAAAAACAGGGCTGCGGCCGCGCTTGCGCGCATCACCCCCGTACCCGATCTGGGCAGTGCGGCCTCTGGAGCTGATTTCATCGTAGAGGCCGTTGTTGAGAACCTTGAGATCAAGCACAAGGTGCTTGGCCAGCTGGAGGCACACTGCCCAGCCCACGCGATTATCACCAGCACCACGTCTAGCTATTGCGTCCGCGACCTGGCAAGCGCGCTGGGCCATCCGGAGCGATTCCTTGTAACTCACTTTTGGAACCCACCTTATATCATCCCGGTCGTGGAAGTGATGCCTGGAGACCACACCTCTGCTCAGGTGACTGGGACTACCATCGCGTTCCTCAAGGCGGCCGGCAAGCATCCCGCGTTGGTGAAAAGGGATGTCCCGGGTTTTGTCGGCAATCGCCTGCAGCATGCCTTGCGCCGCGAAGCAATCTCGATCGTGGCGCAAGGCATCGCCAGCCCGGAGGATGTTGACCTCATCGCCAGGCTGAGTTTCGGCCTGCGCTTGCCCGTGGTCGGACCGCTGGAGACCGTTGACCTGGGCGGCCTGGATCTCACAAAAGCGATTCAGGCGTACTTGCTACCGGAGCTGGATCGCTCCACTGAGCCCCTGCAACTAGTCCAGGACAAGGTCGAACGGGGTGAGTTGGGAGCAAAAGCTGGCAAAGGTTTCTACGACTGGCCTCCGGGGAGGGCTGCGGCGGTGATCCGACAGCGCGACGAGGCTCTGTTGGAGATGGTCAAGATGCTGCGAGCCCATGGCTTCCTGCGACCGCCGCCTGATCAGTGAGGAGGCAGAAGGGGAGTACCAAGGTGAGCAAAACATTCAAAGGAAGAGCCATTCTTCCAGGCAATCTGGAAGGGGAAGCCCTGGTGACCCACGTGGGATTCAATACCTATGCCAGCTTCTTCACCAGCATCCACACCCCGGTGGAGGCGGCGCAGTGCGCCGATAGCAGCAACCAGGAGCTTTACGGGAAGAACCTTACGGGCAAGATCATCTGTCTTCCCAAGACGGTCGGTTCCACTTCCAGTGGCGCAGTGTGGCAGAGAGTAGCCCGAATGGGTGTCGCACCTAGGGCTATGCTGTTTTCCCAGCAGATCGATTCCCTGGCAGCCAGCGGGTTGGTGGTAGCTGACGTCTGGGCCGGCAAACGCATAGTCACCGTAGATCAGCTGGGAGATGAGTTCCTGAATTCCGTCAAGGACGGCAACTGGATTGTAATCCGAAAAGACGGCACAGTCACCATCAAGTAGGTCAGTAGAGAACATGAAATCCGTTACACCAGAAGAGGTGGGTTTCTCATCCAGCAGACTGAGCCGCATTGGTGCAGTGATGCAGCGCTATGTGGATCAGAACAAGCTTGCAGGCCTGATTGCCCTGGTGGCGCGCCATGGAAGGTTGGTCTATCGAGAACGTTTCGGAATGATGGATGTTAAAGCCGCCAAGCCGATGCAGTTCGACACGATCTTTCGCATCTTCTCGATGACCAAACCAATCGCCAGCGTGGCGCTGATGATGCTGTACGAGCAGGCGCGATTCCAGCTTACTGACCCGGTTTCCAAATGCATTCCCGAGTTTTCCCGGGTTAAGGTAGTTGAATGCGCCTCAGAAGCAGGGTTCAAGGTGACGGAATTGGAACGCGAGATAACGATACGAGATCTGCTGACTCACACGGCGGGTCTTGGCTATGGTTTTGACCAGGACTCGCCGGTCGAGTCAAGCTATCGGGAATCCAGCTTTTTTGAGGCCCCTCTCTACACCCTTCAAGTGCCGCTGCAGGAGATGATGCGGAGACTCGTTGAACGGCCCTTGCTGTACCAGCCGGGCGCCGGTTGGCGCTACAGTGTGGCAACCGATGTGGTCGGCTACCTGGTCGAACTGATCTCCGGAATGCCGCTGGATGTGTTCCTGGAGGAAAAGATATTCAAACCACTGGGAATGGAGGACACGGGATTTCACGTGCCGGAAGCCGAGCTGAGACGGTTTGCCGCCCTGTATTGTCCAGCAGACGGCGGCGGGGTCGAGCTTTTGGACGCGCCATTCACAAGCCCGTTCTCCCGGCCGCCAATCGGCCTGTCGGGCGGGGTAGGACTGGTTTCGACGGCGGCCGACTATCTGCGTTTTGCCCAGATGCTGTTGAATGGGGGCGAGTTGGAGGGTGCTCGTCTGTTGGGTCGCAAGACGGTAGAGTTGATGAGGACCAATCATCTGCCGGATAGGCTGATCCCCATCCAGGTCCCGCCTCACACTCTGTACGGATGCGGTTTTGGCCTTGGCTTCCGGGTGCTTGTGGATGTCGCCCGGGCCGGCCGTTTGGGGTCCAGGGGCGAGTATGGATGGGGCGGGTATGCGAGCACCAGTTTCTTTATTGATCCACAAGAGGAATTGGTGGGCTTGCTACTGACTCAGCTTGCGCCATCGCGGTTTTATCCGATCAGGAGTGAATTCAAGGTGCTCGTTTATCAGGCTCTTGTCGATCGAGTATTTGAGCGAACCAGTGCAATTCCTGAGAGGCTGATGATTCATGGGGCAGAGTTGTGAAATGCTGCCGAATCTCGCAAGCGTTGGTCCCGACCACCTGGTCTCCTGTCTCCCCTGCGTGCGGGAGTAACGAGAGCTGGCGGACAAATGTGTGACGATTCGGATTGAAACAGAGAGGAAAGTAGTGAGGATTGATAGAGCAGAGGACTTTGGTTTTTCACCAGAGCGCTTGGAGCGGATCGGCACAGCGATGCAACGATACGTTGATGAGAAGAAACTGGCCGGGATGGTCACGTTGGTCGCCCGCCGCGGTGCCGTGGTCCATTTTGAGAAATTCGGTGTGCAGGATATCCAAACCAAGAAACCGGCGGAATTGGACACAATCTTTCGTATCTATTCTTTGACCAAACCCATCACCAGCGTGGCGCTGATGATGCTGTACGAGCATGGCCTATTTCACCTGAACGACCCGGTGACCAGGTTCCTTCCCGAATTCAAGAAGGTCAAAGTCTGGATGGATGGAGGTGAACTTGCCGATCCAATCCGCGAGATCACCATTCACGATTTACTGACGCATACGGCCGGACTGAGCTATGGCGAGTACAAAGATACACACTTGCCAGTTGACAAGCTGTACGATCAGGCAGATATTCTTTACAATCCAGCCATATCGCTGCAAGAGATGGTGCGACGGATCGCCAATCTGCCCCTGGCCTACCAGCCAGGGCAGCGGTGGTTGTATAGCGTGGCGACCGACGTGGTGGGCTACCTAGTTGAAGTGATCTCTGACATGCCCTTGGGCGATTTCTTTGCGGAGGAGATATTCGGGCCTCTCGGTATGAAGGATACCGCTTTTTCCGTCCCGCCAGAAAAGGCTGATCGATTTGCGACGCTGTATGGCAAGACGGAGAAAGGGAACCTAGAAGTGCTGGACACGACCTTGGGCGTCGATTATTCCAATGTGCGCTTGCATGCCGGAGGGCATGGCCTGGTGTCCACGGCGGCCGATTACCTGCGTTTTGCCCAACTGGTTCTCAACAAGGGCGAATTGGACGGCGTTCGCTTGCTTGGGCGGAAGACGGTGGAGTTGATGACCATCAACCATCTGCCGGCCGCGTTACTGCCGATAGCCATGGGAGATCCCTGGCCTGGGTTCGGCTTCGGGCTGGGGTTCGGTGTGCTGATCGATCTCGCCCAATCTTGCACCATGGGGTCGGTCGGTAGTATCAGGTGGAGTGGGTGGGCCAACACCCATTTCTGGGTTGATCCACAGGAACAACTCATCGGCATCCTGCTGCTGCAATACGTGCCCGGCGGCACCTATCCAGTGACGAATGATTTCAAGACGCTGGTCTATCAGGCACTGGTCGACTGACTTGCAGCCATGGCAGCGCCCCCAAGTCAAACGATTCCGCAGTGGGGGCAACCGCTATTCCGAATACAGAGACGACCACCCGCGATGCAGTTGTGCTGACACTTCTACTGGGTTCCTATCACGCCCTCGTCCCGTAGCCGCTCGATCACAACCTCATCGTAACCCAGCAGGTCATGCAGAATGGACCGAGTATGCTCGCCAAGTTGTGGAGCAGGTGAAACAGGGATCTCGGGGGCGGAGGAGAGGTGAATGGGGCTGCGAGCGTACTGGCGTGGCCCGGCGATGGGGTCATCCACAGTCACCAGCATGTTGCGAGCGGTGATGTGCGGGTCGGCAAGAATATCCTCGGCCGTGTAGACCGGTCCAGAGGGCACACCGTGGTCTTCTAGGAGCGCCACCGCCTGGGCGCGGGTCTTGTCGGCCAGCCAGCCCTCAATGATCGGCCGGACAAAGTCGGCGTGGGTAGCGCGGGCAGTCCCGTCTGCAGTACGGGGGTCATCGCGCAGCTCCTCGCACCCCATTGCCTGGCAGAGCCGGCTCCACTGAATATCGTCGGGAATGTTGAGAGCCAGGTGACCGTCCTGGCAGCGAAAAGCCCCACGGGGGTATAAGTGTTTTGGCCTCCCCCGCTCCGGCGATTCACCGGTGAAGGAGTAGAGCGTGACCATTCGCTCGTTGAGGGCCAACATGTTGTCGAGCATGGCACTGTCCACAAACTGGCCCTCTCCAGTGCGCTCCCGCATAAAGAGGGCCAGCATCACGCCGTAGGCAGTCACCTGCCCGGTATAGATGTCGGCCATGCCATAGATGGTCCAGGAGGGGGGCTTGTCGGCGAAACCGACTAGGTTCATGATGCCTCCCATCGCCTCAGCCACAATGTCAAAGGCGGGCCGGTCAGCATAGGGCCCAGTGTACCCCTCCAACCGCCCAAAACCAGAGATGGCAGCGTAGATCAGCCGGGGATTGACGACCTTCAACTGCTCATAACCCAGCCCCATCTTGTCCGTGGCGCCCGGGCGCAGGTTTTCAACCACCACGTCTGATATTTCCACCAGATCCTTCAAGATCTGGCGGCCCCCCTCTGCACGCAGATTGAGGGCCATGCTCTTCTTGTTACGGTTGTAACCAATGAACCCGCCGGCCACGCGCCGTCCCGCGTCATCAGTGGCATAGGGAGGGATGGAGCGACGAGGGTCGCCCCGGCCAGGTCGCTCGATCTTGATGACCTCAGCGCCAGCGTCGGCCAGCAGCATCGTGCAATAGGGGGCGCTCATATACTGCTCCAGCGCAATGACGCGAACACCAGTAAGAGGTCGTTTCATATCTTCTGCCTCCACGCTCTGATCTCTAGTCGAGCCACTCGATGATGGTAGAGACCCCCATGCCTACGCCTACACACAGACTGGCGAGACCATAATAGGGACGTCTCTCCTGGGGGGCGCGGCGCTTCATCTCGTACAACAGAGTGGTGAGGATGCGAGCGCCGGAACAGCCTGTGGGATGGCCCAGCGCGATGGCCCCACCGTTGACGTTGGTAATCTCGTGGCCCATGCCCAGCCTGCGCATTACCCCGAGCGCCTGGGCGGCAAAGGCTTCGTTCAACTCGACAAGGCCCAGATCGTCCAGGGTGAGGCCAAGCCGCTTGAGGAGCTTTTCGGTGGCAGGGACCGGACCGTAGCCCATCACGCCGGGGTCGACCCCGGCGACGGCCGAGCCCATCCAGCGCGCCATCGGCTTGAGCCCCAACTCGCGGGCTCTGTCGGCGCTCATCAACAGCAGGGCGGCCGCGCCATCGTTGATGCCGCTCGAATTGCCGGCTGTCACCGTACCCCCCTCGCGGAAAGCAGGTCTCAGCCGGGCTAGTTGTTCCATGCTTGTGTCCAGTACATACTCGCCATCTACATTCCTGTAACGGGGATGCTCATCGGTGTCCACAGTCACGGGCGGGCCTTTGCGCTGTGATACCTGAATTGGCACGATCTCATCTCTGAACCGACCGGCGTTGATAGCCTCCACCGCCCGCCGGTGACTCTCTAGGGCGAAAGCGTCCTGTTCCTCCCGGGTAATGCCCAGATCATCGGCGATGTTCTCAGCCGTTTCGCCCAGGCTGATGGTAGGGTACATGGCGTCGAGTTTGGGATTGTTGTATCGCCAGCCCACGGTGGTGTCCCAGATCTTGGGGTGTCCCACCGGTTGTGCGCGCTCTGGCTTGGGCATCGACCAGGGGGCGCGGCTCATGCTCTCCACGGCCGCGCCGATGAAAACGTCGCCCTCACCGGCGATGATGGACTTGGCTGCCAGGTTCACGGCCTCCAGCCCCGACGCGCAGTTGCGATTCACCGTGATCCCGCTCACCTCCACCGGAAAGCCGGCCAGCAAAGCCGCCATCCGGGCCACATCGCGGTTATCCTCACCGGCCTGGTTGCCGCAGCCGGCATAAACATCCTCGATCAGCGCCGGGTCTATGCCAACGCGATCCACCAACGCCTTCAGGACCTCGGCCAAGAGGTCGTCCGGCCGCACACTCGACAACGAGCGGCCGTGTTTGCCAAGAGGCGACCTCACGGCTTCAATGATGACCACTTCTCTGTGCATGGTGCTGAATGCCTCCTCGTGCAAACCGTTTCAATCACTGTGATGCGGTCTCTGCAGCCTGAACTGGCACTATATGGAGCGCGGCAGCCTCTCTGGGAGCAAAAGCCGAGACGAACCGGCCAGGTAACCAATCTGTCTCGCTCTCCCTCGGTGTCACGTGCCATTGTATGCCAGCATGGACGGTCGGACAAACCTGGGACCTGGCTGCAGCACTGCGCTGTTCGGCCGGGGTTGCCCCAGCTTCAGCCTCAGCCAGACAATCTTTGGCTGCCTCCAGGTCTAGCCGGAGTTCCTTGAGGTCTGCTTCGCCCGGGTCAGTTCGTTGTTTGCCCAATCCTCGGTGTCAGCCGTGTTGACAAAGGTGCAGTGGAACACGAGCGGAAACGAAGGGGAATGTCACTTGAGCTAGGCGATTAGGGCCTGGAAGAAAAAAGGCCATTCTCCACGCGCGTCGAGGATGGCCGCTACTTGCGGACCCAGCGGGACCCGAACCTGTTGTGCTTGGAGCCCCGGTGGTCCTGAACCAGGCGGGAGTACCATGATGCCACATGCGTGTTCGACCCCCGTCGCTGCCGTAACCCAACCGAGCGAGCCCTGGGCAATGCCCGGGGCCCTTTTGTATACGCCGGCGTGCCACGGATGCAACGATAGCTAATAAGGATCTCCCCATCCCCTCACGCCTGGTCCTGGTAGGCGATGATGTTATCGTGCAGGTAGTGCACTTTCGTTTCTTGAACGTGGCTCTCTTCCCTCCCCGGGCCTTCAGTTCGAGGGTCGATTCGTATATATACCATCTAGCTGCGCACTTCAAGCACCAATTGCCGCCGCAGCGAAATAGCCGCCCTAGGTCTCCCCGGGACGGCCATCTTCACTGTGTGACTTCCCTACGGTAGGGAATTGAGGGACTGCTAATGGTAGTGGCAGCAGGAGGCGCTGGCAGGGGCAGTCGACGCTGGGGTATCGGCCGAGTCACCCACGGCGGCATGGCCACTCCCCGTCTGACCCAGGCGGCCCTTGGCCTCCGAGCGTCGGGCTGCGTGCCCGCGTCACCCCAGCACAATGGTCAGGCGAAATGCACCTGGTTGTTGTCCACAACATCCTCTTGGCCGGCCCCCCAAGTGCGGGGAAGACCATGCTGGCCCGCGCCTTGTGGTCGGTCAGATCACAGACGCCTACCTGCAGCGTCGGCCGGACCTGACTACTTCCGGCGGGGCCCGGTCAGAAAGGCCCACAGACTGGGCCAGCGGTCCTTGATGAGCAGGTGGTCGTCGGTCTCCGGCCGCTGGGTGCTCAGGTAGACCAGGCTCAGCGCCATGCCAAACACACCGTACCACCACGACTGCGTGATCAGGCCAAAGACCAACGGAAGCAGTACGAAGAAGGTGCGGGTAGCCACGAACGAGCTTTGTGTGAGCAGGCGGGCCAGAGCCCAGATCACAACGCCAATGACCAGAGACGGCCAGGAGAGGACCAGCAGGGCAGCCGCGCCGGCCGTGTTGCCGCGCCCACCTGCGCCCCGCAACCAGATGGACCAGCGCGTTCCCACAACCGTCGCCAGCACTGTCAGGCCGACGGCGACCTCCCCACCGCCAAAGGCCCGGGCCAGGTTCACCGCCAACACGCCTTTGGCCGCCTCGCCCACAAAGACCACCAATCCAGCCCAGCGCGCCACGCTCAGCGCCGTGTTCATTACGCCGACGTTGCCACTTCCCAACCGCCGCAGATCCTTCCCGGTGACCAACTTGGCAATCAGCCAGGCGACAGGGATCGAGCCGAGCAGGTAACCCAAGGCAATCAGTGCCACTAGCATGTCTCTCCCTCCGACTCGAGGTGCAGGACAAGGCAATTCTGGCTATCCGGTTTGGGCGTCACCGCTCGCGCCTTTCACCACGCCCTCAAGTTCGCCTCAACCATCGCCGAGCTGGCGGGGGCGCCCAGCATTCAGCCGGCGCATCCTTCGGCTGCGCTCAGGACAGGTCTGGCTGAGGCTATCCAGTACCGGCCAAGGCGCTGACGGCCGTATCTGTGCGCTCGGCCCGGCCGTCTTTCCGCATTGCCGCCCAGCCATACAGCCCAGCCACCACCAGGGGCAGCCAAAAGTAATAGACCTCGTTCAGGACGACCAGTCGCAAGCGGTAGGAGACGATATCTGCTGCCGCCATCAGAGCCACAACGGCTGCCGATTCGCGCCGTTCAAGGCGGCCGTCGAAAACCCAGGCGAACACCTGTAGGATCGGCAGCATGAGCACCAGCGCGTGATACCCCCAGCCGAACGGCGCCGTCGGCACTGACAGGATCAGAGTCACGTTC
>JAUVHW010000385.1 GCA_030593075.1 Ardenticatenales bacterium
GTCGCTCACCAAGCGGAATTTGCCTACGCATCCGTGCCCAAAGAGCTTGAGCAATGCGCCGATGGGACATAGGTGGCGGCACCAGGCTCGCCGACCGAACACAAAGAGGAGCACCGGGCTGTACAGGATCAAGATCATCAGGATGGAAATCCCGGTCTGCTGTCCGCCCCACGGCTCGACATCGGCCAGCCGGAACGTGAACGAAGATGGGAAACTCTGAAGCCACTTGGCCACCAGCGCGTCGTGGACCTTCAACCCCAGGCCAACGAAGGGAATGGCTCCCAGGTACAGCAACATCCGGCGCGGGATGTTGACCTTCAGCTTGTCGCCTATTCCCCACTCGACCAATTCCAGATAGCCGCCGAACCAGCAGAACCACCCGCAAAAGGCCCGGCCCAGGAGCAGCGCCGAGATGAACACCAGCATCCAGAAGATGAACCCGGCGTTGATGACTCCTCGCGAGAGCCCGGAAAAGAGCGCCTCGATACCGATGCTGCCCACAGCGTGAATACCCAGGGTGTACCACGTTACGATGTGCACTGTTACCAGCAGTATGAGCAACAGCCGGCTCAAAGTGCGCAGTCTCTGGTTGCCAGTCCTGGCCGTGGATGCAGAAGCCGTCGCCATCGTATCGCTCCTGTTCTCATGACATGATTCCACTGAAGAAACCGGATTTACCGCGGAGCACGCAAAGACCGCAGAGAAAAAGAGAGAACATGTGCGACATCTTGACAGAGCCTCGCAGGAAACCGGTGGAATCTCAAGTCAGACCTTAATAACTCGGCGTTCCCCGCGATCTCTGCGGTGAATGAACTCCTTCTTCATGGGAGTCATGACATCTGATAGGTCAGGCCTGGGCCGTCGGCAGCGTGAATGCAGACTCCGAACCCCGGCCGGCCTGGCTTTGCACCTCGATTTGCCCTCCCTGCGCCCGCTCCCCCTATTCCTCTCCCTTCAGCGCGGCGATACGTTCTTCGACTGTCTTGACATCCTCGCGCAGGCTCTCCAACAGCTCCTCAAGCCACGCGATCTTTTCCTCGTTGGTCCAGAAAGCTGGACCAACCCGGTCGTGACAGCCGCATTCGCAGCGACAGCCACACTCGCAACGGCCGCCGGGATGATGGCCCCGATGCCCACCACCATGATGACGTTTCGATCCACAACACATGTTCCCACCTCCTATGCTTGAACTTCTCCGCGAGCCGGATCAGGAAGCGCTGCTTCCATTTCAGCTCGCACTACCCACATTCACCCAGGCGGTCTCCCAGGGCGTGTCGATGGGGTTTCGAGGCCTCGGACCACTCTGCTGCCGCCACGCAACGTCAAGAGCGCCGAGGACCCCTCTTGCATTAGAATCTCCTCATAAGCTAATAGGCCCGCCCAAAAAAAGAGAGAACTTACCTTGCCACCACAAAGTGCTCACCCAGCGTCTCCCTAAGCCTGGCTCTGTGCTGGGCCAGCCTGTCGCGGTCCAGCGAGTAATGTACGTGCTGACCGCGCCGCTCGCCCCTGACCAGCCCTGCGTGCCTCAGAACGCGCAGATGCTGCGAGACGGCCGATTGCGTAACGCCCAGCTCGTGGGCCAGTGCATTGACGCACAGCGCCCCGGTGCACTCGCCTGGCGCGCACTCGCTCAACAGCCTGACCAACCGAAGCCGGGTTGGGTCAGATAGCGCCTTGAAAACGGCACTCAGCTCCTCTATCTCGTCCATGCAACGGGCATTAGCGTACGCTAATATGCTTAAATCCTATCACCGTTCTTGGGGGTTGTCAAGAGGCGGGGTGGACTCGCTCCCGTAGGGCGGTCAGATTGGCGGCTATGCTGGCCTCCTGGTTGAACACGGCCGAGCCAACCACCAAGACCGTTGCCCCTGCTGCTGCGACCTCGGCCGCGTTCTGCGGCCCAATACCGCCATCCACCTCTAGCTCGACCCGTTCCAGCCCGCGCGAGTCGAGCATCCGCCGCAGGCGGCCGATTCTGTCGGTGCTGTGCGCGAGGTACTCCTGGCCCCCGAAACCGGGATTGACTGATAGGATGAGCACCAGGTCCACCTCGGGGAGAATCTCTTCCAGCGCGGAGAGAGGGGTGGCGGGGTTCAGCGTGACGCCCGCCATCACCCCCAGCTCCCTGATCTGGCGGATGGTGCGGTCCAGATGCGGGCAGGCCTCCACGTGAATAGTGAGACGGTCGGCGCCAGCCCGGGCAAAGTCAGGAATCAGCCGCTCCGGCGACTCTATCATGAGGTGTACGTCTAGGGGCAGGTTGGTGACCGGCCGCAGGGAGCGGACCACCGGCGGGCCGATGGTGAGGTTGGGCACAAAGTGCCCATCCATCACGTCAACGTGGATCCAGTCGGCGCCGGCCGCCTCTGCCTCTGCCATCTGCTCGCCCAGCCGGGCGAAATCGGCCGAGAGAATGGACGGGGCAATCTTGATGCTCATGACCTCTGCTCCAGTATCTGGACTCCGCTCTCTCCTGCTACGATGACCAGGCTCGCCATATCGAGAAAGAGCCCGTGCTCAATGATACCGGGCCGGCCGGACAGCGTGCGGGCCAGAGCATGAGGTTCTGCGATGCCGTCCTGGAACCAGCAGCGGGCCAGGTAGTTGCCGTTGTCGGTGACGGCCGGCGAACCGTCCTCCTCCAGCCACAATTCGGCGCGGCAACCCAGGCTGTCCAGCCAGCGCACGGTGACCTGGGCCTCAAACGGTACGACCTCCACCGGCAGCGGTTTCTGTTTTCCCAGGCGGGACACCAGCTTGGACTCGTCCACCATCACCACGAAGCGGCGCGCGTGCATCTCTACTATCTTCTCGCGGAGCAACGCTCGTCCCAGTCCCTTGATGAGGTTTAGGTCGGGGTCCACCTCGTCAGCACCGTCCACTGCTAGGTCCAGAAGAGGTAGGCCAGG
>JAUVHW010000260.1 GCA_030593075.1 Ardenticatenales bacterium
ATGCCGTCACCGCCGAGTCTCGTCTAGCAGTTCGGCCGCCGATTTGTCTGATTGCCACCGAGCGCTGACCTCTTGAGAGAGCCGCTCCAGTTCCGCCCAGGCTTCCTGGCCTGCCGCCTCTTGCTCGATCGGGACTAGATGGGCCGCCGGCCGCCCCCGGTAGGTGATGATGTACTCGGCCCGGTCTTGCCGGACTGAGCGAATGATCGAGCTAGCGCGGTTCTTTAGCTCGCGCACTCCAATTTCCTTCATAGCGTCCGATTCCCGAAAGATGTGGCTACATGTAGTGGCTACATACTACACGGGTCTGACAGGGCTGTCAAGCAGTTGCCCGCGGGCGGCTCTGCGCGACCTGACAGCTGCGAGGCCAGCGCCGCCAACCCATGCGTGCCCTGAACAGGATAGCCCATACCGGTGCACGCAGAGCGACAGCGGTCGATCCTCTTCTTCGGGGGCTGTCGTCGGGCGAGCCGGGTTAGATGCCTCCCTCCGACTGCAGGAACCCCGCGCTCCGGCCGTTGCGCACCGCCACTATCTCCGCCAGGATGCTCAACGCCAGCTCCTCGGCCGAGCGCCCGCCGAGGTCCAGGCCAATGGGTCCGTGCACCCGCTGAAGCTGCCCGGCCGCGAGACCCAGACGGGCCAGCCGCTCATGGCGCTCGGCGTGGGTGCCCCGGCTGCCGATGGCGCCGATGTAAAAGGCCTCCGTCTCGAGCGCGCCGGTCAGAGCCGGCTCGTCGATCTTGGGGTCGTGGGTCAGGATGGCAATCGCGGTCCGGCCGTCCACCCGTAGTCCCGCCAGCGCCTTCTGAGGCCATTTCACCAGAATCTGGTCCGCGTCAGGGAACCGGTCGCGGTTGGCCAGGCGGCTGCGCGGGTCGGCGATCGTCACCCGGAACCCCACCGTCTTGGCCATCCGGCTGAGAGGGATGGCGGCGTGGACCGCGCCAAAGACGATCAGGTGGGGAGGAGGGAGAAGTGGCTCGACCAGCACCTCGACACCCGATGCCATGCATACTAGCTCCGCCCGCGATGCGGAATCCTGGGCGGCCGGGATCGCCTCAGGGAAGGGGAAATCGGCCGGGATTCTGCCCGGCTCAACGACGGCCTGCTCGCCAAGCTGCTTGTCCCCGCCCACCACCGTCAGCAAGAACCGCGGCTGCTCCTGCTCCAGCGCCTGCGCCGCGGCGGCCCAGATTGGGGGGTCTGCCAGCTGCACCAGGACGTCGATAGTCCCGCCGCAAGCCAGCCCCACCTCCCAGCTCATCTCCTGAGTGATGCCAAAGCGGAGCCGGCGCGGCTGCTCGTCCTGCAGCACCTGCTCCGCCTCCTGGATAACGGTGTTCTCTACGCAGCCGCCGCTCACCGAACCGGCAAACTCGCCGCTCGAGGAGAGCGCCAGCCGGGCGCCGACCGGCCGGGGGGCGCTTCCCGCGACCCGGATCACGGTGGCGACGGCCGCCCGCTCGCTGGCCTGGTGCCAACTCGTGATCTGTTGAGCGATCTCTTTCATGCGGAGGCCTCCGGTTCAGGGCTCTACGTGCACATAGATGCCCTGGGCGACGGAGAAGCCCAGCACAACCGTCTTGTCCCCCACCTGCAGCGACACCGTCTCGTTGAACGGGATGACCTCCCCTACGGCCGCCTGGGTGCCGGGCATCAGGCCCTGCTCTTCCAGGTAGACCATCACCTCGTGCTTTTGCTCCACCGACTCGTGGACCCGTTTGATGACGATCTGCTGGCCTGGTTCCACCTCTGTGAGAGGGATCCATTCGTCCAGCAGGGCCTCGTGGCCCGGAAGCGGGTTGCCATGGGGGCAGGTCTCGGGGTCATCCAGCCGCTGTGCCAACCGCTGCATGGTGTCCGAGGAAATGATGTGCTCCATCTGGTCCGCTTCTGCGTGGACCACTGACCAGGGCACGCCCAGCACGCGAGCCAGCAGCAGTTCGCTCAGCATATGGCGCCGCAGAACGGACTTGGCCGCTTGCCGTCCGGCCGGGGTAAGATGGATCTCCTTGCGCTCGTCCATCGTAACCCAGCCGTCCCGCTTCATGCGCTGGAGGGTGGCGGTCACGGTCGGCGCCGAGACCTCCAGCCAGCTGGCCAGGCGAGCACCAATTGCCGGCTCGTTGTCCCGCTCCAGCGTGTATAGCACACCCAAATAGTCCTCGATGGTTGGGGTGGGCCTTGTCTGGTCCATGTCGATCTCCTGACCGGAGCCCGCTGTTGACAGGGCTCGGGTTTAGGCTATACTAACACCTGCGATTCGCTGGGCGAAACAGATGGAATTCTGCAAGCATAATCATTCTATCACCGGCCGGCCGGTAGGTCAAGAGACGAAGAAGGTTGGGGTGGTATTGGTAGCGGGCGACCAGCCGCCCAGCGAGCTGGGACCGGCGGTGCAGGAAATGGGGGGCTATGCCACTGTGCAAGTGGGCTGTCTGGAGGGCGGCCCGCTTGAACTGCGCGATGCGATCGAGCGGGTGATTGCCAGTGGAGTGGACCGGGTCCTTCTGGTTCCTCTCTCTCCCGGCGGCCGCACGCAGGCCGCGGTGGAGGAGGAGGTCGCGCTGCAGAAGGAGGAGCATCCCGCTATAGAGTTCGTCGATGCCTCAACTCAATTCGATCTGGAGCATCATGCTTCTTTCATAGTTGAGTGCCTGGAGGCTTTGCCGGAGAGGCAAGAGGCGCAGGCCTCGACCCGGCTGGACCTGGTGTCGACTGGTGGCAAGGGGGAGGTGCACGGACTGAGGGGCGGGCACCGGTTCGTCAGCCGGATGGCAGCGCTGGGTTTCGTGCCTGGGGCGCCGGTTGACGTGGTCCAGAACATCGGCTCTGGCCCGCTAATCGTCAACGTACGCGATGCCCGAATCGCGCTGGGACGGCACGAGGCCCGCAAGGTGCGGGTGCGCGTGCTCGAGAGAGGGGAGGGCCTTGGCTCCGGCCGCAGGCGACGCCACAGGCATCGGCGACATGGATGAGACCTATCTGGTCGCGCTAGCCGGGCAGCCCAACGTGGGCAAGAGCACGGTCTTTAACATGCTGACCGGGCTGAACCAGCACGTCGGCAACTGGCCGGGCAAGACCATCGAGCAGAAGGCAGGTACGTACAGCCGCAACGGCGTCAGTTATCGCATAGTGGACCTGCCGGGCACCTACAGCCTCACCGCCAACTCGCCCGAAGAGGTGATCGCGCGTGACTTTATCGTCAAGGAGAAGCCGGACGTGGTTGTAGCCATAATCGGGGCGGCCACGTTGGAGCGCAACCTCTACCTGGTATCTGAGCTGCTGCCTCTGCCCTCACCGGTGGTGATCGGTGTGAACATGATGGACGTGGCTGAACGGGAGCACATCCACATCGAGACGGAGGTGCTCCAGGCCGCCATCGGGGTTCCGGTGGTAGCAATGGTGGCGACCAAGAACCGTGGGGTGCGGGAGCTGATGGACGCGGTGGAGGCGGTGGTCACCGGCCGCTGGGAATACTCCCCCCGCCGGCCCGAGATCCGGCCGGGCCATCGCCAGGTGCTGGAGGAGATCGAGGAGCTGATTCGGGGCGCCGTCCCCGAACCGTACCCTCTGCGCTGGACCGCTCTCAAGCTGCTCGAGGGGGACCGGGAGATGACCCGCTTGGTCCGTGGGCAGCTCTCGGAGGAGAGCTGGGAGGCCGTCCACGCGATCCTGCTGGAGCACGAGGACGCTGTGGTGGCGGTGGCCAGCGGCCGCTACGACTGGATCGGCCGGATGACTCGTGCCGCGCTGGTCCGGCCGCAGGTGGGCCAGATCACCCTCACCGAGCGAGTTGACCGGGTGGCCGCTCATCCGATATGGGGACTCGGTCTGCTGGCAGTGATGCTGGCCCTGATCTTTGGCCTTACCTACGCCATCGGGACGCCGCTTCAGGAGGTTCTGGACGGCCGGGTAGTTGCTCCGCTCGGAGAATGGTTGAGAGTCGCCCTGGCAGGTGGCCCGGCGTGGCTGAGCGGCCTGCTGGTGGACGGGGTGCTGGCGGGAGCCGGGACCGTCATTACGTTCATCCCCATCCTGGTCATATTCCTTGCCAGCATGGGGCTGATGGAAGACCTGGGTTACATGGCCCGCGCGGCGTACGTGATGGACCGCTTTATGCACTTGATGGGGCTGCACGGCCGCTCATTCCTGCCGCTCTTTCTGGGCTTTGGCTGCAATGTTCCGGCGGTGGTCGGCACACGCGTCATCGACGCGCCGCGCGCTCGCCTGCTGACCATCCTGCTCGCCCCCCTTGTCCCCTGCACGGCCCGCATGGTGGTGGTTGCCTTTCTGGCTCCCATCTTTTTCGGCGGCGGCGCGACCTTAATCTCTGGCGGGCTGGTCCTCGCCAACCTGTTGGTGCTGGCGCTGGTGGGCGCGGTGATCAGTAGACTGATGTTCAGGGGGGAGCACGTGGCCTTTATCATGGAGCTGCCGCTCTATCACCTTCCCAACTGGCGCACCATTGGCCTGCTGGTCTGGCAGCGGATGCTCGAGTTCGCAAAGAGAGCGGGAAGCATCATCTTGATCGTCTCTGTCGTCCTGTGGGCGCTCTCGGCTTTTCCGGGCGCTACGGTCGAGGAGAGCGTTCTGGCTGGGATCGGCCGCCGGCTGGAACCGGTTGGGCGACTCATGGGGCTTGACTGGAAGATGATGCTGGCGCTGCTGACCAGCTTCCTCGCCAAGGAGAACGTCATTGCCACCCTGGGGGTGCTGTATCGGACGGCCGACAGTGACGTG
>JAUVHW010000014.1 GCA_030593075.1 Ardenticatenales bacterium
TTTGCGATGATGCTGATGCATCTGCGCTCCAAGGCCCAGGTAGACCGGCTGGTGACTACGGCCATCATCACCAGCGTGCCTATCTCTCTCTACGGGCTGATGCAGACATACGGGTTGGACCCTTTGCCCTGGGGAGGAGACGTGACTATACGCATCGCCTCCAACATGGGCAACGCCATCTTCATCTCGGCGTACATTATCATGGTCACACCATTGACACTCAGCCGGGTGGTGGAATCCTTCACCGCCATTCTTACCGAGAACCAGCTTTCCTGGACCGACGTAATCCGGGCCTCGATCTACATTTTTGTCGCCGCCATCCACGTGCTGGTCATTCTCTTTTCCCAAAGCCGCGGCCCGCTGCTGGGTTTCCTGGCAGGGACGTTTACCTTCGTGCTCATCCTGTTGGTGCGGCTGCGTGATAGCGACCCGGCCCGAGGGCCGCTCAGGGCGAAGGAACTACTGCTCGGTCTCGGATCTGTGTTGGCAGCAGACTTGACAGGCTTTGGCCTGATCTACCTTTTTGGTCGAGCTGCCACCGGGCAAGGGTGGATCTCTGTCGACCCTGCGACCTACGGTACGGCCGCGCACCTTTCCGGTCAGGCCTTCTTCTCCTCACTCCTGGGGGCGATCGGCTCCGTGGGTGGGGCGCTGGGGGGTGTTGCGGTCATCTTTGTGCTGGCGACCACCCGGAAGGGATGGCGCTGGCTCTGGATGAGCTGGATACTCCAGGCCGCAGTAGTAGGCGGCTTTCTGGTGGTGTTCAATCTTCCCAACTCCCCCCTGAGCGACTGGCGCGAGCTGCCGTACATCGGTCGCATTGGCAGAGCGCTGGATGTGGAGAGCAAGACGGGCAAAGTGCGGACATACATCTGGCAGGGGGTCGTTGAGATGCTTAGTCCCCATGAGCCGCTGGGATTCCCCGACGGCCGCCGAGACCCCTTCCACGCCATCCGCCCAGTGGTCGGCTATGGCCCCGAGTCGATGTACGTGGCCTACAATCGATTCTACCAGCCGGAGCTGGCACACGTAGAGAAGCGCAATGCCTCTCCCGACCGCTCGCACAACGAGACCTTCGATGCCCTGGTAATCACCGGGCTGTCGGGCTTCTTGGCGTGGCAGGCGCTGTATGGGAGCCTGTTCTACCTGGGTTTCCGGTGGTTGGGCGTCATCCGGAGCAGACTGGACAAAGTGGTGTTCTTTGGCACAGTCCTTGGATCCGGCCTCCTTGGGGCGGTAGTCTTCTGGAGGTGGCTGGGCCCAGAGTTCGTCGGAGTCGCCTTTCCCTTTGGCGAGGTGGCCGGACTGATGCTGTACTTGGCCTACTATGCGCTCCTTTCGAGTGCGGGGGATGAGTTGCCCAGGAATCCGCACACCGTTCTGCTGACAGCGCTGCTGGCGGCGGCGGTCGCTCACTTTGCAGAGATCCACTTTGGAATTGCCATTGCCGCCACGCGCACCTACTTTTTCGCATACGCTGCTCTCGCGGTCATACTCGGCTATGTGCTCCCACGATTGGGTCCAAGCCAGCCCACCCAGGCCCTCGAACAGCAAGACGAGAAACAGCAGCTGGACGCCCCGTCCAGGCGGCCGCGCAAGCGCCGCCGGCCGGCCCGGGCCTTCGCCGCCAGGGGGGCCGGGTGGGTACGGCCAGCGCTGGCGGGCGGGCTTCTCATGGGGTTAGTGCTTGGCACCCTCGGCTACGAGTTCATCGCCGGCCCGCCTCAGCCCGATCTGCAGAATCTGCCAACTAGGAGCCAACTCGTCTGGGACTCACTAACCAAGAATCTCCAGAAGGACGGACGAACTACCTATGCGCCGCTGGCGCTCTGCGCTCTCACTACCGTCCTTGGGGGAGTCCTTGCAGTGGCTGAAGCCCGCAAGAGCACCGACTCTGGAGGTGTTCGCGGGAGAGAACTCAAGTGGCTCCTGGTGTACGTGGGCACCGCGGTGGCTATTGGGCTCATCTTCATGACTTCGCAGGCCGGCAGACTCCGCTATCTCTCAATGGGAGCTGGTGCTCTGCCGGAGCAGACGACACTGGAGCGGGTGCGGATCGGGACCGACACCACGGCCGCGCTGCTCACGGCCTTTTACCTCTTTGCGTTCCTGATTCTCTTTTGCCTTGCAGCCGTGCTGGCCGAAGGCCGCCCCGGCAGCCGTGCATCAGGGCAGACCACTGCCTGGCTTGCGCTGCTGGTCGGTGTCATTGCGGCCGCAGCTCTGATCGAAACAACCAACCTGAAGGTCATTCGGGCTGACATGATCTACAAGCAGACCGACCTATGGGACAAGCGCGCAATGCGCGAGCGAAACCCGGCCGCCTGGGAGGTGGCCGTAGCCGAATACAACCACGCTCTGGAACTCACACCGCTGGAGGACTATTACTACCTGTTCCTGGGGCGAGCGTACTTGGAGCAGTCTTCGGCGTTGACGGGGGACCCGGTCGCGCAGCAGCAGCTCATGGAGGTGGCCAAGGAGAAGCTGCTTCTGGCGCGCCGGATCAACCCCCTCAACACCGATCACTCGGCAAACCTGGCCCGGCTGCATACCCGCTGGGCAGAGACGGCGCCCAGCGACGTTGAACGCACTACGAAGGCAAATCAGGCCAACGAGTACTATGAGCAAGCACACGGGTTGAGCCCACGCAACGCGGTGATCATCAACGAGTGGGCAATGCTCATCTTTGGCCTCTTTGGCGACTGCGACCGAGCCCTCGCCAAACTGGACGAGTCACTGGCATTGGACCCCAAGTTCGCCACCACATACGTGAACCAGGGGAACGTGGCCCTGACCTGTGGCGACCGCGCCGACGAGGAGCAGGCTCGTCGCGCGTATCACGAACAGGCGGAAGCGGCCTATCGCCAGTCGCTGGAGCTGCAACGCTGCAACCTACAAGTATACACCGCCATGGGCTACGTGCAGAGCAAGCTGGGCAGAAACGACGAGGCGATAAGGGCCAACCTGGATGGCCTAGCCTGCATTGCCAACCCCTCATCACCTAGAACATTGCAGTTCCACCGCAACCTGGCCATCCTCTACCAGCAGCAGGGCGACCTGGAGAATGCGATCATCTACGGCCGTAGCGCGGCCCGAGCTGCTGGCGACAACGTTCCTTCTCTGCTGGACGTCGGCCGTGTGCTATTGTCCCTGGGCGCGGTGGAGGACGCATACCAGGCCGCCCAGCGAGTTGCTGCCCTCGCTCCGCAGTCATGGAGCCAGCTGCGCGATGTTGCGCTCTTGTTCACCCAGACCGGCCACCCGGCCGAGGCAGTCCAGCACGCACAGCAGGCCCTGCAGCTCGCACCAGACGGAGAGCACCAGAGTCTAGAGGAGCTGATCGCCAACCTGCAAGGCCGGGCAAATCAGTAGGACCAGGGAATGCCGGTGTCCACCACGACCTTTATCTTTGTGGTAGCGTTGAGCTTTGCGCTGGCCGGTACCCCGATTGCGCGCCGCCTTGCACGGCGGCTCGGCTTCTTGGACCGGCCGGCCGGCCGAAAGCTGCAGACTGTCCCGGTGCCACTGCTGGGCGGGGTGGCGATATATGCCGGTGTGCTGCTCTCCATGGTGCTCTTCAGGCATCACTACCTGCCCGAGCTGGCCAGTATCCTCGGAGGGGCTACCTTGCTCTCCTTGCTCGGGCTGTGGGACGACCGTGTAGAGCTAGCGCCCTCCATCAAGTTTGCCGGCCAGATTCTTGCGGCGGCCGGGCTGGTCGTGGCAGGGGTTCAGGTCCGACTGGGCTGGCTGCCGGACTGGGTCAACATTGCTCTCACCGTCGTCTGGGTTGTCGGCATTAGCAACGCGGTCAACTTCCTGGACAACATGGACGGCCTGGCCGGCGGCGTCAGCGCGGTAGCGGCCGCATACTTGACTGTTATCGGCGCCATGAACGGCCAATACCTCGTCTCGTCCCTGGCGGCGGCCGTCTTTGGCGCCTGTCTGGGATTCCTGGCCTTTAACACCAGGCCAGCCAGCATCTTCATGGGCGATGCAGGCTCGCTGTTTCTGGGTTTCACACTGGCAGTGATCGGTATCAAGTTGCGTTTCCCGGGCAACGTCAACGTTGTCACGTGGATGGTGCCGGTACTGGTGATGGGCGTCCCGCTCTTTGACACGGCGCTGGTGGTCATCTCTCGCGCCCGTCGAGGGGTGAACCCATTCACTACGGCAGGCAAGGACCATACCTCCCACCGTTTGGTCGGCCGGGGCCTGACTCAGCGCGAGGCTGTCCTTACACTCTACCTTGCTGGCTGTCTATTCGGCCTGCTGGCCATTTTCGTGATGCAAGCTACCCCCGAGGAGGGCTACCTGGTGACGGCGGTCGTGCTGGCAGCCGCAGGTTGGGCCTTGTGGCGCCTGGAAGCAAGGAGGTCAAGCGCACCTGATGACCAAGAGCACAGGCAGGAAACCGAGATCGCAGAGTAGGCAGTACCAGACTCAGAGCCGTGCGGTCCGCAAACGACAGGCGCAGGATGGGAGAAGGACACGGCCTCTCAGGACCTGGGGGCTCCTCGCACTCGCGGTCATCGTGGCAGCCGCCCTTGTGGTCTACTGGCAATGGCAGGCAAGCAGCGACGAGGGGAAGCGGCCGCTAGCTGACACGCCGGTTTTCGAGCGGAACGGCCATTACTCGGATCCGCCGGCGATGAGCATCGACACCACGCATGACTACCGTGCGCGGATTGTCACCGAGAAAGGAGAAATCTCGCTGGACCTGTTCGAGGTCGAGTCGCCCATCACAGTGAACAACTTTGTGTTCCTGGCTCAGCAGGGATTCTACGATGGCATCACCTTTCATCGCGTCATAGAGGGCTTTATGGCTCAGGGCGGAGACCCCAGCGGCACTGGTACTGGAGGCCCAGGCTACACCTTTGAAGATGAGATAGACAGCGGCCTGGTCTTCGACCGGCCCGGCTTGCTGGCCATGGCCAACTCTGGACCCAACACCAATGGTAGTCAGTTCTTCATCACGTTTGCCCCCACCCCACACCTGAACGGCTTGCACACTATCTTCGGCGAAGTAACGGCGGGCGCAGAGGTTCTGGACAGGCTCACGCCTCGCGATCCGCAGGATCAATCGTCTGCGCCTGGCGATGTGATCGAATTCATCGATATAGAGTGATCCTGCAGAGCTGGACATCGGAAAGCGGAGCCGAACGGAGTACGGGCGAAAAGGACTCGACAGACGCTCTGGCAGATGGAACCCGAGGCCGATAGCTCCCAGATCCAAGCCCACAGACCGCGGCAACGCTGGATACCGCGTGCTGCCCGCGCTCTGACCCTGGTGATGGTGATAGCCATCACCGGCGCCGTCCTCTCTCTCGCCGACCGAATGGAGCATCTGGGCTCACTGGGATATGCCGGGGCATTTGGCGTCATGCTTCTGGGTAACTCGACCGTCGTTCTGCCTGCCCCCGGCCTGGCTGTCGTCTTTGCACTGGGCTCTGCCCTTGACCCCGTACTGGTCGGCCTGGCAGGCGGCGCCGGTGCCGCTCTGGGCGAGCTGACGGGTTACGCGGCCGGTCTAAGCGGCCGCGCAGTAATCGAGAACCGCCCGATCTACCAGCGTTTCGAGCAGTGGATGAAGCGCTACGGCACCGCAGCGCTGTTGACACTGGCCATAGCCCCGAATCCTTTCTTTGACATCGCTGGCCTGATAGCCGGAGCGCTCCGCTACTCGTGGCGGCGATTCCTCCTCATCACGTGGGCGGGGAAGACCATTCAGGGCATCCTGGTCGCGTGCGCCGGCGCCGCCTCCGCGGAATGGGTGCTGAATTGGATTCACTGACGGCTATCGCCTCGCGCCCGCAAAGGTGGCCCACCATCGGTGGCCCACCATCTCCGGTGGACAGGCAACCTGGCATGTGGTAAACTAAGTCTACCAGGCAGCGACCGGTATCGGTCCAAGAACTTTTCGAGAGGGCTGACCCATGGCTGAGACTCCCAAGAAGATAGTGTGCATCGAAGATGAGCCCGAGATGATCGACCTCGTAACGCTCATTTTGAGCCGCGATGGCTACCAGATCATTGGAGCTGCCAATGGGCGTGAAGGACTGGAGGCGATCCTGCTGCACCAGCCGGATCTGATTCTCCTGGACCTGATGCTGCCCGGCATGGACGGGTGGGATGTGTATCAGCAGGTCAAGTCCGATGAGGAACTCAAAAAGATCCCGGTTATCGTGATAACGGCCAAGGCGCAGAGCATCGACAAGGTGCTCGGTCTCCACATTGCCAAGGTGGATGACTATATCACCAAACCATTTGGCCCCGATGAGCTGAGGGCCAGTGTTGAACGCATCCTGGGAAGCTAGCGGCCCGGAACAGGAACTGTACCTCGGGCGTCAGCGTCGCCACCTCAGAGGGGCTGTCCTGTAGAACTGATTTCTGCGGGAGAGCCTCTCTCGCTTATAGTAGGGGAGGCATCACTCTTGAGCTACGTCACCGTCAAAAGAGCTGACGGCGCTGGAACTGTCGTGCTCGCGCGCGCCCGCTGGTGCAGCAGTTACCTATGCAAGCTCCGAGGACTGACTTTCCGCCGCAGTGTGAGGACAAGGGACGCTCTGGTGTTGGTGGAGGCGTCCGACAACCGGATTACGGCCGGGATTACCACGATGTTCGCTTTCTGCTCCATCGCGGCCATATGGGTCAACTCCGCGGGCGAGATAGTGGACTCTCGGCTGGCCAAGCCGTTCCGGCCAATCTACTTGCCACGGGCAGCGGCCCGCTACACAATTGAGGGTCCTCCAGCTCTGCTGGAGGCCTTGCGTCCAGGGGACAGGGTCCGATTTGAGCCGGTTGCACCTTGACATCCGCCGCTGGACGCTGGGCATTGTCGCACTGCTGGCCTGCGGTCTGCAGCAGCGGCCGGTGCAGTCTGTCCTGGCTGCCCAACCGGAACCGCCGCCGCCAGAAGCCACAGTCTACACAGTCCAACCAGGCGACACTCTGTTTGGCATCGCGCAGCAGTTTGGCGTCAGCGTGGACGCGCTGGCGGCCGCGAATGGCTTGGACGATCCGGGGCACATCAATGTCGGGCAGCGCCTGATCATCCCGGTTCCAGTCGAGAGCGCCGAAGAGGTCCTGGTGCACGCCGTGGAGCCAGGGGAGGCGCTGTGGTCGATCAGTCTGCACTACGGGCTCTCTCCCTTGGAACTGGCTGCGGCCAACCACATGTTGCGGTCAGATACCCTGTTCCTGGGCGGCACCCTGAACGTCCCCCAGCACGCCGGTGACCACCCACCGCCTTGCAGACTCGCACACTATACGGGCGATGGCGAGACCTTGGCGTCGCTTGCGCTGCGGTACGACACGTCTCCGTGGTCGCTAGCGGCCGCCAATGGCATTTGCTCTCCGTTCCTCTCACGGCCCGGACATGCTGTGTGGGTGCCGGCAGAGACAGAGGTCATCGACTGGCCTGATCCCTTTGCCGGATTCCAGATACATCCCACGCCAGCGGTGCAGGGCCGCACTCTGTCCATTGGAATCAGCCTGACACTGCCCGTGTCTCTCACAGGGAGCTTCCACGGCACGCCGCAGACCTTCTTCTCGACTCCGGGCGCGGCGAGGGCCCTCACCGGGATCGACGCACTGTCAGAGACCGGGATTCGCACGCTGGTAGTGACGGCTTCACTGGAAAGCGGCGCACTGGCCCGCTACGTCCAGCGGATTCTGGTGGTCCCTGGAGAATACTCAGAGGAGATCGTGACCATCTCCGAGGACGTTGCGGCCGCACTCACTCCACAAGTCGTTCAGAGCGAGGCAGAGTCCCTGGACCAGCTGTTTCTGGCGCGGACCCCCTCTCGCCTGTGGCAGGGACGCTTCGTGCTGCCGTCGCCGGGTGACATCACTTCGGCTTTCGGGACACGCCGCCACTACAACCTGCAGACCTCCAGCTCCTATCACACTGGCACCGACCTGGGTGTCATCATCGGTACGCCGGTCTATGCGCCAGCTGACGGCGTGGTGGTTGCGGCTGAACCACTGACCGTGCGTGGGAACATCATCATTATTGATCACGGCTGGGGTGTGATGAGCGGCTTCTGGCATCTCTCCGAGATCCTGGTAGAGGCGGGGGAGACAGTGGTACGCGGACAACAAGTGGGCAGTAGCGGCAGTACTGGGCAGTCTACTGGGCCGCATCTTCATTGGGAGATGCGGGTGGGAGGGGTGCCGGTTGATGCCCTTCAGTGGGTGAACGAAGAGTTCCCCTAGTCATTGGCTCATGCGGAGGATATGATGGAAACCGTGTTGATCAGTGTGGTTCAGTTTGCTGTATCCATTTTGCTGGCGGCTCTGGCAGCCTATCTTGGCCTGTGGCTGTACGAGCGGGCCACGCCAGAGGTTGACGAGTGGAAGGCCGTCAGGGAAGGTAACCAGGCGGTCGGGATCACGCTGGCGGCCGTCGTGGTCGGGCTCGCCATTGTCCTGCGGCCGGCCGTAGCCGGCTCGATTCCGCCGGCCGGCGGTCGATTCGGCCCTGACCTGGCTCAGAGCGCTCTTCCTCTCTACGTTCTGTTGCTGATGCTCGTTCGCGCTCTCCTGGGACTGGCCCTGGGGGTGGCGGGCATCCTCTTTGCCATGTGGCTGTTTCTCCGCCTGACTCGTGACCTCGACGAGATGGACGAGTTGAAGAAGGGGAATACGGCCGTGGCTGCCATGCTCGCCGGCGTCATCCTCGCTGTCTGCGTCCTGGTATCGCCGGTGGTGACCAACATTGCCGACCAGCTGATGCCCGTCTTTTTGCCCTAGCGCCTGGCGGGTGCCCGCTGGGACCCAGCTCTTTCTCATGGGCGCCATCAGGCCCGCCGCAGAAGCCATGCAACAGCCTCCCGCGGGCGGCCCCGAGTGGTGATCCCGAATCGGAAACGCCCGGCCGGGGTAGAGTAGCAAGGGTTGGCAGCGCCACTTGGAACTGCTATAATCGCCGCAGAGCAATGACACACTGTCCAGGAGAGGGATTCCCGTGCTTCGCCGCCTGACACTGACCGAAAGCTACTGGAGACAGGGTTTTTCGATCAGCCCCGGCGATCTTGAGTACATTAACAACCTGCTGCTAGAGGAGGAGCGACCTCTAGCCATTGAAACCTTGACACGCGCAGTGATACGGCACCGGGTCGAGCAGGAGGAAGCCGCCCTGCAGGAGATGCTGGCAAAGGGGCTGGTGTACCAACCGAGCGAGACGTACCAGGTCGGAGATAAGTTGGTATTCCCCGCTCTGAACCTCTCGACGGGCTCGGTGACCGTGCTTCGACCGGGACACAATCCAGAGCACGGCCAATTCCAGGTGGCAGAAGTTGAGTTCGAGGAAACAGGCAAAAGAAGAGAGTTCGCGGTCGCTGTGGAGCATCCACACCCCCTCAACGACGAGACGAGCAATCTTCTGTATGGGGACGGCTCTCAGGAGACAGTTGATCGGCTCTACGAGGAGCACCATCGCTGTGTCATAGAGGCGTTGTCACAGGCACTGGAGGAACAGCCCGACTTGGTCCAGCTCTTTGGCCTCTGGTTCGTCAAGGCCCTGGCAACCGAGATTGGGCCCGGATACCTGAATATCGCAGAGGCGATGCTGGACATGGCCAATGGCGGCCCGCTCTCGACGCCGGAGTTGCTGGCTGACCTTGATCTCCCGGCCGAGTCCCGTCCCGAGCTACTCGACTTTTCGCTCAACTATGCTCTCTTCCAGGACGAGCGGTTTGACGAGGTCGGCCCGGCCGGCCAGGTCCTGTGGTACTTGACGCGGCTGGAGCCGCCGGCAGTGCTGGAACCGCCCGAGCGACTGGCCTACCAGCCCGCAGAGTACGACCGCGGTCTGCTCAACCTCAACCTGCGCAAGCTGGAACAGGAACTAGACGACGAGTGGTCGATCGGATGGGAACCCGACGAAACGCCGGGCACCGTCGCGTTCACTCTCACGTTTCTGCATCGGCAGCAGGGTACACTGCCGCTTTCATCCAAGATCGCCCCTCTGTTCCCCACATCTTACCAGGCGCCGCGCATCCGATGCACCATCATTGACAGCCACAGCGGAGACGAGATGGAAGCGTGGGTGGTATGGAAGGGGCGCTTTGTGTGCGGGCTGGCCGACTGGTATCAGAAGAACGACCTCCCGGTAGGAGCGTACCTCCACCTATCACCCGGCCCTACACCTGGCACGGCCATGGCTGAGTACGAGGCGCGGAGAGCGCAGAGCGAGTGGGTGCGTGTGGCCCAGGTCGAGAACGGGCGGCTCGTCTTCGGGATGCAGAAGCGCTCCATAGGATGTCGCTACGACGATATGATGATGATCGGGATAGACGACCTGGGCGCTCCCGATGCAGTGTGGCGCAAAGCACAGGCCCAGGGCTGGTCTTTGGCGGAGATGCTCATCAGGCTGTTCCCCGAACTGGCGAAACTCAGCCCGCAAAAGACGGTACATGCCAAGACCCTTTACAGCGCTACAAACATCGTGCGCCGGTGCCCGCCCGGGCCCATCTTTGCCGAGCTAGTGAAACACCCATGTTTCATCTCGATGGGCGAGAACTACTGGCGATTCAATCCTCAACTGTGGACCGGGGCATAGCTTCAGTGGGGAATTAGCACGTGGCCCTCCACAAAGCGCCAACGGTTGGCAAGAGCGCAAAGGCCGCTGCCGACATCAAGTATCACATCGACTATGATTGGTGGAATCAGACCGGTCGGGACCTGCGGGTCTACCTTCAGAGCCATCTGTGCCCAGAGCACCAGCGGGTTTTCTCAGACCATACGGGACTGGAGATCGTAGACTGGATCGACCCGCGCACGGCCGAGGTGCGCCAGGTCAACGGGCTTGAGCACGCTCTTCACACCCACTGCAGCTTGCAGCCGGACTATATCACGCAGCACACTCCAGTGGTGGATGCCATCTTTCGGGTCTTTCTGGCCAATGGGAACGACCCTCTCACTGCAGAGGAGCTGGCAACCTGCATCGGCCGCAGGGAAGAGATCATCCAGCGCACCCTCAGCGGCGGCCGGACGTACAAGGGCATCCGCCCGGCGCAGGAATAGCGCCCGGCAGGCGGCCGGAGGCCGGTGCGCCGGCCCAATCGCCTGCTGCGAATCTATCGGGCGCACGCTGCTTGCCCCAGTAGCTCAACGGATAGAGCGCCGGCCTTCTAAGCCGTAGGTTGGGGGTTCGAGTCCCTCCTGGGGCGCAGGTTTTCGGAAGCCTTTGCCAGTGTTGGCAGAGGCTTCTTTGTTCGAGTCACGGTGGGGGCACAACTCGAACCGATCGACAATGTTGAGCAGTTTGTTGTCTATGTTGCGCTTCGAAGACAGGGGGAAATTGGATGATCTAGGACTTGAAACCGATACAGATACACTTGAACCCGACAATTAGCGGTTCGAGTCCTGTTTCTGTTTTACTTATCTTGAGCTACTCCAATTCGCCAACCACATCACTCCCATCACTCAAGGAGAACGCCTTGACCATCGTGACAGCTCCCAATACGATCAGGACAAGAGCCCCAACGGCCTCGAGCTCTTCTGCCAAGGGTCAGATCAAACGACATCGATTCAGCACGCTTCCCTGGTCAGATACAGCAACAGGCTGTGTGAGAACTCGACCCAGTTCCGCCAAGTGGGATGAGGACATGGAACTACGTCCCGAATCGAGGGTCCGTTCCCCATTCCTTGCCCAAGCACGGGGTCAGGTGGGGGAAGATCGTCGTCGTGGTATCGATTCTGGGGCTTTTCACACGGTCTGGCAAGTGGTTAGGCTGCCATATCCTAAAACCTACGCTGGACCTTTACTCGTTCGCACTTGGGGTGACTGCGATCTCATCAAATGGCGCGAGTTCTCCAAAACAGGTCAGTACAACGGCCATCTCGTTGACCTCGGCAATTAATGAGATGGAGCGCCCCATACTCTCCACTTCTATCCTCGTACCAGGTTTGCCGGATTGCAGGACGATTTCTTGCTCGGAAACGATGGTAACGGTGGGGTCGGACTCTAACTGTTGAATTTGGCTGGCCACGTCGATATCGGGTGGGCGGATTCCTAGGTCACACTTTGTATCGCCTAGTTCGCGGGGCTCTCCTCCGATGTACTTGCCCTCAGGGTACGACTGAAGAATCGCGGACTGGTCAGGGACAACCTCGGTCACTACCCAACTTTCAGGCACATAGACAGAAACTCCGGCCACTGTATCCTCATATTGCTTGAAACCTGGAGGATGTTCGAAGACAGGCGATGGCGTTACCTCTAGGGTTTCTGCGGTCGGCGTTGGGGTATTTGCGCGCCAGGGCTTCGGGCAAATAGACCGAGCCGAAGCCTTGAGCCAGATCCTGCTCCTGCAAGGCTTTTGCCCGTTGAAGATGTTCCTGGAGCAGCGGGATGAGACTGTCGGGCAGGATGGTTACCCGGTCTTGCGCCCTCTTGCCGTCACGTACAATGACGGCCCGCCGCTCGAATTCGAGGTCCTTGACGCGCAAGCGCAGACATTCCACACTTGCACCTGCGCTGCGCTACGGCGCAAGTGCAGGTGTCAGACGCAGGCCGCTGCCATAGATCAACTTGGCCATCAACTGGTGTATGCCCGACAGGCAGCCGATGAGGCGCAGGGTTTCCCCTTTGGTCAAGACGGTGGGCAGCCGCTTGGGGCGTTTGACACGTAGGGCGTCAACAGGTCCCAGGTCCTGGTGGAGCACCTCGCGGTAGAGGAATAACAATGCGCTGAGCGCCTCACTTCCGCTTCGCTCAGTGCTACGGGTTCTGGGTGGAGGCGGCGACGTTTTCCTTCACGGCCAGGTGGGTCAAGAATGCTTCCATTTCGTCGGGGTGGCGTACGTCGTGGAAATAGATGTAGCGCTCGATCCAGGCGACGTAGGCTTGCTCGGTGCGGATGGAGTAGTGCTTGCACTGCGGGCGGCGGATGGCGTCCCTTCGGCAAGCTCTGGACAGGCGCGGACCTGATCCAACAGCTTCTTCGGGCGCTGTTCCTCCATGAGTTGCCGCCTTCGGTTTGACAGGAATAGCTTCTGGTTGCATAATGTGAGCGTCGCCGGACGTACTTGATTCCAGTCCGATCACAAGCCTCCAGGTATTGTCGCCAAGATTCGGCACCAATCTACTTCCGAGGATATTGTACCTAACCTGTTCTGTCCAGGGACCAGGGTAGATAGGCCGAAGTAATTCGGTCTACTCAATAGTTGTCTGCGCGAAAGATTGGGGACGAAGCTATGATAGACTTGACAGCTACAGCATTCGCGGATGAAGAATGGGTAAAGCTTCTGTCGAGGGAGCATTGCGTTAGCGAAGAAAGGGTGATCATCACAGGGAACTTTCACCGAACGTTAAAGATAAACAAGGTGGATTGGGAAAACTACTTCGCTGATTTTGGCGGTATCGCCTTCAAGCAAGGGAAAGAGATAGAAATCTTGCCCACAAAGGTCGGCGGATCCAAAGTCGAGATTCCCGAATGGGTGAAGAATCGACTTGCGTCCATTCCTGGCGCTACGTACTGTATCACCGAGAGGGGCGGGCAGTACTGTTTCAAGAAGCTAGCTTTGATCGAGCGTCCTACTACGATTCCGGGCTGCACAGTTGTAGATTCATTTGAGCGTGATGCAGTTAGGAGAGCATATTCCATCCTTACAGATATTCAAAAGATCACCTACGACAGTGTTGAGCAAGCGCTTTCTCGGATGGGTGAGCTTCGCTACGACCCAATCGCTCCTTTCGAGGAAATGGGCGGGAGAATCGGATACCTCGCGCGGATAGAACTGCTGGATGGGCCCACCAGTACCGACAGGGATACCGTGCGCGACTATGTGAGGCAGCTCGCTGAAACACAACTCGAAGATGGAAGCTGGGAAAGCAATACAGTGACCACAGCCTTCAATCTGATACGGCTCGCCGAGACAGGTGCAACTCTGAGAGAGGGGCCTGTGGAGAAAGGCGTGAGCTGGCTATTGTCGACGTCCGAGCCACTTGGTTTCCCAGGGTTGTTCATGGTCTCAGAAAAGCTAGTCTCCCAGTTCAACGCGTGGAAGGAGAAACAGGAGCGCGGGAAATCTGCCCGACCTCACAGGAAAACTACCGACAGCGAAGCCCAGAAGTACCTAGAAGACAGAGATGCTCTGTCAAGTATCTCTGCCTGGCCGTGTGAGCTGCGATTGACCTGGACCTCTGGTATCGCAATCGAGGCGCTTCTGCGGTGCGGGTTGCACGAGGAGCCACGTGTTGTGAGAGCAGTCAACACCTTACTGAAAATGAGTGGCGAGGGCAACTGGTGTGGGTGCGGGTACTTTGATTCACGAGACAGGAACTTTGTCGCCGAGTCCACAGAGGCTGTGGACTTTGACCAGGTTCCTGTCCTCACAGAAAACATGCCCCACTGTCTCGACTGGTTCGCTAAAGCACGCGACATCGCGCGCCTCGTGTGCGACAACCACAAGCGCTACGCCCTAGATGTTGGGGAGGGCCAGGCACTGTTGATGAGGCCCTTTCGAAGCACCGGCGAGTGCTCGATGGTAGTGAGGAAAGCCCTATCGTTCCACCCGAAACATCACGGCTCGAACTTTGAAGTAAATGCCGCTCTGCTGTGTACGTGGTATCAAGGAGCGGATGGAGCTTGGGGGGATGCCTACCGGTCAACTGCGCTCGGCCTTCTCGCAAGGATCAGGCATCCCCTGTCAGCATTTATGATCCTCCGCTCAATCCCTCTGCTAATCCGCGAGCAGGGGCCAGATGGACTCTGGCAGGAGCGTCAGATTGGCAAGTGTCCACCTCTGGCAAAGGCAGAGAGCACTTTCATCATCCTCAGGGCCTTGAAGGAGTTCGATTTCCTAGACGCTCTGTTGCCGCGTTACGCTGTACGTGAATCGGGACGAAAGCGCAGATAACAACTCGCTGCACCCGACCTGCGCCTTCGACACTCTGTTATGTCGGCAGCTTGTGCTCTTGACAGTAGTTTTGTGGTGAGGTTGGTCTTGCATGGCCCGGCGCGGGCGGGTGAGCTCCGCCGTTAGCCGGACAAGGAGGTAAGTCATGAAAGTCTTTGCATTGGGAGGCTATGGCAAAGTAGGATTCCCAGCAATCAAGCTGCTTGCACAAAGTGACTTGGTTACCGAGATCGCTGTCGTTGGGAGGAGTCTAGAGCACGCAGAAAAGGCTGCCAGAGAAACCGGCGAGAAGGCCATCGCAGTCCATGCTGATGGCACCGACGAACAGAAGCTGACTTTGCCATTGGCAGGCTACGACATCATCATGAACGCTGCGGCGAACGAAGTCGTTCTCCCCGCCATACGGGCTGCTATAACCACCGGAACGCACTACTGCGACGTAGCATGGGGGAACGCTGTAGAACAGGCGTTGCAGCTTGCATCCGAAGCCGAGACCGCTGGCATTACCGCGATCGTCGCCAACGGTGTGTCCCCTTGTATCAGCAATCTGATGGGAGTATACGTGGCGCGCCAGCTGGAGGAGGTGGAGCAACTGCAGCTCGGGAGGGCCGATATTTACAGCTTCCAAAGCGGGCGGGAGCTGACACCTCGACAGTGGCTCAAGGACCCAAAGGAGAGCCTTGCCGCGCTGCATGAGTTCAGTCCGTTCATTGCCTGGATGTTGCAGAGACTGCAGGAAAACGGCAGTCGGAACGTGCGCGTCTACCATGATGGCCAGTGGGTGGAGATGGATCCGATCAAGAGCGGCCTGGACGTACCGCTGGCGCAAGGCGGCACAACCACATCATACCCATACTTCAGTGGTGATGATTACTGGGGAGCACTACCACGTGATCTCTCCACGGTATCGCCAGTGGAGATTTCTTTCAGTCCGTTCCCACCGCAGCTTCACGACCTGCTTCGAGAGCATGCTTTGCGCGTGCTGGAAGAAAACACCGACCCCGACACCGCCATCAACTCCTTCTACGATACCGTTGACAGTGATCCTCACCGCTGGCTGACACTCCCAGACGACTTTGTCCCAATCCCGAAAATGTGGGTACGCGCTGTGGGTCGCAAAGAGGGCCGCGCGGCACGTTGCAGCTGCTGGTTCACAGCTTCCATGTGGAACGTGGGAGGGTACTTTCTTACGAGCGTGGCGTTGGCTGTTGCTGTGCGCAAGATCCTGCGCGGTGAGATACAAGAGCGGGGTGTCATGACCGCGGAGACAGCTTTCGAGCCCCTATCATTCTTCAATGAATCGGTAGCTGTGTTGCCGGAACCTCCGCCGGACAGGAGACTCATCGGCGAATCCTTCGAGTGGTTGGAGTGACGGCGTCTGCGCCATCTCGGATACTCGCGGAGGAATGAAGCGCAGGCACGGTGATGCAGGCGGGGTCATAGTACCAGAGAACGGAGCTGTACCGGCGTGCCGGCTAACAACTCATTGCAGCCGACCTGCCAATCGGGTGGGTTTTTGGGGCATTTTTCACTCTTCAGGCGATTCAAGTCAAGTTCGGCCTCACTGCGAAACCCGCAGGCAGCTGAACTCGGGGCCGCCCGCAGCAGATGTCGCAGATACTGTTCATTGTAGCCAGAATACTTGGCAGCGGCTCTGACCGACAGGTGCTTCTCAAGCACTGCGCCGGCCAAGCCCTCGTGAGGGGAAAGTGAAGCCATTGCGAACCTCCATCAAGTCTTTGGGCAGTCCGGCCAGCTTGCCGCGGTTTTCTAACCGCAGCATGGTTGGAAACTGCTCAGTATCGGTTGATGGTGGTTCGGAACAGGTCCCGTTAGGGGCGCACGAGGACGGGTCGGACTAGTCAGTCCGACCCGCTCTTTCTCCTCGCCTACCACACTCGACAGATCAGGCCCTTGAGGTACTCCGACTGCGGGAAAGTCAGTAGAACAGGATGGTCCGCGCCCTGAGCAAGCCGCCCGATGATCTGAACCTCGCGGCCGGCGTCCAGAGCGGCGCCAAAGAGTATCTTCTGGAACAGGTCAGCGCTGACAGCCGCAGAACAGGAGAAGGAGAACAGGACACCACCAGGGCGAAGCAGTCGGATAGCCAGCCAATTGATGTCCTTGTATCCTCGCGCTGCCTGCTTGACTGCTCTCCGGCTGTGGGCGAACTTGGGCGGGTCAAGCACTATCAGGTCGAACTGCCGTCCGGAATCGCGGTACGACCGCAGTTGCTTGAACACGTCGGCCTCAACATACTCGGCCCCCCGGCCATCAAATCCATTAAGTTCCATGTTGCGCCGGGCCAGTTGCAGCGCTTCGGCCGACGTCTCCACGTTGGTGATCCGATGCGCCCCCCCTCTCGCGGCATAGACTGAGAACGCCCCGGTGTAGGAGAAGCAGTTCAGCACCTCTGCCCCGGCAGAGTATGCTTCAACGGCCGCCCTGTTCTCCCTTTGGTCGAGGTAGAACCCGGTCTTGTGCCCCGCCTTGAGATCGACAGCGAACCGTAGCCCGTTCTCAACGACCAGCACCTCCGCGGGAGGAGATGGGCCGCGCAGCGGCCCGACGGCCGGGGGCAGCCCCTCCTTTGCTCGCACCGCCACGTCGCTACGCTCGTAGATGCCGGCCGTCTCCGGGGACAGCTCCTCCAGGAGCCCAACGAACTCTTCCTTGCGGACATCAACGCCCACCGTGAGAAACTGCGCGACGAGCCAATCCCCATAGCGATCCACTATGAGACCGGGAACGCCGTCTGACTCCGCGTTGACCAGCCGGTAAGCGGTCGTCTCGCTCTGTCGGTCCTGCGAGTCGGCTGTCGAGAAGTGTTGAGCGCGGCCGGCGAAGGCCCGTGCCAGTTGATCCCGCCAAAAGCGGGTGTCGATTCGCTCGTCAGTATCCCAGGAGAGCAACCTGACAGTGATCTGTGAGCGGCGATTTAGATAGCCCCAGGCGAGGAAGCGGCCGGAGTGATCAAGAACAGAGACAAGGTCTCCATCGCTGGGGTCGCCAGCAATCCGGTCGATGGCGCCAGAGTAGATCCAGGGGTGCCTCTTGAGGGCCGATTTCTCGCGTCCCTGCTTGAGCACGACGCAAGGCGTCATGATCCGATCAGCGCTCGCAGTCCCTTCTCGTCAACAACCGGTACCCCCAGTTCCCCCGCCTTCACCAGTTTGCTGCCTGGCTTTTCTCCCGCCACCACATAGCTGGTCCGGCCGCTGACCAATCCAGCAACCTTGCCCCCCAGTTCCTCGATCATGGCCTTGGCTTCTCTGCGGGACAGTGTGGGCAATGTACCAGTCAATACAAAGGTGAGCCCAGCCAGACGCTCATGTCTCTCGGCGGCTGGAACTGCCCCCTCTTCCTTCATGTTGACGCCGGCCTGCCGGAGGCCCTGGACGACCGTTTGATTGCGGGGGATGCTGAACCACTCAACCAGCGCGGCGGCCGTATGGGGACCAATACCCTCCACCGCCTCCAGGTCTTCCTGGGTGGCGGCCCCCAGAGCATCCATCGAGCCAAAGTGAGTAGCCAGCAGTTCAGCCACTGCTGCCCCCACCCCAGGGATACCCAGGGCGGCAACCAGGCGGGACAGCGGCCTCTCCTTGGAGGCCTCAATCCCATCCAGCAGGTTGGACACCTTCCTCTCCCTGAACCCCTCCAGCGCAAGGAGGTCATCAGCCCTCAAGGAGTACAGGTCAGCCACATTGTCAACCAGTCCTGCATCCACCAGCAGCTGCACAGTCTTTGAACCCAGGCCTTCAATGTCCATCGCCGAGCGGCCGACAAAGTGTTCGACCAACCTCACCAGTTGCGCGGGGCAGGCAGCGTTGATGCAGTAGATGGCGATTTCATCCTGCGGCCGGTAGAGAGGCTCGCCGCAAGACGGGCAGCTATCTGGCGGGTCAATCACCGTCTCGGTCCCGTCGCGCAGGGCAACCACGGGACCGACGATGTAGGGAATCACATCGCCAGCTCTCTTGACGATCACAGTATCCCCCACGCGAACGTCCTTGCGGGCCACGTCGTCGTAGTTATGTAGTGTTGCGTGCTGGACGGTGACGCCGCCCACGTCTACGGGCTCTAGAATCGCCAGTGGATTGATAGTACCGGTCCTACCGACGTTGACGCGGACCGCCAGCAGCCTCGTAGTCTTTTCGCGCGCCGGGAACTTGAGGGCGGTCGCTCCCCGCGGGTCTCTGCCCACCACCCCGAGTGCGTCGCGAGTCGCCAGCCGGTTCACCTTGACCACCAGCCCATCAATCTCATATTCCAGGCTCTCGCGGCGGGTGATCCACTCCTCGTAGTAGGGGCCGATTTCGTCAACCGTATCAAAGCGGGCAACCTCAGGTGCAACCGGGAAACCCAGCTGCTCGAGCAGATCCAGGACCTCGAGCTGAGTTTCGAGCTGGACTCCCTCGGAAGCCACGAGATCGTAACACAGGACGGAGAGCGGCCGAGAGGCAGCCACCCCTGGGTCGAGCTGACGCAACGAGCCGGCGGCCGCGTTGCGCGGGTTGGCAAAGGTCTTCTCCCCCAGTTCCGCCAGCCGCGCATTCATCGACTCAAAGTCCGGGACGGCCAAGTAGGCTTCGCCCCGGACGACCAGCAGGGGAGGGGCGGCTCCCGTGCCTGACTCTATCCCAGGTAGGTCCTGCTGCCCCTCAGCGTGTCCCGGCGGCCGGACCGGAATTCGCAGCGGCACGCTCCTGATCGTACGCAGATTGCTGGTGATGTCCTCCCCAACCTCCCCGTCCCCCCGAGTCGCCCCCTGCACAAACAAGCCATTCTCGTAACGCAACACAACCGAAAGCCCGTCGAACTTGGGCTCCACCACAAAATCGAGCCGGGCACCCTCGGGTAGCAGACGTCCGATCCGCTGACGCCAGGCACGCAGATCGTCCACACTGAAGCAGTTGCTCAGGCTCAGAATAGGGGCAGGGTGGTAGACCTTCTCGAACCTGGGGACAGGCTCCTCACCTACCCGCTGAGTGGGAGAGTCGGGCGTGATGAGTTGTGGGTGGGCCTGCTCCAGAGCACAAAGCTCATGGTAGAGGGCATCGTACTCGGCATCGCTGACTACCGGGTCGTCCAGCACATGGTAGCGGTAGCTGTGATAGCTTACTTCCCGGCGAAGCGCCGCGATCTTTTCCGCAGTCCGCTGGATCACGTGGCTACCGGCTCACTCGGGAGGTGTCAGGAAATCTTCCGCAACCCAAGCCTCGGTGCCATCCGGCGCGCGCACGAACCACCAGGTAAAGCCGGATCCCTCTTCCGGCCCGCCAAGGACCTGCATCACGTCACCGTCGCTGCCTACTCCCAGGCGCGCGTAGTCAGTCCCTGGCCCGGCTCGCAAGCTCACCCCCGCTCCGGCGGTCTCAGCCACCACCACCCGCACTCCAATGGCTATTACTCCAGCCGGCCTGGGCGTCGGTTCCTGTGTACTGGTCGGCACAGTGGTAGGCCCAGGCTCAAGCGTGACAAGCAGAGGGGTCTCGGTTGCCGCCGGCTCGTGTGGCACTGGGGTAGGTACGGCAGTTCGCAACACCGCGGTGGGACTCGGTTTCATCTCCAGCGGCTTCGGGCCCAGGAGCAACCTTGCCCACAGAACCGCCACGGCGATTGCAAGGACCGTGACAATGGCGCCTAGCCCGATCCACAGCCAGGGGGGAGATGATCGAGAGGCACCTCCGGCCACCCTGTGCGCATGGGGAGCAGTCGGATCATCCTCTCGCGGGTCAGGGGGGATCTGGTATCGTGCCATCTGCCTGTTCCTCTAGGTGAAAATCGGTGACAACGGCCGATCACACACAAGGCGGGCCGCCGACGGTCGTGCATTATAGCAAGGAAAGCGCTGGTTGACAAAGACAGCTTGCCCGAGCGTGCCCGGCCGCTATAATGAGAGAATGCGACAGACTACAGACATGGCATCCTTTTGTGCCCACGTCCAGTCGATCGTCCGGCAGGTACCGCCGGGCCGGGTAGCCACGTACGGGCAGATAGCGGCGATGATTCCGCCTCCGGAGGGGGCTGACCCGCGCGGCTACGAGCGCATACGCGCCCAGTGGGTCGGCCGTGCCCTGAGGTCAGCACCGGCAGACGTGCCCTGGCACAGGGTCATCAATAGCCAGGGGCGGATCAGCCTCCCCGCCGGCACCCGATCGGCCGCCATCCAGCGGATGCGGCTGCAAGCAGAGGATATCGAGCTTGACCGCAGCGGCCGCGTGGACCTGGACCGGTTCGGGTGGACCGGGCCTGGGAGGTCGTGGCTTGAGGAGCAAGGCCTGCTGCCGCCCGACCGGCGCGAGCACCCAGAACCCCTGAGGAAGGTGACTGGGGCCACGGTGTGACCTCGCATGAGGCGGAGCTCAATCTCGTGCTCCACTGAGGGTCTGGCTTGGCATGCACCACGAATACAAGGGCCACATTCACATCCACACGTCCTACTCGGACGGCAGCAAGCTGCACGCCGAGATAGCGGAGGAAGCCATCGCGGCCGGACTTGATTTCATCATCACCACCGATCACAACGTCTGGGTGGACGGCGTCGAGGGTTACTATGGCGACGAGGACAACGGCCGGGTCCTGCTCCTGGTGGGCGAGGAGGTCCATGACGTGCGCCGCTGGCCTCAGGCCAACCACTGCCTGGTCTTTGGGGCAGAGAAGGAGCTCTCCCCCCACGCGGCCGATCCGCAGGAGTTGATTGACGCTGCTAGCGCCGCGGGTGGCTTCAGCTACCTGGCCCATCCCTTCGAGATAGCCTCGACGCTGCTCAAGGGCGACGAATTGAGCGCTCTGGGCTGGGAGGAATGGCACGTGTCGGGTTATGCGGGTCTGGAGATCTGGAACTATATGAGCGAGTTCAAGAGCCACATGACCAGCAAGTGGGCGGCACTCTGGGCTGCATACCGGCCGGAGCAGGTAATCACCGGACCCTTCGGGAGGACCATCGCCAAGTGGGATGAGCTGCTCTCCAGCGGCCGGCAGGTCGCGTGCATAGCCGGCGGCGACGTGCACGGCAAGACCTACAGCCTCGGCCCATTCTCAAGGGTCCTCTTTCCCTACCGCCGTCACTTCCAGTCGCTCAACAACCACATCCTCGCATCCCAGAAGCTGACAGGGGAGTTCGCCCACGACAAGCAGCTGGTGCTTGAGGCATTGCGGCGCGGCAACAGCTGGGTCGCCTACGATGCGGCTGGCGACACGGCAGGCTTTCGATTCAGCGCGCATGCTCTCAGGCAGCAGGCCGTCATGGGAGACATAGTTCGGCTTCTCAGCGGCGGCGTCACCTTCCAGATTACCGCACCGGCGGCGGCTCATATTCGGCTGATTCGTCACGGGGAAGTGGTGGCGGAAAGCCTGGGGACCGGTCACTTGCTGACGCAAGCCTCCGAGCCCGGAGCATACCGGGCCGAGGCTTTCACCCGTTTTGCCGGTAGAAAACGAGCCTGGATCTATTCCAACCCCGTCTATGTGCGCAAGCCGGACCACACCGAAAGGACCGATGCCAGATTTCCAACTGATCTCTGACTTTCAACCTACTGGCGACCAGCCCGAAGCCATTGCCAAGCTGGTAGCCGGCCTCCGGAGAGGGCTGCGCCACCAAACCCTGCTAGGTGCAACGGGGACGGGCAAGACCTATACGATCGCTCAGGTGGTCGAGCAGATCCAGAGGCCAACCCTGGTGATGGCTCACAACAAGACCCTGGCCGCGCAGCTCTACAGTGAGTTCAGGGAGTTCTTCCCCCACAATGCGGTAGAGTACTTTGTCTCCTACTATGATTACTACCAGCCAGAGGCCTACGTTCCGCGCCACGATCTCTACATCGAAAAAGAGACCCAGATCAACGAAGAGATCGAGCGGCTGCGCTTGTCGGCCACCGCTGCCCTGCTCAGCCGCAGGGACGTCCTGGTGGTCGCTTCGGTTTCGTGCATCTATGGAATAGGCAGCCCCAGAGATTATGGTCAGGTGGTTCAAAGGCTGGCGGCCGGCGAGCACCGGCGCCGCGACACCACCCTGCGGCACCTGGTCGACATTCAGTACAGCCGCAACGATCTGGAGCTGAGGCGAGGAACGTTCCGAGTACGCGGGGACACGCTGGAGGTCTATCCTGCGTATGCCCAACTTGCCTACAGGGTCAGCTTCTGGGGCGACGAGATCGAACGGATCACCGAGATAGATACGCTGACGGGCGAGGTGACCCAGGAGTTGACCAGCATTGAGATCTACCCTGCCAAGCAGTTCATGACCTCGGAGGAGAACCTGCGCCAGGCAGTCCGCGACATTGAGCAAGAACTGGACCAGCGAATAGCCCACTTTAAGAAGAACGACTTGCTCCTCGAGGCCCAGCGGATTGAGCAGCGCACCCGCTACGACCTCGAGATGCTGCGCGAGGTGGGCTATTGCAGCGGCATCGAGAACTACTCCCGGCACCTCGACCAGCGCGCGGAGGGCACCCCACCCTGGACGCTGGTGGACTATTTCCCGGCCGACTATTTGCTGATGATGGATGAATCTCACATGACCATTCCCCAGGTGCGGGGGATGTGGGGCGGTGACCGGACCCGAAAGCGGACACTGGTGGACTATGGCTTCCGGCTGCCCAGCGCGCTGGACAACCGGCCGCTTACCTTCGAGGAATTCGAGCAGCGACTGAACCAGGTTCTGTATACCTCCGCCACGCCGGGCCCGTACGAAATGGACCACTCAGAGCAGGTGGTCGAGCAGATCATCCGGCCAACAGGGGTGCTGGATCCGGAAGTCGAGGTCCGTGGGGTGAGGGGGCAGATTGACGACCTGCTGGGTGAGATTCACGAGCGGGTGGAGAGAGGGCAACGGGTACTGGTCACGACCCTCACTAAGCGGATGGCAGAAGACCTGGCCGACTATTTAGCAGAGATGGGGGTAAGGGTCCACTATCTGCACTCCGAGATTGACACTCTGGAGCGGGTGGACATCCTGCGCGACCTGCGCCTGGGTGTCTTTGACGTAGTGGTAGGAATCAACCTGTTGCGGGAGGGGCTGGACCTACCGGAGGTGACCTTGGTCGCCATCCTAGACGCGGACAAGCAGGGCTTTCTGCGCAGCGAGCAGGCGCTGATACAGACGATCGGCCGGGCGGCGCGCCACGTTGAGGGCAAAGTCATCATGTACGCGGACCATACTACTCAGGCAATGCAGAGGTCCATCGACAAGACCAACCGCCGGCGCCAGAAGCAGATGGCCCACAACCGGGCTCACGGGATAGAGCCCCAGACCATTGTCAAGGAGGTCCGGGACATCACTGCCCGGTTGGTCGGGCACAAGGCGACGGCCGAGCCATCCGCCCCTTACCTTGTCGCTGCCCAGTTGCCCGAGCACGAACGGGGACGTTTGATCGAGGACCTTGAGCAGCAAATGAAGGAAGCCGCGCAGCGGCTAGAGTTCGAAAAGGCGGCCGTCCTGCGCGACCAGATTCTGGAACTGCGGGGTCCTTTGATCGACTGAGTTCGCTTCCGGCCGCCGAGAACCTCCTTCCCGGCTTGTGCGTTTCTGACCCGGCTGCCTGCAGGAGCGCCCGCTGCCCCTTCGGCTTGACCGGCAGTCTCAAGCTGCTAGACTAGCGTCAGCCTGACTGCTTGGATTGCGCACCAGTGAACTACCACATCACTACCTACGGTTGCCAGATGAACGTGGCCGATTCGCGGCGGCTGGCTTCGGACCTCGAGACGCTGGGGTACCAGCCGGTCTCCCGCGCCGAGGACGCCGACGTCATCGTGCTCAACACCTGCGTCGTACGTCAGCAGCCGGAGGACAGGGCCGTGAACCGGCTCTTGAGCCTGAGGCCGGTCAAGGAACGCGAGCCGGAGAAGGTCATCGCCCTGATGGGGTGTCTGGTGGGGGTCAGAGACCCAACGCCGGCGCTGTCGAGACGGTTCCCTTTTGTGGACGTTCTTATGGCGCCCTCCGATCCCAGGCCGCTGGTCAACTACCTGATCGAGCGGCAAGCTCGGGAGCTGGACGAGGAGAGTCGCGCCCGGCAGGAGGCGCTCCAGGATGGCAGGTGGCGCCTGCCCCTCCGCGAACGAGGCAAGCTTGTCTCTGCCCATCTGCCGGTGGTGCTGGGCTGTTCGCACGCCTGCGCGTTTTGCGTCATCCCTTACCGGCGGGGACCGGAGCGGAGCCGGCCGCCGGCCGAAATCCTGGCAGAAGCCCGTGCGCTGGTGGCCCAAGGGGTCAAGGAGATCACCCTGCTGGGCCAGATTGTGGACCGCTATGGTCTCGACCTGCCGGCCGGAAAGGTCACGCTGGCTAGTCTCCTGCGCCAGCTGCACGAGATCGACGGCCTGGCGCGCATACGATTCCTCACTAGCCACCCCGGCTGGATCACTGGCGAGCTGCTGGAGACCGTGGCCGAATTGCCCAAGGTCTGCGAGCACATCGAGGTGCCGGTGCAGTCAGGGGACGACGGCGTGTTGCGAGCCATGAAGAGGGGCTACACGGCCGCCGAATACCGCCGCCTGGTGGCAAAGATCCGGGACGTCATCCCCAGGGTCGCCATCCACACCGACCTCATCGTTGGCTTTCCCTGCGAGACCGAAGAGCAGTTCCAGCGCACCTACGATCTGCTGGCCGATCTGAGGCTGGACAAGGTGCACATCGCGCGCTACTCGCCCCGGCCGGAGACGTTGGCCGCCCGCAAGATGGCTGACGATGTGCCGGCCGAGGAGAAGGAACGCCGGCGCCGCACGCTGGATGAACTGCAGGCCGGGATTGCCGCGGAGATCAACGGCCGCTACCTGGGAACCGAGGTGGAGGTGCTGGTGGAGGAGAAGGACAAGGGGCGCTGGCGCGGCCGCACGCGGGGAAACAAGCTGGTCTTCTTGGAGCACGATCGCGACCTACGCGGCCGGCTGGTCAACGTGCGCATCCAATGGGCGGGCCCGTGGTCCATGCAGGGAACGGCGGCCTGACCGTTGGGCGAGCACGTTGGTTCGCCCCTACCGCGATGGGACGCGGGCACGTGTGGTGACGTAGGGGCAGACCGACGTGTCTGCCCGCCCGTCGGGCAAACACGTTGGTTCGCCCCTACCGTGCGACCCGGCCTAACAGCAAGGACCCCCGAAATGACGCTTTGCGATCCAGGCAAACACCACCGCCGGTCGATTCGACTGAAGGGCTGGGCTACGATTACAGCTAACCTGGCGCCTATTACGTCACAATCTGCATCCAGAGCGGCCTGATGCTGCTGGAGCCAGCGCCGGTGCGCGAGATGGTTCACCGCTGATGACACGCCCTTCCCAACAGGTTCGCCGGTACCGACAACGACGAAGTCGTCGTCATGCCTAACCACATCCATGGTATCGTCATCATTGCAGAGGCAGACCATGCAAGTGCAGACCGCGGTGCCTGTCCACCCAAGGCCCCTCCGCTACATCGTATGGTGCAATGGTTCAAGACCATGACCACGAACGAGTACATCCGGGGAGTCAAGCAAATGGGCTGGGTACGCTTCCCCGGCTGCCTGTGGCAGCGAAGCTCTACGAACACGTCATCCGGGCCGAGCGAGCGCTGCAGGCCGTCCGCCAGCACATCGCAGGCAATCGACGGCGATGGCACCTGGACCGGTACAACCCTCTGGCGGCCGGCTCAGACCCACACCTGCGTGATATCGAGAAGCTACTGCACGATTCGATGAGCTAGGCGCCCGCCGCTGCGGCAGTGCCCGCGCTGCCACCCGACTTTGCCAGCAGCCCAGCCGGCGGAATCGCTCCATCTCGCCCCGCTCCGCAAGCAGCATTGCCCGGCGTTCGCTTTTCCAGTATCATTCGCAAAGGATACCGTAGGAGGTTGGCAACTGGACCAGAGTCAACACAGCGCCAGTAGTCGCCGCGGGCGGCCGCTGCTGCGCTCCCTGAAATTCCTGCTGCCCTACAAGTGGGCTGCCGGCGGTGCTCTCGTCTGCCTGATGTTCAGTTCGGGCAGCAGCCTGGTCATCCCGCGCCTGACTCAGGTGATCATAGACCAGGGGATCACCGGAAGGGAGACTTTAGTCATCCTGTGGGGAGCCGCGGCCATCGTGGCGCTCGCCCTGGTGCGGGCGCTCTTTTCATTCTTGCAGGGATTCCTGGCAGCCAAGGCCTCCCAGGGAGCAGCCTACGAACTGCGCAACTCCCTCTACGCCCGCATACAGACGCTCTCGTTCGGTTACCACGATCGCGCTCAGACGGGCCAGCTTCTAACGCGCGCCACCAGCGATGTGGAAATGGTGCGCATGTTCGTCGGAATGGGAGTGCTGCAGCTCATCAGTGCCCTGATCATGATGATCGGCAGCCTGATTCTCCTTCTGCGCATTAACTGGCAGTTGGCCCTCCTTACGCTCCCCATCATGCTTTCGGTGCTGGTGGTCTTTGGTCTCTTTGCGGGCAAGGGCCGGCCGCTCTTTGTCCTCGTCCAGCAGAGACTGGGCAACCTGAACACGATTCTGCAGCAGAACCTGGCCGGCGTGCGGGTGGTCAAGGCCTTTGCTCGGGAGCCACACGAATTCGGCCGGTTCGGTGTCAGCAACCAGGAGCTAATGGAGGCAAACGTCCGAGTTGGCAGGCTCTTTGCGTTTGCCATGCCCCTCATCTTCGGCATCTCGAACCTGGGCACCCTGGGCGTGGTCTGGGGCGGTGGTTACCAGATCATCGCCGGCCGGCTGAGCATCGGCGAACTGGTGGCCTTTCAGGGTTATCTCATGATGACCTTGTTCCCCATGCTCATGCTGGGGATGATCATCATGGGTGTTGCCCAGGCTGGCGCGGGGGCGGAGCGAATCTTTGAGATCCTGGATGCCGAGGCCGAGGTCCGAGAAAGGCCCGACGCCCGGGAGCTCCCCCCAATCGCGGGCCGGGTCACTTTTGAGAACGTCACGTTCCGCTACTTTGACAGCGGAGAGCCGGTGCTCAGAGAGGTCAGCTTTGCGGCCGAGCCCGGGCAGACGGTGGCCTTGGTCGGAGCCACCGGCTCCGGCAAGAGCACCATCATCAACCTGATCCCCCGCTTCTACGACGTCAGCGCCGGGGGCGTGCTGGTGGACGGTCACGACGTGCGGGACCTGACGTTGGAATCGCTGCGGCGGCAGACAGGCATAGTGCTGCAGGAGACGGTGCTCTTTGCCGGCACCGTCCGGGAGAACCTGGCTTACGGCCGCCCCGACGCTTCCGACGAGGAGATAGTGGCGGCCGCCAAGACGGCCGAGGCCCACGACTTTATCGCCGCGTTTCCCGACGGATACGACACAGCTGTGGGCGAGCGGGGTGTGACCCTCTCGGGTGGGCAGAAGCAGCGAATTGCCATCGCCCGAGCCTTGCTGATAGACCCACGCATCCTGATTCTGGACGACAGCACCAGCAGCGTGGACACAGAGACCGAGTACCGCATCCAGCAAGCGCTAGAGCGGCTGCGGGGCGGCCGAACCAGCATCATCATCGCCCAGCGGATCAGCACGGTGCGCAGCGCCGACCTGATCCTGGTTCTGGACAGAGGCGAGATAGCGGCGCAGGGCACTCACCGGGAACTGATGCAGGACAGCCCGATCTACGTCGAGATCTATCACTCCCAGCTGCAAGACGACACTGCAGCAGTTCGTGCAGGGCTAGACTGATGTTTGGTCATGGTCCTGGACGTTCGCTAAGACGGGAGCTGGAACACGCGGCCGACCCGCGGCGCACTCTGATGCGCTTGACGGCCTACTTGCGGCCGCACCGGAGACAGCTGCTCCTGGTCTCTCTCGCTGTGGTGATTGGCTCGGTCCTCACCGCCGTAGCGCCAGGCCTGATCGGGTGGGGCGTGGACGCTCTCTGGAGCTTCTCTCGCGGCGAGCTCCCGGCCGACGCCGTCTGGACGAGTCTGAGCCGCACCATGCTGCTGCTGCTGGCCGTCTACGTAGGGGAGTGGGTCACGAGTGTCGCCAGCTTTTACCTCATGACCATCGTCGGTCAGAACGTGCTGTTCAGGATGCGGGCGGACATCCTGGGCAAGCTGCAGGCATTGTCGCTCAGCTTCTTCGACGAGCACGAGGCTGGCGACCTGATGTCACGCCTGACCAACGATACCGACATCATCAACCGGGTGCTCAGCCACGGGCTGACGCGGATGGTCAGCAGCGCTTTGACTCTGGTAGCCATCACCATAGCCATGCTAGCGCTGAACTGGCGGCTGGCCCTGGCCAGCTTTGCAGTTCTGCCGGCGATGGTAGCCAGCACCATCTACTTCTCAGGTCGGGCCCGCCGCGCGTTCCGGCGCACCCGCCAGACCATCGGCGGCGTCAGCGCAGAGCTGGAGGAGAACATCGCGGGAGTCAGGGTGGCCCAGGCGTTCAGCCGGGAGGACGAGAACATCGCCTCGTTCCGCTCGATCAACGCCGCCAACCGGGACGCCAACGTGACCGCCGAATCGGTCACGGCCGCGTTCTCGCCCACGTTGGATGTGTTGGGAACCACCGGGCTCGCCATCGTGTTAGGGTATGGGAGCTACCTGGCACTCAGAGACCTGGTGACAGTCGGCATCATCGTGGCCTTTGTTCAGTACGTGCGGCGCTTCTTTCAGCCTGTTCGGGCCATCTCGATGATCTGGGCGGTTCTACAGTCGGCCATCGCCGGAGCGGAGCGCATCTTTGAGTTGCTCGACAGGGAGCCACTGGTCACGGACGCTCCGGACGCAGTTGAGCTGTCCACATTCGAGGGCCGGGTCGCCTTTGAGGACGTCTGCTTTGAGTACCGTCCCGGCGAGCCGGTACTGCAGGCGGTGAACCTGGAGGCTGAGCCAGGCCAGACCGTGGCGCTGGTGGGTCCAACAGGGGCCGGCAAAACGACGATCATCAACCTGATCGGCCGGTTCTACGACGTGTGCGGCGGCCGGGTAACAGTGGACGGACACGACGTGCGCCAGGTCACTCGCGCCAGCCTGCGCCAGCAGATGGGGATTGTGCTCCAGGATACGTTTCTCTTTTCCGGCTCGATCATAGATAACATTCGCTACGGCCGGCTGGACGCGACCGACAAAGAGGTCATTGAGGCAGCCAAGCTGGCAAGAGCGCACGATTTCATTGAGCGGCTGCCCGAGGGTTATGACACCGAGCTGACCGAGGGGGCCAGCAACCTGAGCCAGGGCCAGCGGCAGCTGGTCTCTATCGCCCGGGCGGCGCTGGCTGACCCGCGCATCCTCATCCTGGACGAGGCCACCTCCAGCGTGGACACCCGCACCGAGCTTCTCATCCAGCAGGCGCTGGGGGAGCTGCTCCAGGGGCGGACCAGCTTTGTGATCGCTCACCGGCTGAGCACGGTGCGGAATGCTGACCGCCTGCTGGTCATCCAGGATGGGCGAATCGTGGAGCGCGGGACTCACGA
>JAUVHW010000355.1 GCA_030593075.1 Ardenticatenales bacterium
AGCCAGTTGCGACCAGGTGGCACCGGGAGTCGGTCTAGAGACCTCCCGGGTCTCTTCTGCACCTGGCAGAGGAGACGATACAGCAGCTCAACTGGAGTTGCCCACGGCGACAGACACGTTGCGCGCCGAGGTTGCGTGATGCGGGTGCTTCACGTCATCCAAAGATACTGGCCGTCCGAAGGCGGAGCGGAGCGGTACATGCGCGAGATCTCTGCGAGACTGGCGGCCGAAGGACACGCTGTCACGGTCATGACTACCGACGCGGACGAACCGGAATTCTTCTGGAATGGGCGCAAGCGGTCGCTGAGTCGAGAGCAGCACAAGGGTAAGACCTTCCAGCCAGACGAGATCCGTCAAGGGGTTGCCATCCGGCGGTTCCCGATTCGCCACCTGCCTTTGTCTTCGCTGAGCTATCCGGCCGTCCGCCGCGTGATGTCGCTGCTATCTGACCTGCCGCTCGACCTGACGCCGGTGCTCAGGTGGCTGGCGAGCTTCACGCCGTGGGTTTCAGAGCTCGCGCACGAGCTGCGCACAATGCCGACTGGCCGGTACGATCTCGTGATGGGGATGACGATCTGCTTCGAGTCGCTCCTATGGCCGGCTTGTCAGTACGCTCGCCGGGCCGGGGTGCCGTTTATCGTCACTCCGCTGATCCACCTGGGAGAATCGGAGCGTGACAGCGTGCGCAAGTTCTACACTATGCGCCATCAACTGGCACTTCTCCACCAGGCGGACGCCGTCATCGCGCTGACCAATGTCGAGCGCGACTATCTCGTTGGCCGTGGGGTGGCGCCCGATCGAATCACGACGGCCGGCGCAGGGGCTGACCCAGCCGATGTGGAGGGGGGAGACGCCATTCGGTTTCGAGAGAGGCACTCGGTGTCCGAGCCAATTGTCGTCTCACTGGGCACGGCGTCGTACGACAAGGGGACAGTGCACACCGTTGAGGCAATGCGCCAGCTTTGGGCAGCCGGACAGGATGTGACACTTGTCGTGGCTGGCGCTGCGCTCGACCAATTCAGGCGTTACATCGGCAGGCTTTCGCCTGTGGAGCAGTCTCGCTGTCGAGTGTTGGGGGTGGTGGACGACCAGACCAAGCGCGACCTGCTGGCGGCCGCGCGGGTCCTCGTTATGCCCTCGCGCAGTGACTCATTCGGCATAGTCTATCTGGAGGCGTGGCTTGCTGGACTCCCGGTTGTCGGCGCGGATTCGGGCGGCGTGGCCGAGGTGATCGACGACGGCGCAGATGGCTTTTTGGTCAAGTTCGGCGATGTGGATGCTCTGGCCCACCGGATTGGCCAGCTCCTTGGCGACCAGGCGCTTGCACAGCAAATGGCCGTGGCCGGCCGGCGCAAGGCGTTCAAGAGCTATTCGTGGGACCGCGTCTACGCAAGAGTGCGTCGAGCATACAACAGCTTGGAGACAGCACAGCGAGGTCGACACGGCGGGGAAACCGAGACTGTAGTCCATCTGGTGAGCGATCCGCGATCATGACTGAGAACAGCCCAATGTGCCAGATGTGGCGGCTTTCCGGCTCCCGATGGCAGCCAGCGACCTGCTTCGGCGGGCGTTGGCCAACGCGCTATGGCGGAGCGATAGAGCTGGCTGCTGCCGACGTTGTGGAAGCTGTGCAGCAGGCTGACAATCATTGGCAGTGCCCGAGACTCAGGAATAGAACCAGCCACGCGCGCCAGAATCTTCCCGCCATCCCCGACGGAGGTGGCGCCTGCCCCACTGAGACCATGAGAGTCCAGGTGGTCGAGGTGGCCCGGGGCAGGACGGCCGCTCACGCGAACCCCCTGGAGACGCGCGGGGAATCGACTGCTACACCGGCCGGGAGAGTCAGACACTGGCCAGCTCGTGCGTGGACACAGCCGAGTTCCTTCACAGCAATCCCTTTCAGGGATCACTGTGTGCCCGCAGCGCACATCGTCGCCAGCTCAGCTGATCGTCGAGTGCGCGAGCTGCACAAACGACGCCGGCCGCGGTCATAGCGCACGACCTCGTACCGGGTGAACCCAGCAGTGGGAAGTTGAGAAACCTGTTTGAGGTCACGACAACGAATGGGCAGGACCTATGCGAAAAACACTGAAACCGCTCCTCAGTCGCTCTCCCACATGGTGCAGTCGGGCAAAGCTGCGAGGCCGAAGGTTAAAGGCTGATGAGCAGGTGCCTCTTGGCGCCACTCCAGAGGAGTTCAAACAAGCAGCGGTTGACTACCCTCATCTGCTGCAGCGGGGTGAACGCTACTACCTCTACGTCAAGCCCTTTGACGGTGGAAAGGACAAGCGCACGTCCGCGAGACTCCTTCACGGTTTTGCCAACGCGCTCGAACTCCTCGCCCTACCGCCAGGCGCAAAGGTGCTGGAGGTAGCCTCCGGCCCGGGCTGGTTCAGTGAGTTCCTGGCACGTTCTGGGTACGACGTAACCGGAATCGACATCAGTCCTGAGATGATCCGAATCGCCAACGAACGGCTGGAAGCTGTGCGGTTCGGTCCGCAAGAGGGACAACCCCTCATGCTCCGGTTCCTGGTGGGCGACGCAGAGACTGCACAGTTGGGCAGTGAACGGTATCACGCGGCCGTTCTCTACGATAGCCTGCACCACTTCCCCGCCCCGCAGGCAGTTCTCAACCGCGTGTTTGCAGCTCTCATATCCGGGGGAGTTTTGTTCATCAGCGAGGGCGCGAAGCCACCCCCGGGTTCAGAGGCCGAAAGGGAGTACACCGAGGCGATGGTTCGCTTCGGAGCGTTGGAGAAGCCGTTCGAGCTGGGCGAGCTGGTTGATCTGCTCAAGGAGGCGGGATTTGAGCACCTACAGGCTTTCGAGGCGATCAACGTCATCGTGAAACGTACTGGGAAAGGGACTAGCCCAGCTCTGCGGGACGTGCCCGTTCCAATGACCAATACTCTTCTCGCCCGCAAACCTGGTGGAGAGCCGGACAGCCGATTCCCCCACTTGCTAGGAGCCAGGATACAAGTGGTCGGCAAATCACCGCCGCCCCAGGTGGAACCCGGAGCCACCGTCAAGGTGAGCCTGGCCCTACAGAACATGGGAGACACCGTGTGGCTCTCTGGGCCGCGCAAGGGAGGCGGGTACGTCACCCTGGGAACCAAGCTGCTTGGCAAGAGGACACGCTTGCTGTCAGACTCGTTGCAGCGGACACTGCTGCCCGAGGATGTACTCCCTGGCCAGAGGATTACCCTGACGCACAGTTTCGCCGCACCAACACAGCCGGGGCAATACCGGATAAAGCTGGACATGGTGG
>JAUVHW010000320.1 GCA_030593075.1 Ardenticatenales bacterium
CCCACTCGGCCGCCGAGCCGCTAGGCAGCGAGGCGCGGCTCGGCCAGTGGTGTCTAGATCAGTAGATCTCTGGTCGGTGTTGCCTGCTGCTAGGCGCGCTTGAGCACCGGCAGCCCGTTCTTGGTCTCAGAGACCCTGTAACCGGCCGGAACGGCGTCCAAGGCGTTGTCCCTCTCTGTCTTTGCAAAGAAGTAGAGTGTCCGCGTCTTGCCGGTCTTTGTGGTAGTGGTCTTGCCGTGCAAGATGTAGGTCGTGCCGCGAGAATTCGTGTGCTTGTAGGCCATGATATGTCTCCTTTTCTGGCTTTGGCGCTGTATGCCGATCTGCGCCCTAGGGTTTTGCCAAAAGGCATGCCCCCACTCTAGCGTGTCTTGTGAAGGGCCCCCTTTGGCAGGCGGACTTGAAACATTATACGTCAAACCTCGCCAGAGGTCAATATCGTGAAATGGCTCAGAATAGGATGCCACGGGGCGGTGTCGAGGCGTGTCACGCGGGGTGTCGCCGGCCGACGATAGGCGACAGTGCGCCTTGTGCCCGGGCCCCCTTCCAGATCCGCGATGGCGTGCTGGCGCGCGCACGCCGCATGGAGTAGAATCGGCGCGGTGGGGCTCTGAGCCTCGGGTTTCGGCCGTGAATTACCGGTGACGCTCGTCTATCTTGGCCTTGGCTGGCTGGCAGGTCTGGCGCTGGCGGCCGCCTGCCCCCTCAAGTGGCCGCTCTGGCTGGTTCTGAGTCTGGGGCCGATCGCGGCCGCCTTCCTTCAGCCGCGCCGCCGGCGGCTCTACCTGTCACTGGCCTTTGTCTTCCTGGGCGCCGCCCGCTACCGCGCCGGTCAGCCCAGGTTCGGCCCCGCTGACCTGGCAACCTACAACGGCCGGGGCTGGGGCGAGTTCCAGGGTACGGTGGTGGATGAGCCGGATCCGCGCGCCGGCTCCACCCGGCTCACCGTGGAGATGGTGTCCGTCCATCTTGAAGGCGATACGCCGCGCCCGGTGTCCGGACGGGCCTTGCTGGAGGCCCCTCGATACCCTGCCCTCCACTATGGCGATCGGCTGCGCTTCTCCGGCCGGCTGCAGACGCCCCGGGAGGGGTTCTACCAGGACTATTTGGCGCGCCAGCAGATCTACTCTATCGTGCGCCGGCCGCAAATCGAGGTCCTGCCCGGCCGCGGCGGCTCCCTCCTGAAACGGACTCTCTTTGGCCTCAAGGCCGAGGCCCAGGCCAGGCTGCGCCAGATTCTGCCGGACCCCGAGGTATCCCTGTTGAGCGGCGTCCTGCTGGGGAACGAGCAGGGGATCCCCGGCACGCTGATGGAGGATTTCAACGCCACCGGCGCTACCCACGTAATCGCCATCTCTGGCTTTAACATCAGCATCATTGTCGCCCTGCTGCTGACCTGGCTGGGGCGAGTCATCCCGCGCCGCAGGGCCGGCATCGTGACTATCGCCGTCATTGCTGCCTATACCGTGTTCGTGGGCGCGGACGCGGCCGTCGTGCGAGCGGCCGTCATGGGCAGCTTGCTCACCGTGGGCAGCTTGCTGGGGCGACAGACCTTTGGCCCGGCCTCGTTGATGGCGGCCGCCATTGCCATGACCTGCGCTCAGCCGCTGCTGCTGTGGGATGTCGGCTTTCAGCTGAGCTGCGTTGCCACGCTGGGGCTGATGCTCTACGTGGAGCCCCTGCAAAAGGCGGCGCTCTGGGCGCTGGAGAAGCGGCTGAGTCCGGCCGCGGCCGGAAGGCTGGTCCGGTTGCTCAACGATTCGCTGCTGGTCACCACGGCCGCCCAGATCACCACGCTGCCGCTGATAGCCTATCAGTTCGGCCGGGTCTCGCCCGTCTCGCTGCTGACCAATCTGCTCATTCTGCCTGTCCAGCCCGCGCTGATGATAGTGGGAGGGGTGGCGGCCGTCGCAGGGCTGCTCTGGCTGCCGCTGGGGCAGGTGCTGGGCTGGCTGAGTTACCCTTTCCTCTGGTGGACCATACGGGTGGTGGAGGCTACTGCCAGCGTTCCGTCAGCCAGCGTGGCGTATGAACTGAGCGGGGCCGGTCTGCTGGCGGTGTACGGCGGCTTGTTCGGTCTGACCTGGTTTCTGTCCCGGCCGGCGCTGGTGCGACGGGCATGGCTGGTGCTGGCGGCCCAGCCCTGGGCCAAGCTCAGCCTCGCCTCGGCCGCCGCCAGCCTGGCGCTGGGGATTGGGTTCATCAGCAGCCGGCCCGACGGCCGGCTGCACGTGACGTTTCTGGACGTGGGAGAGGGAGAGTCGATCCTGATCCAGACCCCGGCCGGCCGGACCATCCTGGTAGACGGCGGCCCGGACCCGGCCGTGCTGCTCTCGCAGCTGGGGCGGCGGCTGGGCCTCTGGAGTCGCTGGATCGATGTGGTTGTCGCCACCCACCCGGACGCCGCGCACGTCAACGGGCTGCCGGCCGTGCTGGAGAGCTACCGGGTCGGCGCCTTGATCACCAACGGCGAGGAGGAGGGCCTGCCGGCTTGGGAGGAACTGCTGGCCCTGGCAGAGCAAGAGAGGGTGCCACTGGTGACGGCCGTCAGCGGGCAGACGATCAAAGTGGGCGATGGTGTGGTGCTGGAGGTCCTGCACCCCGGCAGCCCCGGTTACGGGGCGGCGCCGGCCGGGCGAGACAACAACTCGATCGTGCTGCAGCTGCGCTACGGGGAGGCCAGCTTTCTCCTGGCCGGCGACGTCGAAGCCGACGTGGAGGCCCGGCTAATCGAGGCCGGTGCGCCGCTGCAGAGCATCGTGCTGAAAGCGGCCGACGGCGGCGACCGGGACGGCACCACTCAGGGCTTCCTGGAGGCCGTCAATCCCTGGGTGGTGGTCTTTTCGGCCGGCGATCGCAACCCGCGCCGCCACCCGGCCCCCAAGGTGGTGGAGCGGGTGGAGGTGCGCGGTACCGCCATCGCGCGCACCGACCAGATGGGCAGCCTCCATTTCGTCACCGACGGTCGGCGGCTGTGGGTGGAGGCCGAGCGGCCGTAGGTTGCTGGGTTTCTCGCGTCGCTTGGGGAGCGTTGGTACCGAGTGCGTGGCCTCTTGGCAGCAGCCAGGAGCCGACCGCCTTCGGCGGCCGCTCGGCGGACGAGAGCTTGCATGGCACGCCGGCTAGAGGTTCACGCGCCCTCGAGGGATTGATTCCTCACGGCTTGAACTCAGAGTAGTGCTCGTCACCTACTGTGGTTGGGAGCCTCGCATGGATTGCTCTCAAATAGTCGGCGCAAGTCTGATCGTATTTCTCGAGGTATGCTGTGCACTCTTGATCCATATCTGGAATGTTGACTTCAAAATCATGTGACTCGGCTATCACTTTGCCCGCCGCGTCATATGACTTGAGTCTGAATGCACCGAAAGTCATCCTGCTCAAATCAGGCGGCTCCCCAGTTTTATCGCCAAGGGCCATTGGCGGCCACATTGACGCTGCCATCTTGTTGGCAACACTTACACGTTTTTTCGTCGAGTCCAGATGCACTATGGATAGGTTCCTGATTCTTCTGACCTTCCTGATGTACGCTGTCTGTTTCGGCGGCGTTTTGTGTACAACTCTAAGGAAGGGCTTGCTATTGAGTTTTTTGAGTTGCCCGTGGAATCGACCATAGGCGTTATCCAGAGCAACGAAAAACATCACGTATGAAAAGAGGCATTTCAAGCAGTACGGCTCGAGATCTCTCAAGGCATACAACG
>JAUVHW010000408.1 GCA_030593075.1 Ardenticatenales bacterium
ACGCCAATCGCTCGTTCTAGCCGGCCTCCGCGCGCCGCGCGGAATTTGTCGATTGTTACGTGAAGCTTAAAGAGTTCACCGGCAGGGACGAAATCGCTGCGCGGCCGCGAGGCGTGTCCACCCCCCACATGTGGGGGGGAACATGCGGTAGAGGCCAGCGGCGCGGGCTTTCCAGGCCCGGAGCGCCGGCCGGGGGCAGCGAGCCCAAAATGGTTCGGCCATGTTTTTTTAAGGTTTGAACCCCTAAAAGAATTCCATCCTTTAAGGTGGTCAGCCCGCCTGTCTATTGCGCGAGCGGCAACCCTCTGCTAGAATGTTCACGGTCGGGTGGACTTGAGGTGAGGTCCTGCAGATGGCTCGCGCTGCCATCTTGCTGAGGGGAAAGGCGCTCTGGCCCCCAAGCCGCCTGGTTGCTGGGCACTCCTTCTGCCTTGAACTGATATCTGATTTGCGTTGCTGGACCGGGCAACTGTCCTGAGCGCAGAAGCCTGGTCGGGAAGTGCTCTCGCGCGACTACTCGTAATGACTGCTGACTGCACGTACCTGGAAGATGGCTTTTGCAGAGCCTGGCCGGTCTGCGTTCTTTCGAGTGGTTTAGTGTGCCGGGTGCTCCCTACCGCAAAGCAGCGATTCGGGTCTAGAGCCAGGCCCCTGGCCAGCTCGCCAAGGGCACGGCTCCCTGTGCAGCACAGCGCGGGCTCGCCGCCGGGACCCAACAGGCGGGTTGCCGGCCAGGGCGGTGGTGCTGGTCTGTCTATGGTGCAGAGAGTGAAAAGATGAGTCCGGAGCAAGCCTGGCGAGCTACCCTGGGTGAACTGCAGTTGGAGATGACGCGCTCCACTTATGAGACCTGGGTCAAGGACGCTCGCTATCTTGCTTGTGAGGAGGGTCTCTTTTTTGTCAGCGTACCCACCGCCTATGCCAAGGACTGGTTAGAGAACCGGCTCAAGCAGACCATCAAGCGGACGCTGGAAAGAGTGATGAACCAGAGCGTGGAGCTTCGGTTCGTCGTCTGGAATGATCCCCAGGGTGGTGGCAAGGCCAAGGCCGCCCCGCCGCTCCTGCAAACCGAAACCGCCTCGTCTTCAGGCCGGAAATCAGGGCACGGGAGCAGCGCCAACGGCATGCCCCTGAACCCCCGCTACACCTTTGACAGCTTTGTGGTGGGAGTGGGCAATCGTCTTGCGCACGCCGCCGCGCTGGCAGCCGCTGAGAACCCGGCCAAGTCCTACAACCCCCTGTTCCTCTACGGCGGCGTGGGGCTGGGCAAGACCCATCTCCTGCAAGCCATCGGACACGCCTGCCAGGCCAACAACGTTTCGGTCCTGTACGTCTCGTCTGAGGTATTCACCAACGACCTGGTCAGCGCCATTCGCACCCGCAAGACCGAGGCCCTCCGGGACAAGTATCGAACCCCTGACGTGCTCCTCCTGGATGACATCCAGTTTGCGGCCGGCAAGGAGCGGACCCAGGAGGAGCTGTTCCACACCTTCAATGCCCTGCACAGCGCGGACAAGCAGTTGGTCCTCTCCAGCGACCGGCCGCCCAAGGCGATGGCCCGGTTGGAGGAGCGGCTGCAGTCCCGCTTTGAATGGGGGCTGATCGCCGACATCCAGCCGCCAGACATGGAGACCCGGTTGGCCATCCTCCAGGCGAAGGCAGAGGTCCTCTCGGTGACCGTCTCGCCTGACGTGATGGACATGATCGTCTACCACGTCCGCAGCAACATCCGCGAGCTTGAGGGTGCGCTGAACAAGGTGGTGGCCTACAGCCAGCTGATGGGCATGGAGCCTACTATCCAGGTGGCAGAGATGGCTCTCTCTGACCTGGTCAACCGGGCGGTTGACCTCTCGGTCGACGACATCTCGGCGGCCGTAGCCGACTATTACGGCATCTCAGTAGAGCAGATGACTAGCCCGAGCAGGAAGCGCAAAGTCGCCCGGCCGCGCCAGTTGGTCATGTACCTCACGCGGCAGGAGACCGGTGCCTCGTTGCCGCAAATAGGGAGAGCGCTGGGCAACCGCGACCACACCACCGTGATGTACGGCTGTGACAAGATCGAGGACCTGATGGAGACCGACCCCACGCTGCGCCGCCAGGTCTTGGAGATCAAGGCCCGACTCTTCGAGCGGGCGACAGCGCGCTGATCTTCCCCCTCCCCAAGGCCGGCCGCGCCGCTTGCACTCTCGGCGGCAGCAGGTGCCATTGCCGTGTCCACTCGCCACCACCACCGCAGTGCGGCCCTGGGACCCGCCGGGCTGGGCCTCCGACCAGGCACCTACCGCTGCCAGCAGGTCACGTAATCTCC
>JAUVHW010000264.1 GCA_030593075.1 Ardenticatenales bacterium
CCCAGCCAAAGGTCTGCGAGTACTGCCTCCGGCCCCACCCTGGGCAGCACCGTCGCGGCCGCCGTCAATTCTGTAATGGGGCTTGCAAGGATGGCGCTGCCGTGATTGCAGGGCTGCTCAAGGACAATCCGCGTTACGCGCCACCTGCCGTTCGGGTGTTCTTGCTCGAGCGGGCGCATTATCGCTGTCAGTATTGCGGGCGTCCCGTTACCCGCCGGACGGCCAACGTTGAGCACATGACGCCGTGGCCAAAAGGAAAAACGCGGCTGGACAACCTGACGATTGCTTGCGGAATGTGCAACCGCGACAAGTACGTGAGCCGTCTCGAGGGGCACGTTCGCAAGGTTGTCTCGAGAGGGCTCTTGGTAAGGTGAGCCGCCCGTCTCACCACCCTGGTAAATGCGGAGCGACAAGAAAGGAGCGAAGCGATGGAGTTGAGTGACGGGCAGGTACGAACACTTCGAGACCTCTGTGAGGAGTTGTGTGGCGGCTGTGCTTATGGCCTCCCAGTGATCAAGGAAGGTAACGCGCCCCACTGTCAATACTGGCATCGGATTAGCGTCCATACTAACTGGCCTGGGGTGCAGGGTTGCGGTGCTGACTGGCTCTGGCGCATTTTGGGGCTCCCGGCCGAGCGTCAAGCCCCCCGGGGTGTGCGAGAAAGCGAGGAGTGATGAGCGACAGAGAGCCCTTGAGGGGCGAAAGGAGCGATGATGGCTAGGCCACTGACTGAGAACCAAGCACGAGACGCTGTGTGTGAGGCTGCCGAAGCCTACGGGGCTCACGCTGGAAAACTAAGCGCGCCCTCTCATTGGCGGGCCTTCATGGACGCACTGGCCGACTACGCGAGCGCCGTGCAGGCTGACGCCTTCGAGCAGGCCAAGCGCGCTGTTGAGGGGTTGCCCTAAGCCCCGCCCGTAATTCATGGAAGGAGGACGCGATGAGCGAGCAGCCAAGCAGCCCGCAAGCGTTACAGCGACGGCTTGCCCGCATTCGGAAGCGCCACGGGGCAGCGACGGCGCCCAACTGGACTAACGGATGTTCAAAGGTGCTGGCGATCAAGCAGGCGCTTATTCGGGAAGGGTTGGATTGGCCCCGAATGCATGAGGATATCCGGCTCCTGTTGCGGGCTCGTAATGATCTTGCCGTGCTGCTGGAAGCGTTCGCCCCCGCCCAGGAGGAATGATGCCTTACGGCGACGAGTCCGACGCGAACGGGTTCCCTGCGACTGGCTGGGGGAGCTGGCGACAATGGAAGCGGCGCCACCTGAAAGCGTACCAAGCGGACCGATCTACGTTCCTGACGAATTGCACGCCTTACCGTAGTTGCCTGTCTGATTGTCTGAGGTGCGATGCCGCGCTGGAAGAGTGGGCCGGGCGACATGACTCACACCGCAACAAGAGCGCCCCTAGAACGATCCTGTACGCGCCAGCTGAGGCAGTTGCCCGCCTAGCTATCCTGGGAGAAGCGCTGCCTGATGCCTGAGTGCCAGGCTTGCGGCAAGACGGAGAACCTAGAGATGGGCGAAACCACGACGGGCAAGCCTATGCTTTTGGAGATTCGCCGCGTCCCCCACTTCGCCGTCTGCCCGAAGAACGGGGCCAAGCCGAAGAAGGCCAAGCCCGGGCATGCAAAAACTGTCGCCAGGGACGCCGTTGCGGAATCCGCAAAGCTGCTCAGGGACATGAACTACACTAAGGCGGAGGCCGCCGACATGCTCAAGGACATCCCAGAGGCCGCGCCCGAGGACATGGTGCTGGCCGCAATCACGAAGATGGGAGAAGGATGACATGCTTGGAACAATTGGAGCACTCGGGGTGATTGGCCTGTTGGTGGCGGTGATGCTCGTGGCGCTGGTGATGCTCGTGCGGAATCAGTGTGTTTACCGCTTCCGCATGGAGTTGATCGACAAGATATCAACGAGCGCGCAGCGTGACATCGCCAGCGGGAATTACGACTGGGGCCATCGCTATGAAGTGTTCCATAGTGTGCCCTACGAGAGGATGGTCTGGCAGTTCTGGAAGCCGTTGCGGGCTTTCTACCCAGACATGGCATTCTGCGAGCGCGCCCTGGCCCCGGCGCGCCCCCGGAAGGGAGAGTGAGCAGCACGACTGAATAACGATCCCCGCCCGACGCTGCGCCTTGACAACACTTCCACCACGGCGTACCCTTGAGGCGTGATGCGCGCCGTAGTCCTCAGCTACACCCTCTGCCGGCGCCACGATGTCTATTTCCTCCACGCCTGCCCCTGCTGCTACTTGGCCGACATGCGCCGCGTTGAGGCTTACACCCGCCACTCAGAACCCCTGGACCTTCGGGGCCTCGCCTACCTACGCCGTACCAGAATCGCCGTGGGGCCCTGATGGCTCGCTCAAGTGCGGCAAGGACCCCAGAACAGGAGGTAACACGCGACGAGCGTGGCAGGTGGAAGAAGGGTACCTCGCCGAATACCCGTGGCCGGCCCAGGAAAGATCGCTGGTTCGCCCAGGAGGTCCAGGCCTTCCTCGAAGATAACGATGGGGATACCGACCGGCCCCGGCTTGTAGAGCTACTGGAGGCTGGTTACGCCAAGGCCAAGCAGGGCGATATCGGCGCCGCTCGCGCACTCAAGGAATGGGCTTATGGCAAGGAGACAACCTGGCTTGGCGAGGATACCGAGGCTGCCGAACGTGAGGTGGAGCGCATCGCAACTGCTCATGGCCGAACCGTCGACGACGTGCGTCGCATGGCCGAAGAGCGCGGCATTCGCCTGGTGAGCTAGCTATGGCAACTGCCCTTCGCCAAGAGCGCATCGCGGCGGCGCTGCCGCTGGTCGAGCTCGACTTAGCGCTTCAAGAGTTGAGTGCCGAAGAAGCTGCTGCTCAGCCGGACGATTGGCGCTACCACCCAGATGTCTTTGCCGATGAGGTGCTGGGCGTCACGCTATATGAGCACCAACGGGCACCCCTCATGGCCTTGGTGCGTGGGCTCAAGCAAGAGGGGAAGCGTCGCATCGCCGTTCGCTCCTGCAACTCCGTGGGCAAGGACTTCCTCGCTGCCGTAGCAACGCTCTGGCTGCCGCGCTGCTTCGACGACGTGCGTGTGGTTACAACTGGGCCGACGTTCGACCAACTCCGTGACATCGTGTGGGGCCGCGAGATTCATCGACTCTACCATGGCGCACGGATCCCGTTGCCTGGCCGGATGCTGGATACTGAGTGGGACATTAGCCCGACAAGGAACGCTGTCGCTCGGTCCACCAAGAGTAAGGAGGCCCTGCAAGGCCGGCACGCGGAGGTGGTCCTCATCATCGTTGATGAGGCTTCGGCACCCGAGATCGGGGAGGACATCTGGGAAGCGCTCGATACACTCATGGCGTCCGGCGAGTTCCTGTTGCTTGTACTCGGTAACCCGACCCGCAACGAGGGCGCGTTTTACGAAATGTTCACCACCCAGGCGGAGGAATACGAGACCTTCCACATCTCTGCTTTCGATACGCCGAACCTGCAAGCGTGTGCCCAGTTGGGAGCTCACGCAGTTCCACGCGATTGCCCCATTGTGCAGCCTGGGTTGATCACCCATGAGTGGGTTGAGGACATGCGCCGACGGTACGGTGAAGACTCCGACTTCTGGCGCGTCCACATCCTAGCCGACTTCCCGGAGACGGGCGGCAACGCCCTTATTCCTCTGCCGTGGATTGAGGCCGCCCTTACGCGACCGAGGCGGGCGGCCGGCAGTACGGCGCCTATCGTGGCCGGACTGGACGTGGCTCGGCACGGCACGGATCGGAGCGCCTTGGCCGTCCTCTGTGATGCCGACCTGCTGGCGCTTGAGGCGTGGAGTGAGCGGTCGCTGATGGCCACTGTGGGGCGAGTGTTACGCTACGTGCATGACTGGGACATCCGCTGCATCGCCGTGGACGATACCAACATGCACGGGGTGTCGGATCGGCTGATCGAGGTGGTGGAGACTGAGCGGCTGGATCTTGTGGTGCTACCGCTCAACTGGGCGTCCAACGCCGATGACACCACGCTCTACCACAACAAGCCCTCGGAGATGTGGGGCAGGGTGCGCGACAACCTGAGCCCGGAGGCACCCCAGCCGTTGTCGCTGGCCCTCGGGGATGACACGCTGAGGACGCAGCTTCAGGCTGAGCTTGGCCGGGCGACCTACAAGTTCGACTCCTACGGCATGGGGCGGCTGTGGGTGGAGAAGGCGGGTGAGTCCAACGAAAGCCCCGACCTGGGTGATGCCCTGGCGCTGGCGCTTGAGGCCTGGGTGCAGCTCTACGCCGGCCGGGCGCGGTCGGACCGGCACATCTACGAGGACAGCTTTCTGGGGAGGCGATGAGATGGCAAGACCACTAGGGCAGACGCCTACCGTCTCGGTGGGCAGCTACATCTGTATCGAAGTGAGCGAAGGCGAGGGCACCGAGGAATGTCCGGTGCGCCGCGTCTCGTACTACTTCAACGCCCATACGGCGCAACCATTGGCGCGACGCGACGACATGGATGAGTGGTGGGGGCGTGTCATCTCGGGCAACAGTTCGACGTTGACAACCCGCCCGAACCAGCGGTAGGCTAGAACCGACAACCCAGCCCGCACGTCCTGCCTATCGGGACAGGGGCCAACCGGAGGCATGCTGCCCGATGGCTCACATGACCCCTAGCCAGGCGCTCAAGGC
>JAUVHW010000097.1 GCA_030593075.1 Ardenticatenales bacterium
AGGTGGCGAAAGTGGCTGGACTTGAGCACCAACCCACGGAACACGCTCACCCGGCCCATGTGGCACTCGGTGCATTTGACCCGGGCATGGTAAGAGTCCTCAAAGGCGGCCGGCTCCTCGGGATGCACTGCGTGGCAGGCGTTGGCGCAGAAATCCACGCTGTTAGAGTATTCCCATACCTGGACTGAGGCTGCCGCCAGCGCGACGAAACCCAGGATAAAGGCTCCGCCTGTAAGCAAGACCCGACGAACGTTGGCGTTGAAGCTGAGGGCTTTTCTTAGGCTGGTCAACGGCCCTTCCTTGCTAATACGCTTTTCCCTGGAGAGCTAGTCTTACTTCTGAGACCCCGGCTCGAACCCGCATCCATCGAGTTGGTCTGCCCTGGGCCGCCTCGGTGGTGCAGATGTTGCGGCTTGAGCGGTCAAACAGCAGAGTGTCGAGCCGCTTCTCCAGGTTGCTGATCTGCATCGAGACGGCCGGCTGGCTGATGTGCGGCCGTTCGGCGGCCGCAGTGAAACTCAGCGCCTCGGCCGCCTGGACAAAGACATTCAACTGATAGAGCTCCAACATTCCTGCACCTCCCTCCCTCCCGCCATAGTATCACAACGCCCCTGATAGTACAAGCAAAGGTTCATAAGCAGTGCTTCTGATAACACATAAGGAATGGATATACCAGTTCCTCGTAACGCAGGTTGATACTTGTGGGGGTCGGGTGTATAATGCTGTCAGGCAACTTGCCACACAAGTGTTTGGGATCGCTTGCCAGGAGGAGGTCATGCGCGAGTGGTGCATCCATAGGAGTGCCCTGCTGCTGAGTGCAGCCCTTGCCCTGTTCCCGGCCGGCGCGGGTGCGGCCGGGAACGAGGGCGTCGAGTTCAGCGGGCAAGAGTACAGCGGCTCGTGGGAGGGTGTCACCGAGCTGATGTACTTTGACGTAGAGCACCAGGTGGCTCCGGCCGAGCAGTCGCTCCAGTGCGCCGATTGCCACTCCGAGGAAGGTCGGCTGGACTTTGTGGCGCTGGGCTACGACGAGGACCGGGCTACGAAGCTGGTCTCTCCAGCGGCCGCGGCTCTGCCGGTACAGGAGGAGCCAGAGCCGGTCGAGCCTGAGGCCGAAGGGCCATCCACTGAAGAGGCAGCTGCGCACGAGTCGGCGGGTGCGCGCGAGCCCGCTCTGGAGGGGGTTGCCGACAGGGCCTGCCTGGCCTGTCACGGCTCGCCCGGAATGCAGACCGAGCTGCCAAGTGGGGAAACCCTGTACCTCTCGATTGATGAGGAGACTTACGCGCGCTCGGTTCATGGAAGCGCTGGCTACGCGTGTGTCCAGTGCCATACGGACATTTCCGGCTATCCCCACGATCCGATCACGGCCGCGACTCGGCGCGAGTTCGTCTTTCAGCGCTATTACGCGTCTTGCGCGCAGTGTCACGTGGACATGTATCGGACCACTCTGGACAGCGTTCACCAACGGGCGCTGGCAGCCGGAAACGTGGAGGCGGCTGTTTGCACCGACTGTCATGGCTCCCACGACATCGGACCACCGGATGAGCCGCTCAGTCGCGGCTCAACGATATGTGAGCGCTGCCACTCGGCGATCTACAGCGAATACCGGGACAGCGTTCACGGCGCTGCGCTGATCGACGAAGGTAACCCGGACGTTCCCTCCTGCATCGACTGTCACGGAGTGCACGATATTGCAGGTCCTGCTTTCAGCGGCACATTCCACCTCTTTTCACCGCAGATCTGTGCCGAGTGCCACAATGATCCGGCGCTGGCCGATCGCTATGGGCTCAACGCTGACGTCTACGACACCTACGTGGCTGACTTTCATGGCACGACGGTCTTGCTGTTTGAATCCATCACGCCAGATCAAGACACCAACAAGCCGGTATGCGTGGATTGCCACGGCGCGCACGATATCCGGCCCTCAGGCGATCCAACCAGCAGTGTGATGAAAGAAAACCTGTTGGGGACTTGCCAACGCTGCCATCCCGATGCGACCACCAATTTCCCCAGCGCCTGGCTGAGTCACTACCGCCCCGATGCGGAGACGGCTCCGGCGGTCTACTTTGTGGATCTGTTCTACAGAATCCTGATTCCGGCGGTGATTGGCGGCATGTTGGTGTTCAATGCGACCGGAGTTGCACGGTCAGTTGGCGAACGGCTCGCTGGAAAGCTAGACTTCAAGGTACCCAAGCTGGTCAGATCACTGTTCGGTCGCCTCAAGAGGAGCGGGGACGAGGAACATGAATGAAAAGCCGCGCAGATACCTGCGCTTCACCAGGTCGTATATTATCGAGCATGGGCTCCTTACCCTCAGCTTCGCGTTCCTGGCTGTCAGCGGCCTGGCGCAAAGGTTCCCTGAAGTACTACTCTCGCGGTGGTTTGTGGGTGCGCTCGCTGGCGTGGAGAATGTGCGTCTCTTTCACCGCGTGGCCGCGGTCCTGATGATGCTTCAGGCGATTTACCACCTCGGTGCGGCCGGCTATCGGGTGTTCGTTCTCCGGGCTCGTTTGAGCATGATGCCTGGGATGCAGGACGTGCGGGCTGCTTTCCACTGGCTGCTCTACAATCTGGGCTTGAGCAGGAGCCGGCCGGCTGAGGGCCGCTACACCTTTGTGGAAAAGGCAGAGTATTGGGCTGTTGTATGGGGAACAGTGGTGATGGGGATTACCGGGTTCATGTTGTGGAACCCGATTGCCACGGCCCGGGTGCTCCCAGGGGAGGCTATCCCCGCGGCCAAGGCTGCTCACAGTGCCGAGGCCGTGCTGGCGGCGTTGGCGATCATCGTGTGGCACTTTTATCACGTTCACATCAAGGTTTTCAACACGAGCATGTTTGACGGCAATCTGACTGAACAGCAGATGGCTCACGAGCACCCGTTGGAGCTGGCCGCAATCCAGGCCGGTCAGGCGGAACGGCCGGCGGATTCTCAGGCTCTCGGCCAGCGGCGGAGAGTCTATCTGCGAGTCTATGGGGTGCTGGCGGCCCTGATGCTGTGGGGCGTGGTCTATTTCGTCACTTTTGAGGAGACGGCGCTGGCAACAGTATCTCCTATCGAGCAGGCGGAGGTGTATGTCCCCTTGACAGCCACTCCACTGCCGACGCCCCTGCCTACTGCTACGCCGCTGCCCGATGGAGCCATTTCCTGGGAGGGTGGTCTGGGCGAGTTGTCTCGAGACAGGTGCGGGGACTGCCATAACAGTGCCGCTGCCAGCGGAGGCCTTGACGTGACCAGCTACGAGAAGACCCTGGCCGGCGGAGTCACCGGCGTCGGCGTTGAGCCTGGTGATCCTGATGCCAGCCAGGTGGTAGTCCGGCAGGTGACCGGGGACCATCCGGGCCAGTTCAGTGGGGACGAGCTGGCTTTGGTGCGGTGGTGGATTGAGGCAGGCGCTCCGAGGGAGTAGATACGCTAACCGACTCGATGCCGTCAGGCTAGTTCTGCCTCTAGAGAGCCATTCCTGTTGGTTGGATGAAAGGCTGGGTACTCTCGATTCTGTTTGCCATAGGGCCACTGCGGCCCAAGCTGGGGGTGCTCTTCGCCGGGGCAGCAATGGTGGTGCTCTTTGGCGTCGTTCCGAACCGACTGAACGTCAGCATCATCGGTCTGCTCCCGTACACCGGCAATGTCTACTCTCCGTGGTGGATGGAGACAGTGGTCACTGTCACGCTTGTGACCCTGGGCGTCATCCTTTTTGGGGTAGCGGCCGAGCACTTGCCCGTCTTTCCCCGGGAGCGCAAACCAGCCCTTCAGCAAGCGGGGTAGGATCTCTCTGCGGGCGGCGGCGGCGTGGGCACAGCCACCGCTACTCGTGCATTGAAGGGCTGCTACTGGTAGGGGGCATGCCACTCCATGGCTCGAGAGACTGCTTGACAGCGTTCTGGACTGTCGGCCAGAGTCCAGGGTGGCTTCTCGCTCAATGCAAGTGCTGTGCCGGTCTCGGGCAAGTGCCCACACCCGTGTGCCGAGACCTGACCGGGGTCACCCCCTGGCGTGGGTATTGTGGCAGTCGATGCAGCTCTCTCCCCCTTCCCCGTGGAGTCCCGTGTCCCAGTCAGAGAAGGTGCTGGTGTGACAGGTCCCGCACAGTTTCTCCGGCCGAGCGATTTCCATGTTTGCCGAGGAATGGCCTGGCTGATACGTTCCGTGGCATGCCTCGCAGGTCACGCCAGCCAGGGCGTAGCGGCCGGAGGCAGCGTCGTAGCCGGTGGAATGGCATCCCAGACAATCGCCGGGCTCTTCCTCCTGCTGCATACTCAACCGGAAGAGCGGGTCCACAGAGGCTATGGCGTGGGAGGTGCCTGACCAGGCCCGGAGCCTGGCATCATGGCATCGGCCGCAGCACTGTGGGCTGCAGTAGTCACCAACGACGGCCGTGCAGTCGCCGGTGTCAGCACTCGACGCCAGGCCCTCTGACGGCCACAGCAGCATGACGGAGACTGATGCGGCCGCAGCTAGCAGCGTAAAGCCAACGGCTAGCCAGTGGATCTGTCTTCGCATCCTGCTTCCCTATGCAGTTGCCTGCGGCGCAAACATGAGACAACTCGGACAACCGGACGGCAGCCGGTTCTCAGCCTGCAGCCGCGCCAGCCAGCACGGAAGGTGGGGGCTCTTGTGGGCGGGACAGTCGGCGCGCTGCACCTTGCCACAGCGTATTACCGTCCAGCAAGGCTGCTGAGCCGCTGCCTGTCTCTCGCCCGGAACAGTCTCGGTGCGGGCAGATTCCTCAGCCTCCCATTTGGCGTCCAGGCGTCGCAGTAAGTATCCGACAGCCAAGGTAACTGCCAGCGGCACGCCCAGCCGCAAGAGGAACAGGCCCACAATCACAAAAGGCCCCAACAGCTGGTCCGCACCCGCTACTCACTCGATAGTGATAACACAGCCTACACGTTGCTCTTTCTAGGGAAAGCTTATCACGCTCCATCGCACCCAGTCCATTGGGCAATGTACCCATTTCGTGGGCGGAGTGGTCCCCCTGGTTACGAGTAGTGGGCCAGGATACGGGTCTGAGTCCGGGCAAACGGCCGAGGAAACGTCGGCCCTGAGAGCTAGTCAACGCTTATCAGCCCCTTCTTGATGGCGTATTTCACCAGCGCCACCCGGTTGTGAAGGTCGAGCTTGCGCATGACGTTCTCGCGATGCCGGTCTACTGTCCTGACACTGATGACCAGAGCCTCGGCAATTTCCCGGTTGGTGTAACCCTCTGCGATATAGGTCAGTACCTCACGTTCACGCGGGGTCAGCTTCTTGGCGATCTGGGGCCGGTCAGGTTCTGCTCTCTTTAGGAAATCCTCTACCAGCAACTGCGCCAGAGACGGATAGAGGAAGACCTGACCCCGGCTGACCACCCGAGTCGCTGAAACCAAATCATCCGGGGCCGCGCGCTTGGGCACATAGCCGGATGCCCCTGCCTGTAGCATCTCAAAGAAGTACTGCTCGTCCTCGTGCATTGTGACCGCCAATACGTTCGTTCTCGAATTGACCCCTCTAATGCGGCGCGTGGCCTCAATCCCGCTCAATCCTGGCATCACGACGTCCATGATGACCACGTCTGGTTCCAGTCTGCGGACGGCTTCAATTGCCTCTTCGCCCGTCCCCACCTCGCCAACGATTTCCATGTCATCTTCAGCCATAAAGAGCATGCGCAGGCCAGCGCGCACGATTTGATGGTCGTCAACCAGTAGCAGCCGTATCTTCTTGGACACCTTCTGCCTCCGCAACCAACGGAACGCTCACTCGAATGCACGTGCCGCTTCCAGGTTTTGACTCAATCTCGCACTCGCCGCCGAGCAGCAGTGCCCTTTCCTGTATGCCCACCAGACCCCACCCGGCCGGTTGGTCTCGCTGGATTGTCTCAGCGGGGTCAAAACCGCGGCCATTGTCCTTGATGGTTACCTGTGCACGAGTTGGGCTGATTTCCAGGACAACATCCGCGCGGCTGGCTCGAGAGTGTTTGGCGACGTTGGTCAGTGCCTCCTGGGTGACGCGGAACAGGACCGTCTCAAACTCCGACGGCAAGCGGATTCGCCTGCCCTCTACGCTGAGGTTGGTGCTGATTTCATACCGTCTCTCGAACTGCTGAGCGTACCACTGAAGCGCAGCCACCAACCCTAGGTCATCCAGTTGCGATGGTCGCAGGTCTTCGATGATCTGCCGCAGCTCCCCAAGGGCATCGGTACTGAATGATATCAGCTCCTGCACTTGTTGCCTCGATACGCTTGAAGGATCGGTGACCAGCAGCTTTTCGACGCTGCGCAGCCCCAGGGCGACGGCCGTGAGCGACTGCCCGGTCGCGTCGTGCAACTCGCGAGCGATGCGCTGCCGCTCGGCTTCTTGGGCTCCCACGATCTCACGCAGCAACTCCGCCAGCCGTTTCTCTCGCTCTTTCGCCTCGAGGTGCAGGAGTGCATTCTCGATGGACAGGCCCAGCTGCTGTGCCACGCCCAGAACCAGGACGAATTCGTCTACAGTGAGGCCTTGTGTTTCCCGGTGCTCTGTCTGATCCAACACAATGCTGCCGATCACCCGCTGATGGGGAGCCAGGGACACAGCAACGGTTACAGCTGGGCTGCGGTAGTCCGGGCACTCTGCCCGTTCCGGCAACTCCTCCGGAGAGAACTCAAAGACCGAGCCGTCAAGGTGCCGGCACAGGATCAGCCCGTTGGCCACACAGCGCTCAGCCAGTTCCACCGCCCGGGCGCACTGCTTCTCCTGGTCATCCGAGTTGCCAGACCGGGTGAAACCGGTTGAAGCTTGCACCTGCATTGCGCCTGTCTGCCCGCTGCTCAATAGGATTGCGCCAGCATCAGGGAAGCCCAGGCTGTGCACTATCTCTTCCAGGACGCTGTTCAATCTGTCTGGCAAACTGATAGGGGCCACCATGAGATTGGACAGGTCCAGCAACAGAGAGAGTTCCTGTGTACGCAGCCGCAGTTTCTCGTTTAGACGTTCAGTCTCCTGGGTGACACGGCGCTCTGCGTCGAGTGCCGCTGCCTGGGCTCGCAACCTGGCCTCGTTCGCTTCTGCCACTTGTCGCTTCGTTTCCAAGTCGAAGGCGTTGAGAGCCTGCACCATGAAAACGGCCAGGGTGGTCGCCATGATTGCCCGAAAGAGCTGAACTGGTATGCCGAACCATCGGAGAAACACGGTGCTGTTGAGAGTAGTTGAAATCGCCAAAGGGCTCGGCCGGACGAATAGCTGGCCTGCCACGCCATAAAGGAGCAAGGCGGTTGCACACCAGACCAGGTCCCGGCCGAACTTGGGCATACCCTGCTGGCGAAAAGTGCGCTGCTGGAGCATCAGAGCCCATGCTCCCAGCAGAGCGCCCGGGATTCCCAAACAGTAGCGGGCCAGCGTGTCTGCAAGGATGATCACATCGTCGGCCGACAGCTCGAAGAGTGCAAGCCCGGCCAGCGTGCTCAGTATCCACAGGCTAGCCATGCCCAGGAGAGGGAGGTATACACGCCTTCGCTCTGTGGGATCAGGTCTTAACAATAGCATGCCAAAGGCAGAGAGCATCAGGAACGAGACTGCCAGCACGACGAGCCTGATGGCTTCTTCCACTATGGTTGGCACGTGACCGCTCGTGAACGCGGCGATTTTCTGAAACATCTCGAACCACTCGTGGGACCCGTGCACGATGCCAAAGCCGGCAAAGGCGGGGATGGCGCGCGCGAACTTGGACTTCGATGCCCGCCGGCCGGCCAATGCCAACGCCAGTCCCAAAGAGAAGAACGCCAGTCCGTAAAAGAAAAAGACAGCGACGATATTGCGGACCAAGAAACTGGAGATCGGATTCATGGGCGTGGTCCCTCTGTTCCTCCGTACCCTACTCATAGCATAGCACACTCTGGCGGATGGAACAATTGCCACTCTGTCTGCCGCGTCATCACTGGCCAATACTGCTCGGTGCTGGACCTCAGAATGGCGAGTCTGAACGTGGAACACCAACGGCCCCGCGGTCGGCTCTTGCCAGCTACGGGGCTTTCCCTTTTTTGGCGGTCTGCCCCGGTTCTGCTATACTGGCGCGTCTGCATGGCAGGCGCATCTGCACGGCAGGCGCGAATGCATGGCAGACGTGCCTGTTTTACAGGCGGTTTGGCAGGATGATAAGCATGGTCAGTGAAAGGAAAAAGAGATGAGCGAAATTGCAGATTGGACGACCAGTGCGGTCGAGGAACCGAGGCGCGGGCGTAGGAACTGGGTCAAGTTCGCTGTCGCAGGCGCCCTGATCCTGGCTGCCCTGGCCCTGTTTCTCTACTCCACCATCCGCAGCAACGCCCAGTACTTCCTCACGGTCCAGGAGCTGCGGGACCGCGCAACCGAGATGGTGGGCAAGGACGTGCGGGTCTCTGGCGTCGTGGTGCCCGAATCCATCTTCTACGACGCAGCCACCCTGCATCTGGAGTTTGACATCGTTGATCGGGACAGCCCATCGGCCGACCCGGTGCGAGTCGTGGTGGATGGGCAACCCCTCCCTGACCAGATGAATGATGAGGCAGAGGCTATCGTCGAGGGGCAGCTGCAGCCCGACGGCACGTTTCGCGCCGGGACGCTGATGATGAAGTGTGCCAGCAAGTACGAGGCCGAGTAGCGGCGCAGGGCACTGCGCCATACTCGGCCTGGCGCTGGTGATCTGAATGCTCGCAGACGTTGGTGCGATTGCGCTGCTGCTGGCCTTTGCTGCGGCCGTCTACGCGGTTGGAGCGGCCGTGGTGGGAGCTCGCGGCGGTCCACGGGACGCCCTGTGGACGGCTAGTGCTCGCAACGCCCTGATTGCCGTTTGGCCCCTCCTTACGGTGTCTTGTGGGGCCATGCTCTGGCTGCTGCTGGCGGGCGACTTTCAGATCGAATACGTTGCCTCCGTCCCCAGCCGCGCCATGCCCGCCTACCTGAAGGCAGCTGCCCTTTGGGGCGGGCAAGCTGGCTCTCTTCTCTTCTGGGCCTGGGTGGCGGGGACCTTTTCAGCGCTGGTGATGCTCCGCAAGTGGGACGCTGACCGGCCGCTGCTGCCCTACGTGATAGCCATCAGCGCTGTGACCGAGCTCTTTTTCATCGGATTGGTCATCTTTGTCGAGACCCCGTTCAGCAAGCTCGGTTTTGTGCCGGCCGACGGCAGCGGCCTCAACCCTCTGCTGCGCCATCCCGGGATGATCATTCATCCGCCCACGCTCTACCTGGGCTACGTCGGCTTTACGGTTCCCTATGCCTTTGGCATGGCGGCGCTCATCAGCGGCCGCCTCTCTGACGAGTGGATCCGGGCTTCGCGGCGCTGGGCGCTGATTGCCTGGCTCTTCCTGAGCTTGGGTCTCGTGCTGGGCGGCCGGTGGGCCTACGACGTGCTGGGCTGGGGCGGGTATTGGGCCTGGGACCCGGTAGAGAATGCGGCTCTGCTTCCCTGGCTCACGGGAACCGCCTTTCTGCACTCGATCATCATCCAGGAGAAGCGGGGGATGCTAAAGGCCTGGAACATGGTTCTTATCACCTTGACCTATGGGCTGGTGATCCTGGGCACCTTTCTAACTCGTTCAGGGATCATCTCCTCGGTCCACGCCTTTGCGCGCTCCGCAATCGGACCGCTCTTTTTCGGCCTAATCGCGGTGATGAGCGTGTTTTCCATCCGCTGGCTGCTGCTGCGGCGCGATTCGCTGCGCGCCGAGCACCGCCTGGATGCCATCCTTTCCCGCGAGACCGCTTTCTTGCTCAACAACCTGCTCTTCCTCACCATAACTGCCTCGGTGCTGGTCGGCACGCTCTTTCCGCTCATCACCGAGCTGGTGGCGGGCGAAAAGATCACCCTGCGAGTGGGGTGGTACAACCAGGTCGTCGGCCCCCAACTGGCCGCCCTGGTGCTCTTGATGGGCATGTGCCCTCTCCTGAGTTGGCGGCGTGCCTCTGCTCGCCGATTGGGTCGGGCGTTTTGGCTGCCCTTTCTCCTCTCCGTGCTCCTGGTTGCCCTCCTGGCCCTGCGTGGCCTGCGCAGTGCAGGGGCTTTGGCTGGCCTGGGGATGAGCGCTTTCGTAGGCCTGACCACTCTGCTCGAGTTCTGGTACGGAGCGCGAGCCAGGCGCCGTTCCAAGGGCGAGAACTACCTGGTGGCTCTCAACCAGGTCATCGTTCGCAACCGGCGGCGCTATGGGGGTCTCATGGTGCACCTGGCTGTCGTGCTGATGGCGATTGGCATCGCCGGCAGCTATTTCTTGCAGCAGGAGACGCAAGCGACCGTCCGGCGAGGAGAGACGCTTTCCCTGGGTGGATTCACCCTTCTCTACGAAGGGCTGAGCGAGCGGCGCGAAAGCGACGAACTGGTGATCTCTGAAGCCACGGTGTCCGTCTACAGAGACCAGCAGCTGGTCACTGTGCTCCGTCCACGCCGCGACTTTTATCCTCTCTCTGGCCAGCCGGTTACGATTCCGGCCGTGCGGAGTACCGTCAGCGAGGATTTCTACGTGATTCTGGTTGGCTGGGAGCAGATGGGAGAGGACCAGGCTACTTTCAAGGTCTATCTCAATCCGCTGATCAACTGGCTGTGGGCGGGGTCAGTCCTGTTCGTGGTCGGTACCCTGGTGGCGGCGTGGCCCGACCGTCGCGCGCGGCCGGCGCTGGTCTCCGCCTACCGCCCCTCAGCCGTCATCGCCCGAAGGACCAGCAGCGCATGAGTGGACACCGAGTCCCTTACGCCCCTGCCACGGGCTGCTCGCCAGCGGGGCAGGGCTCGGTGGCGCGCCGGGAAGCTCCGGCGCTGTCCACGCTGTCCGTCAGGCTCTTGGCCGGATGCCTCGTGCTGCTTCTGCTGGTTCTCTCGTGGCTGGTTCCGTTGGTCTCGGCCGATGGAGGGCCGACACAGGACGAGGTCAATGCCGTAGCCCGCAAGCTCTTTTGCCCGGTCTGCGAGAACACCCCGCTCGACGTGTGCCCCACCGAGGCCTGCCAGCAGTGGCGAGAGGTGATCCGCAGCCAGCTGGCGGAAGGGCGCTCGGAGGCAGAGATCCTGGACTATTTCGCCCATCTGTATGGGGACAGCGTGCTGGCGGAACCTCCGCCGCGCCAGTGGGCTGCCTGGCTGCTGCCCGTGCTCATCGTGGTGGCGGGGACCTCGGCTCTTGCTTACTGGCTGCGCCGATGGGCCCGGCCGGTTGCGGTGAGCGTCGAGGAAACCCGCGCTGAGAGCATCCCTGAGTCCGATCCCTACCTTGAGCGGCTGGAAAGGGAGTTGGCCGAGTGGGACCGATGAGCGAGGGAAGAACTGGATTCCGCTGGGGGGTACTGCTGACCTGGGCTGGGGTGGCCCTGGTGTTGGCCGTGCTGGGCTGGGGGCTGTACCGCCAGGCGGCCGGCCGGCCGGCAGGCAGCGCGCCCGATTTCACCCTGCACCTCTTTGAGGGGTACGAATACGAGGGGCGAGACCAGGTCACCCTGTCGGAGCTGCAGGGCAGCGTGGTGGTCATCAACTTTTGGGCCGAGTGGTGTGTGGAGTGTAAGCTGGAGGCCGAGATCCTGGAGGCGGCCTGGCGCGCCTACCGTGACCGGGGGGTGGTCTTTTTGGGCGTAGACTGGGTGGACGTCGAACCGGAGGCGCGCAAGTACTTGAAACGCTATCAAATCAGCTACCCCAACGGGCCCGACCTGGGCGGCCGAATCGGGAACGACTATGGGATTACCGGCGTGCCCGAAACCTTTTTCGTGGGCAAGTCGGGCCAGATAGAGCACTTCCGGCTGGGTCCGCTGACAGAGTCCGAGTTGACCCACTGGCTGGACCAGTTGCTGGCAGAGTAGCGGCGTGGACCTGCGCATTGATCGTGCTGGCCTGATCGGCGAATCATGACTATCAGCTCACTCCTCTTCGGAGCCGGCTTGGCGCTGCTTACAGTCTGGTTCATCTCCCGGCCGTTCTGGGCAGGCCGAGGCGGCCTCCGCTCTGGTGAAGCTCTCAGCCA
>JAUVHW010000037.1 GCA_030593075.1 Ardenticatenales bacterium
GAGCGGCGAGTCCGCGGGAGACCTGCCAGCAGCAGCCAGTCCAGCAGTACGACAGCCAGCCATCCGGCCGCCGCTGTCACTGCGTGTGGAGTGCTGAGCCACGCCCCGCCGACGCCGGCCGCCAGCCCGGCCAGCAGCAGCAGCACGACCCGGGAGGGGAGCTTCTCCAGGGCGGCCGGGGCCATCAGCGCGCGGTGGAGCAAGTTAGTGGGGTCGGTTCCGGGGTATTTCAAAGGCTCGGTCCGAGGTCAGAATCCCCGCGTGCGTTCTTGCGCCGGCGCAGGGCATGAGGCGCCTGGATTCAGATGTTGACGTTGATCGCGCTGCCCGATTCGTAGCGTCGTAGCCCGGTGTGAAACGCGAGCATGGCGACTGTGGCGGCCGCCAGGGCGAAAAGGGCCAGCTGGAGCAGAGTATAGGGATTGCGAGTGCTCACCAGCTCGACCGGCACCGCACCGACAAAGGCAGCGGGAATGAGGGTCAGCAGCAGGAACTTGGTCCAACCCCGAAACAGCCCGGCCGGGTAGAGCGCAAAGGTGATGAGGGCATTGGTTGCCTGGTTGGACACCTGCTGGGCATTCCCCATCCAGAAGGCCAGCGAGCCAAAGAGCGTAGAGAAAGAGACCAGGATGACGGCGATGAGTAGTGTAGAGAGGGCAAAGAGGGTCATTTCGGGCAGAGACAGGCGGCCGGTAAAGAGGTATGCGATGAGGGCAAACGAGAGGTCGCCGATGGTGGATACGTCGCAGCGAGTCATCAAGACGTGGAGTAGTACCGGCCGGGGTAGCGCCAGATAGTAGTCGAGCCGCCCCTGCGCGATGAGATACGGCAAGCGGCGAGCGTTGCCGCACAAGGCAAAAGCCAGCCCAAATCCGCCCGCCACCAGCGCAAACAGCAGGTAGATCTCCCCAATCCGGTAGCCGCGGATCTCCTGGAAGCGGTCAAAGTAGATGAGCCAGAAGACAAAGTAGATGCCGTTGTTGATGAGCATGCCCAGGGCCTGGCTGACAAAGCTGGCCCGGTACTCCATGGCAGAAGCCAGGTTCATCTTGACCAGGCTGACTAGAAACCCGAGTTCGTTGCCCAGTCGCCGCACGTCAGCCTCCGTTGATGCTCACTCGCCGCATACCCCAGCGGAACATCAGCGCCAGGAGCAGAGAGCAGACGGCGATCCAGAGTAGCTGCGATGCCAGGAACTCCCAGAAAAGGGCGGGCTCGAAACCTACCAGCAACCGGCCGGAGGCGTAGGCTATCAGCCGGAAAGGGAGTAGGCGGGCGATCTGCTGCAGCCAGTCGGGCAGGAAATCCACCGGGATCAGCAGCCCGCCCAGGATGAAAGTGATCTTGTGGTAGATGAGTTGAAACGCGGTGATGTCCTCGGTGACAAAGGCGCTGAGGGCAATGATGCCGTGCAGACAGAAGTCGAGTACGTAGGAGAGCGCCAGCACCAGCAGAACGGCCGGCAGCTCGCTCACGCTTCCGGGAGGTGGACCGATCATGACCCAGGCCAGCGCAGCCCCTGAGAGAAAAGTAAAGGCCGCCCCCATTAGTGCGTCGCCCAGCCCGTTGGCAAAATGGTAGAGCAGGTAGTTGTAGGGCCGCCCCAGGGTGTACGCTATCGAGCCGTCGCGGACCTCCTCTGCCACCTGTTCGGCGAAGCGGATGTTGCCCAGCACCACGGTCTCGGCCAGCACCAGGTACCAGATGGTATCCCGCAGACTCAGCCCGGCAATCTGCGTGGCGCCCTGGGACTCGTAGGTAGCGCTCCAGAGCCGGACAAAGACGAACATGATGATGACCATGAACGTGGAACGCCAGACAAAGTCCCACAGATACGCCAACTGGTTCTGCAGGTTTGTCTCAGTGATAGCAACGTACTTGACTAGGGACGGACGGACACGTGCGAGCAGGGCTGACATCCGCGTTGGTCTATCGATAGATTGGAGTTTTGCCACGTGAGGGAGGTCGGCGCAGCCAACCTGCGGGGGTGGTTCAGACCGGAATAACGCAGATGAACCGCAGCGGCGAGGAGCCCCGGTTGGCGAACTGGTGCATCTCCATGCCGGGCACAAAGACCACGCTGCCCTCGCCGATGGCGGATTCGCCGTCCTCCCGGCGCACTACCCCTTCGCCGGCCAGGACAAACACCTCGTGCTCCCACTCGTGTTGGTGGTAGGGTGAAGAACACCCCGGCTCGACGTCAAACACCCGCATGGCAAAGTTGGGTGCTTTGTCCTTTTCGCCAATTACCCAGCGCACAGTGACGCCGGGCACGCCCTCGGCCGCTTCTGCCGGTGTCTCTGTATAGTGCTCAATCTTCATTGCTGCGTCCTCTACTATTCTCCAATGGCTCCGTCGCGGCCTCTACCTCAGGCGCTCGGGATGGGTATAGACCTGCATCCGCTCCGGCCGCAGATAACCCACCAGGGTCATGTTCCACCGCTCGGCGTGCTGCACCGAGAGGCTGGTGGGAGAGGTGAGGGACGCGACCAGCGGGATGCCCATCCGGCGCGCTTTGGCAACCATCTCGGAGCTGATCCGGCCGGTGGTGAGCAGGATGTGGTCGCCAGGGTCGATGGCGTCGAGGAGGCAGCGGCCCGCCACCTTGTCGAATGTGTTGTGCCGCCCCACGTCTTCGGCCATCACCACCAGTCGGTCCGAATTGGCCAGACCGGCCGCGTGGATGCCGCGCGCCCGGTGGTAAAGCTGGGCGTTTTTCTGCAGTTCGCCCATCATGCCGGCCAGCTGATCCGGCGTGAGGCGTACATCTGAGTTCAGGGGCGGCAGCTGGGTGGAGGCGTCGTCAAAGGTGGTACCCCTGCCGCAGCCCGAGGTGAGGATGCGGCGCTGGGGAGGCGCGAACTCTTGGTCCGCGAGCCACACGTCCACGCAGGTCTGGTTGGGCGCCAGACTGACACTCACCACGTCGCTCCGATCTCTGATCAGTCCCTCGGTGAACAAGTAACCTACCGCCAGCGCTTCCTGCTGACTGGGGGTTGCCATCATGGTTACCAGCTCCCGGCCGTTTACAAAGACAGAGACAGAAGCCTCCTCTATCACCCGGGCGCTGGCAGCAGTCCACTGACCGCGGTGAATAACCTGATAGGCGGCCGAGACCGTTCCTCTTTCCTGGGATTGCTCTTCGGGTGGGTTCACCTGGATCACTTTCAGAGTGGGATTGACGGCGAGTGCAGCGGCCAGCAGAGCGCAGAAGCCGCAGCCCCCAGGGCTCAGATGCGGTCGGCGGGATTTGAACCCGCACAGCCTCAACGGCCACTAGGCCCTCAACCTAGCGCGTCTGCCAGTTCCGCCACGACCGCCCTTGCTGACGCTATTATACTTTCGGCCAATCCCTTGTCAACCTCGCCTGAATACCTTACAATCTTGACGCGCCGCGCGCATGACTATGGAGCAACAGTACTCACTGCCCCTCTTTCCACTTGACACCGTTCTCTTTCCAGGGATGCCGCTGCCGCTGCACGTTTTCGAGGAGCGGTACAAGCTGATGGTGAACGAGTGTCTCGAAGAGCGCCAGCCGTTTGGCGTGGCGCTGATCAGGACGGGGCACCAAGAGGGATCGGAAGCTGAGCCTCACCAGATTGGCACCTCAGCCATTATCACCGAGGCGAACCGGCTCCCCGACGGCCGGCTGAACATAGTCACTGTCGGCTATGAGCGTTTCCGAATCCTCTCTTTGTCTCGTGAGCGGCCGTACCTCCAAGCTCTGGTGGAGCCTCTGCCCCCCGCGTATGAGGAGACCGACGAAGCGTATGCCGAGGCTAGCCGGCTTCGGCCCGAGCTGAGGCGGTATGTGAGGATGATGGGTGAGCTCACCGAGACCAAGATTGAGCTCTCGGAGGTGCCTAGGGTGCCTGTCCTGCTTGCCTTCTTGACCGCCATACTGCTGCAGGTGCCGCGGGCAGACAAGCAGGGCCTTCTGGCTGCCGCCACGGTTCCGGAGATGCTTACGCGCGAGAGATTGCTGCTGCTGCGCGAGCAGCGCCTTATGCAGGCCAACATCGGGGCAGAGTTCGCCCTCGAGGATGGACTGTCTTCTTTCTCCAGAAGCTAGAGTGGTGCCATGCTTTCCCTCGTTGCAGGCACCCGGACGTGGCCCCAGCCGAAGGAAGTAGTAGGCGTCACTAGCGACGCGATTCAGGCATTCGGCTCTCATCGCACCGGCCGGATGGCGGCGGCGCTTGCCTATTACACTCTCTTTTCTCTCTTTCCCATTCTGCTGCTCCTGCTGGCCCTCATTGGGCAGCTGCTGGATGTGGGCTGGTACTTGGCCGTCGATGTGCGCGCGTACCTTCTGGAACTGACGGATGAAGCTCTGCCGGCGGCCGGTGAGCTGGTGAACGGCGCCATCGAATCGATCCAGGCAGCGCGGGGCGCCTCTGGCCTGATCGGTCTCCTGGCTCTTCTGTGGTCTGCCTCGGCCATTTTCGACCAGCTCCACGTCGCGCTGGACCAGATCTGGGGGTTCAACGGGCTGCCGGGCCTGCGGCGCAGGGTGCAGCGGCGGGCGGTCTCTGCTCTAATGGTTCTGGTTCTGGGTCTGGTTCTGGTCGCGGTGCAGGTGCTCAACAGCCTGGCGCGCCTGCTGCCCAACCTGACAGACCGGGTGCCAGGCGGTGCGCTGTTGCGTAGCGTGACAACCTGGCTGTTGCCTTTTGTCGTCGTTACGGTGGTTTTCGGTTTCATCTACCGCACCATGTCCTCGGTGTCGCTCTCGTGGCGCGACGTTTGGCCTGGGGCAGTGCTGGCGGGGGTTGGCTGGGAGTCGCTCAAGTGGCTGTTTGCGCTCTATGCAGTCGGGTTTGCTAACTGGCAGGCGGTATACGGGCCTGTAGCGGGGGTGATCGGTCTGCTGACCTGGCTCTATCTTTCGTTCACCGTCCTACTGTTCGGCGCCGAGTTCGCGGCCGCCTATTCGCGTCGGTTGCGCGGCCGGCGTATGACTCAGGTGTTGACCACGGAGCCAGTTGACGCCGGCGGCCGCGCGGCTGCGGACCAGGCGATGCAGCCCGCACCCCCCTCCACCGGCGCCCGCTGGAGGAGAGGGGCTGGACTGCTGCCGGGAACCGCAGCTGGCGTGATCGGTGTGGTGGCGGCGCTGGCGATTGGTGTTGGATTGCTGGTGGGTGGCGTTCGGCGGTTCGGGAGACCGGCCGCTGTGAAGCAGAAGTGAGAGGGTCAGACGATGAAGATTGTCCTTGACGCGATGGGCAGCGACAATTACCCAGTTCCTGACGTGGAGGGCGCCGTGTTGGCGGCTCGCGACGCAGGCGAGGATGAGGAGATCATCCTGGTGGGGGATAGGGATCGCATTGAGGCCGAGTTGAGCAAGCACGCTATCGATGGACTGCCGTTATCGGTTACTCATGCCAGCACCGTGATCGAGATGACCGACAGGCCGGCGCGGGCGGTCAGATCGCGACCTGACTCCTCCATGGTGGTGGGGATGGATATCGTCAGGTCGGGGGCGGCTGATGCCTTTGTGTCGGCCGGGAACACAGGCGGCGCGCTGGCAGCCGCGCTGTTTCGGCTGGGGAGAATCCGGGGTATTAGACGGCCTGGGCTGGCGACCCTGTTCCCATTGCCCACCGGCCCGGTGGTCATCCTGGACATTGGCGCCAATGCTGACTGCAGGCCAGAGTACCTCTACCAGTTTGCGCTGATGGGAAGCGCCTATGCCGAGAGCGCGATGGAGAAAACGAGGCCGACGGTGGCGACCCTCTCTAATGGTGAAGAACCGGGGAAGGGCAGCTGGTTGGTAAGAAAGGCGTTCGAGTTGCTGCAGGAGTCTCCGCTCAACTTTATCGGCAACGTAGAGCCCAAGGAGTTCGTGGCAGGCGAAGCTGACGTAGTGGTGACGGATGGGTTCACCGGGAATGTCGTGGTCAAGACGGCCGAGGCGGTCTCAAAGATGCTCACCACCCTGTTGCGCGACGAGCTGATGTCCAGCCCGCTCACGGCTGTGGGTGGCCTGCTGGCCAAGCCGGCCTTTGGTCGGGTCAAGCGGCAGCTGGATCCCTTCAGGGTCGGCGGCGCTGTCCTGCTGGGAGTGCGCGGAGTGGTCATTGTGGGCCACGGCCGCTCCAATGAGGTGGCCATCAAGAACGCTGTCCGGCAGGCACGAGTGGCTGTTCGTGGGGGGCTGGTGGCCGCCATTGAGCAAGGACTGGCAGCTTACGACGTCAAGAGAGAGGGGAGCAGCTAGTGACTGCGCCGCGCCCGCGTGTGGTCATCACCGGCCTGGGAGCCGTCACCCCTTTGGGGCTGACCGTCGAGGATACCTGGGAGGGACTGCTAGACGGCCGGTCGGGCGTTGGGCCAATTACGCGGTTCGACACCTCGGATTTTCCTTGCCGGATTGCGGCCGAGGTAAAAGAGTTCGACCCGCGGAATCACATTGATTTCAAGGAGGCGCGCCGGATGGCGCGGGTATCCCAGTTGGCCGTGGCGGCCGTTCAGGAAGCGATGGCGGACGCCGGGCTGCCCACCCCGGTGCCGGAACCAGAGCGAACCGGCGTGCTGGTGGGTACCGGCATGGGCGGCTTTGAGCGCGCCGATGACGCCACGCAGGCCTATCGCAAGAGAGGCCTGCGCGCTGTTGGCCCCTTTGCGCTTCTCTCATGCGTCCCCAACATGCCGGCCTTTCACGTTGGTCACGAGATTGGGGCTACTGGGCCGCTCAGCACCATCGTAGCTGCCTGTGCCACCGGCACGCAATGCATCGGCGAAGCGGCAGAGTGGATTCGGCGGGGCTCGGCCGACGTGGTTGCCGCTGGCGGCGCCGAAGGGCTTATTCACTTTGCCATCATCGGAGGATTCTCGGCAATGCGCGGCCTCTCTCTGCGGAACGGTGAGCCGGAGAGAGCCAGCCGGCCGTTCGACGCTGACCGCGATGGTTTTGTCATTGGAGAGGGGGCGGGAGTGGTGATCCTGGAGCGGCTAGAGCATGCCCAGGCGCGCGGGGCCAGTGTCTACGCCGAGGTCCTGGGTCATTCGTCTTCGGCCGACGCCTTTCACCCGGCTGCTCCTGACCCCGAAGGCAGAGGGGCGGTGCGCGCCATGCGCTGGGCGCTGCGGGACGCGGGCATTGCACCCGAAAGAGTGGACTATGTCAATGCTCACGGCAGTTCCACACCGCTTAACGACGCTACCGAGACCAAGGCGATCAAGACCGTATTCGGGGAACATGCCTACCGGCTGCCCACAAGTTCCTCCAAGTCCATGCTGGGACACCTTATGGGAGGAGCTGGGGCTGTGGAGGCCATCGCTAGTGTGCTGACCATCAAGCACGGCGTCATCCACCCGACCATCAACTACGAGACGCCGGATCCAGAGTGTGACCTCGACTATGTCCCCAATGTCGCCCGCAAAGCCGACGTGAGCATCGTGCTCTCGAACTCCTTCGGGCTGGGCGGTCAGAATGCCTGTCTGGTGCTGGGCAGCTGCTGAGAGAGGGTTAGCAGGATGCAGATCATCCGTGACGAGAGACTGGTTGAGCGCAGGAAGAAGATCGGTCAGATCACCAGCCTGCTGGGGATGGGCGTTCTCATGGGAGGGATGGCGCTCACCTGGTTTGGGTCCAGGTGGGGGGTTCCTATCCAATGGGTATTGCCCATCTCGTTGGTAGCGCTGGCAGCCGGGTTCATCCTCTCCAGCATCGGCATCTACTTTCTCAACCGTTGGGGAAGATCGCCGAGACCAGACGAGCTCATCGATCAGGGCCTGAAGGGCCTCGGGCGAGAGTATAGGCTCTATCACTTTGGCCTGCCTGCTCCCCACTTGCTGCTGACGCCCAGTGGGCTGGTCGCCCTGATCATCAGGACCGAGCCAGGCGAGTATGGAGTACAGGGAGACCGATGGCGCCGGCGATTCTCGGTGGGCCGGGCCTTGCGCTTCATGGGCCAGGAAGGGCTCGGCAACCCCACCAAGGACGCCCACTACCAGGTGGAGCGGATGCGCAGGTTTCTCTCGAAGCTTGGGCCCGAAATGGAAGAGATTCCGGTCAGCGCTATCGTTGTCTTCCTGGCTCAGGGGGTGAGCTTGGATGTGGCTGAGAGCAGTGTGCCGGTGTTGCGAGCGGCCAAGCTCAAGGGGTTCCTGCGCTCGGAGCCTGGCCGGCGGCTGCCGGCGTCGACCTACAGGGAGCTGGCGGAGTTGCTGGACGGTGAAGCTCGCTGAGAAGGCCCAGGGTGAACAACCAGGACCGGCCGCCTGGTGTGGAGCAGGATGCTGTGAGTGATGTTCTGCAACATGAGCTGCTCCAGTGGCGACCGGGCCCAGCCTGAACCCAATATGACCAGGTCATGGTCGCCTTCCTGGGCTGTGCGGAGCACCTCGCGGTCGGTGACCCCAAAGGCTAGTTTGATCTCGGCCTGAACCCCCGCCTGCTCCAGGATGCCGGCCGCCTGGCGCAGAGCCCGAGCTGTCGCAGTGTCCGTCTCTAGGAGTTCGGCCAGTGTTTGCTGCACCTCGGCCAGGCCAGCGTACATTAGAGGGGGCGCCGATTCGACGTGAAGGAGGGTCACATGCGCGCCCACCGCGGCCGCGATGTTGGCCGCCCACTCGGCTACATCGGCCGTAAAGCCCTCGCCCCCGATGCCAACTAGGAGTCTGGTAATGTCCTGCCGGCCCCGGCGAACAATCAGTACCGATGTGCCTGCTTGTTGGGCAACGCGCACGGCCAGACATCCCTTCAGCATCTTTTCCAGCGCTTTCCGCCGGTGATAGCCGATTACGACCAGGTCATAGTCGCCTTCTTGAACGTGCTGGAGGCAGGTATCAACCGCAGGTCCGATTCGAATCATGGTTGCTGGGTAGATGCCAAAGGTCGCCAGCGTTCTCTCGGCCGCCCCGAGCGCCTGTTTTGCGTGGGCCTCTTTTTTCCCCGCGATCAGCAGCGTTGTCTCCGCGCCTAGGGCGGCCGCAAGCCGCCCGCCCAGGCTTACCGCAGCCAGGGCGTCCCGGGACCGATCAGTGCAAAAGAGGACTTTGGGCATGTCAATATTCTCCGGTCAGTGTACTGCGGAGCCGCCGCTGGCCAGATTGAAACCCAGCAGGACCACCCCCAGCAGCGGCAGAAAGGCGAAGGCTATCCGCAGGCGAGGGCCGCTGACGTACCGGGTGGCCTGGGCGCCCATCTGGGCCCCAATCGCGGCGCCGGTGTGCATCACCAGGGCCATGAGGATGTCCACGTTTCCCTTGATGGCGTGGGTCAGCGTCCCATAGCCGGCCGAAAAGACAATCTCAAAGAGGTCGGTGCCGACCGCAACGTGGGTAGGGATGCCCAGAACATAGACCAGTGCTGGCATGCGAATGAATCCGCCTCCCACCCCCAGCGTCCCAGCCAGCACGCCGGTGGCAAAACCTACCAGCAGGATCAGCCACAACGAGACGGGCTCGACACCCGAGGACGGTAGTCGGATCATGGGCGGGATGCGCACTCGCTGTAAGCGCTGGGCAAGAGACAGAGTGCTCAATTCCCTGACTGGCATTGTCTCGTCGGCTATCCTCCGCGTGGCGCGAAGGCCTTCCCACAGCATTAGGACGGAGATGCCGAGCAGCAGCAGGAGGTAGACGCCGTTCAATACCATCTCCAGCGCGCCGGCCGTCAGATGTTCGAGGTACTCCACCACCCGGGCGCCGACCTCTACCCCCGGCAGCGTGCCGGCAATCATCAGGATGCCGAGCCGCAGATCCACGTGCCCCAGCGCGCGGTGGCGGCGAGCGGCAACGATAGATTTGCCTGTCATGTGGGCCAGGTCTGTCCCTACGACGAAATTGGCGGGTACGCCCAGCAGCAGCATAGCCGGACCCGCAAGGAACCCGCCCCCGACGCCAAAAAAGCCACCGAGGAGTCCCACCATGAACCCGACTCCAGCCAGGAGAAGAGGAGAGATGGTCGCTCCAGAGATAGGGAAATGCATCTCAGCAGCTCAGTCGAACCGTTCCAGGCGCAACCGATTCAGCAGGAAGGAGGTCAGCGCCTCCAACAGTGTCCCTTGTCCCACTATCAAGACGAGGGCAATGACAGCGTAGAGGACTGGGTTGCTCTTGAAGGAGGTCTCCAGCGGTGTGGTCAGCAGATGAAAGGCCACCGCCGCGTACGCGACCACCAGAGCCGCGTAGATTAGCAGTTCGACCGCTACCTGACGCACGACTCTTTGCCACTCTTCCTGCCTGGCACGCACGGTGCGCTGAGCCGGCGCCAGAGCAGGGGCGGTGACGTGGCCTACAACGATGACCATCGGCAGTTCCAACTCTAGAATCCGGCGGGTGATGTCCGGCAATGCCATGGTGGGTCCCGTTTCTGGCATACCCACCGGCACATCATGCGCGCCCACGACGGCGATTTCGTGGCCCCCGCTCTCGATTTCCGCCTGGATCTCTCTGATCAGTGGTCCCCGGCGGATCTTGATCTCCGGCTCGGGCTGGACCGGGGCACTGGGTGGAGCCTCGGTATCGCCGGGCAGGACGTTGAGAATGACTGGTTCGAGTCCCAGGCGCGAGGCAAGATCCCTGGCGGTTCTGATGGTGGGCAGCAGCAGGTCCGCCTCTCGCGTACAGATGAGGAGGCTAGACCACTGCCTGGGGCGGGCGCGCACTATGCCCAGCGGTATCCCCCATAGTATGGCCAGGCGAGCGGCAGGGAGAGTCCGCCGAGGCAGCTCCCCGGCGCGCGGATCAGCGCCAATCAGTGCCAGGTCATAGTCCCCGTCAGCAATTTCGGTCCGGACCTGCTGATAGAAGTGGCCGCGCCTGATCTTCAGCGCCGCCTGCTGTTCAGCGGTGAGCGTCCTGGAGAGGGACTGGCGCAGCGTGGCCTCGGCCGACGGGTCAGGTGCTACGGCGACCAGGGTTACGGTGCCCTCTGCCCGCCGAGCAGCCAACTCGGCAAGGCTGAGCGCCTGGTCCTGGTAGGGAGAGGCACTGAGTACCACCAGAATCCGCATGTTGCCTCGCTGCTTCTGCTCAGCAGTCCGCTTTCCAGTCATCGAGTGTGTGCTACAAGGTGTTGCGAGTTCCCACGGCGCAACACGCCCAGCACCAGGGGCCGACCTCGGTATGCAAAGGCAGCCGGGCGGCCGCTGGCGCCAGATCCGGCGGTAGAGAATGCCAGGGCATGATTGAGGGGGTCTGTGGTTACTCGGCCATGTATGCGTCGATGGCGGATTTGGCAATGCGGAAGGCGGAGCCGAGCTTCTTGGCCTTCAGGCTGCCATCGTCGATCATGGCCTGGACATCGGCCTCGCTGACCTGCAAGTAGGCTGCCGCCTGAGCGACCGTCATGATATCGGGCGCGTCGGCCGCGGCCGGGGCGGCTGGCTGGGCTGGCTGCTGGGCTGCTCCCGTGATCGCGTGCGTCATCTGCTGGGCGATGGCCATGCCCGCTCCGAGGCCAGCTCCCATGCCGGCCATTCCGCCACCAGGCTGCTTGGCTGCCTCCAGAGTGGCGTCGGCCGTCCGCATCGCCTGGAGCCCTCGCACCCGGTCAGGGGTGACCAGCCCCATCTCGGCCAGTACCTCCAGCTGGTTGGGGGCCGGCTTGAGCGAGTTGATCACCAGTGCCTTGAGGCCGACGCCCCATTGCTCGAACATCTCCCCGGCTTTGGCTCGCACCGCGCCGCGGACCTCCTCGGTCATCCCAGCTAGATCAAGCACCGAGAGTTTGAGTTCGCCCAACACGTCCTGAAGCTTCTCCAGGAGTATGCCACGCAGCAGGTTCTGAATCTCGTTGGTGGTATAGCGAGCCCCAGTGCCCACAATCTTGGCGATGAACATCTGCGGGTTGGTGACCTGGATGGTGTAGGTCCCAAAGCCCTGCAGGGCGGCCGCGCCGAACTCGGGGTCTCGCACGATGATGGGTTGCTGAGTGCCCCATCCCATGTTCAGGAACTCGCGCATGCTGACGAAAAAGACCTCAGCCGTGAAAGGTGTGCGGCCGCCGAATGCCTTGCCGATCAGGTCTACCAGCAGCGGGATGTTGGCCGTGCTGATTGTGTGGCGGCCGGGCTTGAACGTGTCCAGTGCCTGCCCGTCCCGAACAAAGACGGCCGCCTGGCTCTCGCGCACAATGACCTGGGAGCCAATGCGGAAATCGCCCGACCCCCGTTCCGGGATGCGGTGGACCATCTCATTGCGCATCTCATCTACGTACTCGACGACATCGAAAACTCGTGCCATGATTCGTTCTCCTCTCTCAACACTCGTGGACCACGGGCGAACGGATGCGCTCCTGTGGCTCCGCAATTCACACGCTCACCCCATGACTAATCACTGAGCAACACATCTCCGCGCCGGTGGAAAGCATCGATTGCTGCCGCGGCGGTTTTGTTCAGCTCTCGTACGGCAGCGGAGAGACCGTCGCCAGAGTCGATGGCCGCCTGGACATTGTCCAGCGCTGTTGCGATGTCCTGCACATTCTCGAACAGACCGTTGTCGTATTCGTAGATCTTGGCCAGCTCCTCTTCCTCAATCTTGACCTTGGCGAACAGGCCGGCATACCCGTAGCTGGCGCTGCGAATCGAGTCGGCAAAGGTCGTCAGATACGTCTGTGCGCGTTCCATGTCGTCGAGCAGCAAGAGAGCCTCTCCGCTCATCATCTGCTGTTGCAGGTCGCCAATTCGACTGTGCTGTTCTTCGACCCGGTGCGCCAAGGTCTCGCGGAGCAGCTTGTCGGCCGCACGACGGTCGTTGCGCTCCAGGAACTCTGCTATTCCAGGTACCTTGGAGACCAGCTCCGTGAGCGCAGATCTTGAGCCCGATATGTGTTCAAAAACGTCGGCCATGTTCATCTCCTTTGATAGTGCGAATCATATCCGGGTTTCGCGGTTTCGGCCAGCCCTTGCCTGTGTTCAGGGCAGGCTCCTTCTCAATCCAGATGCTAGCTCAGAAAGTGCTCCGTTCCGCAGTAGGGGCAACTCACTACTCCCTTGCCTGCCAGGCTCAGCTCCCCGCCGCATTGCTGGCAGCGGGTCTCGTCACGCAGCTGGGAGGCCTGGTGGCTGTAGAGCGTGCCCTCCTCCCAGTTGACGTAGCCGCTAAAGAGCCCCTTGCCCACCAGGTCGTAGATCCAATCCTTGACCTGGTCGTAGCTTGTGTCCAGCTCCAGAACCAGGTCGCTGACAGTGGTCTCTCCACGCGTCTTGATAATGTCGAGCAGTTTGCGTTGCTGGGCCAGTTGGGCCATGGTCTTCTCTTCGCGGCCGCCCTGTATCAGCAAGTAGACGCCAACGCCGACCATGGGAGCGCAGATGATCAGAGCGAGTATGCCGCCCAGGGCTGCGCCGCCAGGGGTCAACCCACCGCCGGCGGCTGCCGTCACCAGCCAGATGGCTACTGCCAGGCAGAGCAACACCCCGCCGCCAATCAATACGATGCCGATGATCTTGCCGCTGCTTTTCATGTTATCCGAACCCTGCACTTCCGCCGCCGCCCCCGCCGCCGCCGCTGAACCCGCCGCCACTCCAACTGCCTCCTCCGCTGCCAGAACTCTGCGGCCGGCTGACCATCGTGCTGCCGGCGGTGTTGAGCATCGACGTCAGCCCCGCGCTCATGCTCGACAGCCCGGTCGCCATTCCCTTGCTCATCCCATCCAGCGACGGGGCCCGGACGCCGCGGCCACCCTCCACTGAGCGACTTCTGCCTCCAGTGGAGCGCGTCCCCACCCATGCCGGATAATACCAGACCGGAATGGGGGTGCTGGGCACGGCGGCGAATCGGTTGATCCAACTGCGCTCGATGCCGAATGCGATGGCGTAGGGAAGGTAGCGGTCAAACTGCTCGGTTGCCTCCTCCAGTTGGGTGTAGCGGTCAATGTGCTGGAGGTAGCGCTTGAACGCCTTCCATTTGGCTGCTTCTTCCGCCCCTCTACGAGTCTTGACGGGCATGACCCTCCCGGTGAAAACCAGCGCCAAGCCCGCTATGCCCACGGAGACGAATGGGCAAAAGATCGCGCTCAGGCCCCCTCCCCACAGCTTGACCGCCAGGTAGCCTATCCCGCCTGTTATTATCAGCAGAGTGATCCCAAGGCAGGAGTAGCGGCCGCGCACCGTCTCTGGGTCAGTGAGGAAGAACTGATGCGCCACGGTCTGATGGTATAGTCCCTTCTTCACCTTGGGGATGGCGGTGTAGAACTCGTTTTTCAGATCCCCCAGCGACCGCTCCTGCCGGTTGCCAAAGATCTTTTGTAGTATCGCCGTCTCGAAGGATTCCAGGCTGTCCCAGGGCTTGTCGGTGCGGCGGAAGGTGAACTGGGAGCCAGACCCCAAGCCCAGCAAGCCCAGACTGGCCTCGGTCTCCACCATCTCCATATAACCGCGGCGGGCCAGGTCGACCAGGCTGGCGATCACGTCCTGCATGTCAGCCCGTTCGTCCACCAGGGTGCCGGCGACTCCCGGCCGTATCGTCGACGGAGGCTCGCTCAGATAGTCTGCGACCGGCCCGACCTCGGGGTCCCGGCCTCGCATGTACCAGACCACCAGGATAGCCAGCAGCCCGATTACCAGCGTCAGAGCGCCGGCCGCTCCCAGTACCACATTAAGTATCTCGGCCCTTTCCTGGGCTTTCTGCCACTCTGGCTTTTCAGCCTGGATCAGCCCAGGGGCAAATGCAATCCCGATCTCCAGTTCCTGCTGGGCCACCAGCCCCCGCGTGGCGACGAACGTCACGGTGTCGCCCTCCCTTGAGTGCTTGGCCTGGGCGCCGTAGGTGACGATGTCGCCCAACTCGACGCCGGCCGGAAAGCGAACGTTGACTCTTGCGTTCTCGATCCGGAAGCTGTGGTCGGGCGGAATCGCCTTCCAGAAGATACTGTCTCCCTCTTCGGGGTTGATCCTCACCCCGCCCCGGACAGTGTACCGAAAGGTGAAGGTGTGCATGGACCCGGAGGTGGGGGGGAAGTGCCACCTGACGTGTAGTTCATTCCCGTCCTTTTCCTGGCTGAAGGTATAGTCGCGCTCCGAGGAGGAAGAGTCGTACTGCTGACCTCCTTCCCACAGCTCAATACCCTCAATGCCGTCGGTTTTCTCGAGCGGGATGGTGCGGTAGCCAAATCGGAACGTGCCGCTGGTAAACACGATGGTCTGCCGCTCCTCCACCAAAAGGTCGCCGTTTGGCTGGACGGTGACGTCGACGTCGTACCTCTGCCAGTAGAAGGTCTTGCTCTGGGCCTGAGCAGGCTTCGCTACGAGCAGAGAGATGGCGAGCAGCACCAGCCACCAAGCGTAACGAAACCTATGTGAGAATCTGCGCACGTCTGGCCTCCCGTTGGGTCATTGGTCGCCTCTGCCTCGAACACATTATAGGTCAACTGGCGCTACCAGGCAACTAGCTCAGCAAACGTACCTCAGCTCCTGATGGCAGTCGTGAGCCTGCTGCTTCCACGGCGCAGGCAGCCTGAGCCCGCGGCCTGAGACCTCGGAGAGTCCATTCGAGCCGCTGGGGCCGAAGGCCTGTGAAAGGTTGTCCGAAATCATCCTTGGACTCACCTTCGGCCCCAATTCGGGCCAAGACCCCGGCGCGGCGAGCCGCAGTGCGGAGTTACTGCTCTGTCAGTAGCAGAAATGTGTTTCTTGGGGGCAGGGGCGCCCGGCCGGAAGCTAGACTCGCCGGATTCCGGCCGGGAGCTCGGCAGAGCGTTACCCTCTGCGAGGGGCGGCCCGGCCCGGTGCTGCCGCGGTCAGAATGTTCGAGTCGGGGGTAGTACGGCGGGCATCAATCTGGAGTTGGGGCTTTCCGACCAGCCTTTCAGGGGTGCTGACACTCATTGAGCAATGGAGGCCTGTGCAGGGCGTAGGAAAAGACAGAGCCCTGCCGTCAGGCAGGGCTCTGTACTTGGTCTGGGTTACCTGGGGTAACTAGATCGAGGTGATAATGGCGCTAAATACGTTGCCGATGGCGGGTCCCAGCAGAGCCAGGATGACGATAACGACAACTGCGACCAAAACAAGAATCAACGCGTATTCGACCAGACCCTGTCCGTCTTCGCGGGGAAGAAATAGCATCGTCCTTTTACCTCCTTTATTAGTTTTACTGGTATCTCAGGCAAGCCTGACGTTTCTCTATTCAGAAGTGTCAAAATTATAGCGCAAAAGCCCAGCGAACGCAATTGGACAAGAGTACTAATCTGCCCGGTCCTATGCTCTGGTCAACAGCCAAAACCCAGTTGCCCGCTCTCTGAAGCAGGGAAGTGTGCCTGTGGTGGGCCCGTCAGGCCTTGTGGAAGCGAGCTCGAGATGGTCCGGGGGTAACCATGCGAGCAGAGAACCTGACATGGGGCTTCTAGATCACCGTTCCATCCGGGATGACGGCGTCCTTGGGCACGACGACTATGCCGTCGCGGATCGAATAGCTCTCCGTCTGGAGGTCATCGGCCGGGCTGTGCGGCCGGATGTGAACATTTCGCCCAATGCGTACGTTCTTGTCGAGAATGGCTCGCTCGATGACAGAGTCCTCCCCCACGCCCATGTTCGGCCTGTCCAGCCGCTTGTTCTCTCTGTAATCCTGTTCCGTCTCATAGTAATCGGCGCCCATCATGACCACCTGGCGCAGTTGGGCGCCGGGTCTGATGCTGCTTCGCAGCCCAACGACCGACTCGGTGACGATAGCCCGCTCAAGGCGACAGCCGTCGGACAACAGCACGTGGACCAGTTGGCAGTTGTCGACCCGTGACCCCGGCAGGTACCGGGCCCGGCTGTATATTGGCCTCTGAGGGTCGTAGAGGTTGAAGGGTGGGTTTAGGTCAGTCAGCGCTAGGTTGGCGCCAAAGAACGATTCAATGGTTCCGATGTCCTCCCAATAGCCGCTGAACGGGTAGGCGAACACCCGGCCGGCCTCGATGGCGGCCGGGATGATGTGCTTGCCAAAGTCAGGTTCAGACCGCTCTCGCAATATGCGCAGGAGGAATGGCTCGGTGAAGATGTAGACACCCATTGAGGCCAGGTACGGCTTGGCTGATTCGGGATCGCTGACCAGCGTCTCCAGCTCGGCGGTTTCCTGAGGCTTCTCAGCGAAGCTGGTGATCCGGCCATCCTGGTCGGCCCTGAGGATCCCGTAGCGGTGCGCCTCGGTCCCTGCGACGGGCTGAACGGCAATGGTAACGTCGGCGTTCTTGGTCCGGTGCAGCCTCACAAAAGGCCGGTAGTCCATGCGATACAGGTGGTCACCGGACAGAATCAGCACATGCCTGGCGCGTGTGGCGTGAATCTCGAACGTCTGTTTTCGCACGGCATCGGCCGTGCCTTGGTACCAGTCCATGCTCTGGGGGGTCTGCTCGGCCGCCAGGATCTGGACGAAACCGGCCGAGAAGCGGTCGAACTGGTAGCTCTGGAAGATGTGCCGGTGCAGCGAAACCGAGTTGAATTGGGTGAGGACATAGATCTTGCGGACGCCAGAGTTGAGGCAGTTGCTGATGGGAATGTCCACCAGGCGGTGCTTGCCGCCAATCGGGACGGCCGGTTTGGCCCGCAGTTTGGTGAGCGGGTAGAGCCGGGTCCCTACCCCCCCGCCCAGCACCAGAGCGAGAACATCCTTCATTGAGGTGACGGACCTTTTCATGACAACCTTCTCCAGTCAGGCTGATGCGTACCGGAACTGCTCCTCGGGCAGCAGTATCCTTTGCCCGCGCGGCACCGCAGCTGAACTCTGACGCCAATTCTACCCGGTTGTGGCACCGAATGCGAGTCTGAGCAGCGCCAGGAGGCGGCTAACACGCCGGCAGAGAGCTTCCCTGCGGCAGGCCGGCCGGAGGTGAACAGCTGACTCTTCTGGCAAGCGCCTCTGGCAGTTCCAGGCTGGGTGACAGCGTTGGCCGGGCACCCTGCCTATAGTCAGAGGCTCTGGATCCCCTCCACCTCCACGCCGGCCGCTTCCAGAGCGCGACGGGCAGGCTCGGCGTCCACCTGGAGGATGCGAACACAGACGCCGCAGTCAGAGCTGATTCGCCGAGGGACCGGGATCAGCTTGTTCGTGATTCCCACCCGCTGCAGCACCTTCTCTGCCCGCAGGGCATGGCTGGTGGAATACACCGTGACGACGGCGTACTCTGGGCGGGTCATCATGCTTCCTCGGCCAAGGTTCTCACGGCCGCCAGCGCCAGATCCACCTCCTCCACCGTGTTGAAGCTGCCGAGGCCAAAGCGGACCGTGCCGGCCGGGAAGGTGCCGATGGTCCGGTGAGCGGCCGGCGAGCAATGCAGCCCCACGCGGCACATGATGTCATGCTCCTCGTCCAGGCGCAGCCCCACCTCGGAGCATTCCATCCCCGAGACGTTGAAGGAAATGGTCGCCACCTGCAGCTCATTATCAAGCGGGCCGTAGACGGTCACTGTGGAGATGGCCTGCAGACCGTTCAGCAGCGACTGTGTCAAGGCAGTCTCGCGGGCTCGGATGCCCTCCACGCCGCGCTCCAGCAGCCAGCGTACTGCAGCCCTCAGCCCTGCCAGCCCCGGCACGTTGAGGGTGCCGCTCTCGCAAAGATCGGGCAGGAACCCAGGCTGCTCTTCGTACTCTGAGCGGCTGCCAGTTCCGCCTCTCTTCAGCGGCTCGAGCCGTGCCAGGTCGACTCGTTCCCCAATGATCAGGCCGCCTGTGCCCATGGGACCACACAGCGACTTGTGTCCGGTGAACCCCAGCAGGTCAATCATGTCGCTCTCGACGTCGATAGGGTAGGCGCCGCCGGTCTGAGCGGCGTCAACCATCAAGAGCAGATCGTGCCCACGGGCAATCTGGCCCACTTCACGCACTGGCAGCAGCGTGCCCACCACGTTGGAGGCATGGTTGAGGGCAACCATGCCGGTGTCCGGCCGGACCGCTGCTTCCACTGCGGCCGGGTCCAGGAAACCCTCGGGGGAACACTGCACAATGGTCAGCGAAACCCCTCGTCGCTCCAGTGCTCTGAGCGGCCGCATCACCGAGTTGTGCTCTATACTGCTGGTGATCACGTGGTCCCCCGGACGCAGCAGACCGCGCAGAGCGAGATTGAGTGCCTCGGTCACGTTCTGGCCAAAGACAACCCGCAACGGGTCGCGGGCAGCGAACAGCTCGGCTACCGCCTCGCGGGCAGCGTAGACGATGCGTCCTGCCTCTATCGAGAGCCGATGACCGGAGCGGCCGGGGTTCGCCCCCACCTCGCTGATGCAGTTCGTGATGGCCTCCACCACCGGAGGCGGCTTGGGCCAGGAGGTCGCCGCGTTGTCAAAGTATATCACTAGGCCTCGCGTTCGGCGTATAGGGCCGCCAACCGGTGCCCTGTTCAGTCATCTGCTGATGGTCAGCTTGAACTCGTGGTCCATCTCCGCAACCTGGACCCGGCAACCGAGTTTCTCAGCGGCGCGGCGCACGTTCTCGCGAGAGGTTACGCTGTCCACCAGCACCTCGACGAGCAGTTCACCTGACTCGAGCGCCTTCCTGGTCAGGATCACAGGTTGGGGGCAGGAGAGCCCGCGCGCATCTACGACGTTGTCCATTCTAATACTCTCCATCCTCACCTCTTCTCCCGCATAGAGAAGCCAATTAGAAGGCAGACCGCCAGGCCGATGGCGACTGCACCCATTCCGAACTTGGAGAGACCGCCCACTGCCACTACGCCCTCCACGATGCTGTCGGGCTTGGCTGCCAGCGAAAAGTTGTGTGCCGTGGCAGCGCCGGCGATCATCCCGAGCACAAAGACGGCCGCGTCGCCGTCACCCTCACCTGAGAGAAAGAGCTGCCTGCCAGGGCAGCCGCCAGCTAGAGCAAAGGCCAGGCCCGCCAGCACCATTCCCGAAAAGTTCCATAGGTGGCTGCTGTGGGCTACCGGCTGGCCCCGTATGCCCAAGTGCACCTGCCCCAGCAGAAGATTCGTTACCAGTGCCGCGACCACCATCGCCGCCCCTCCGCTGATGAGGTGGGTGTCGCCCATCAAGATGACGTCCCGGACCGCGCCCATGGTGCAGAAACGGGTCCGCTGGGCCAGGATGCCGATCAGAAGCCCGGCGCTCAAAGAGATCAGGAGGCCTGCGTGAAGGGAACCAGGACCCGCGGCGCTGGAAAAGATGGGTCCGTCCTGGCTGAACTCTGGGCTGGTGACGGCGAGCAGCAGCAGCCCAACCATGGTGAACGGCATGATCCAGCCCACGGCCGGACGGGCAGAGTAGGAACGTCCCAGGCTGTACCCATGCTTGAGGAACTGAACGCCAATGGCGATCCCCATGGTCAGTCCAGCCAGGCCGAGAACCGCGTTCAGGTCACCTCCCGCCAGCCGCAGCAGTGCCCGCCAGGGACAGCCCAGAAAGGCGAGCGCACCGATCATGGCAAACATCCCCAGCAGAAACCGCACGATGGGAGCGGAGCCAGCACGGGCCCTGAACTCTCGGAACCCGAGCGCTGCAATGGTGGCGCCTAGCACAAAGCCGATGATCTCGGGGCGCAGGTATTGGACGGCCCCGGCCCGGTGGAAGCCCAGCGCTCCTGCGATGTCCCGCTCAAAGCAGGCAACACAGATCCCCATGTTGGGGGGATTACCGGCCTGCTGCAGGAGCGCAGCCAGGATCCCGATGACCGCCCCTGCAAGTATGATGCCCCAGCGCGAGGCGAAGAAACGAGTGAGTCGTGTGGCCATTGAGTCTGCCTCCCTCATGAATCAAGGTCCGCGCTGCCTGTGAGCGCGGGCCAAACAGAAACGCCGCTGGCACACGCCAGCGGCGGTCAAGAGAGGCACTCTCGTCCTCCGGCTCAGAAGGCGGATTCACCGCCGCCGTCTGGCGCGTGCAAGCCAGCCCGCGAGCGCCGTCCAGCGCTCCCGGCCACGTCTCAGGTACGGCGGTGATGCAGCATCTGCTTCCTCATTGCGTCCGACGATGCGAGCAGTCTACCACAGAGGGCGAGTAGGTGCAAGCCGTCGTTGTGCCGCGGGCACCACTCCGAGCCGCGTGGCTGATGAGCTGGGCAGCGGTGCCCGTGGTTGCCCCTCCCGTCAAGTTGTGGGAGAATCGCCGACCTGCCTATTCTACAGAGCCGCGAATGGGTGTATTCGCGACCACTGGCCCGTGGATTGCAGGAGAGGGAGACGCTATCGATGCAGGTTCTGACGGTTGACGTTGGCACCGGGACCCAGGATATCTTTCTCTACGACTCTGATCTGGACCTAGAGAATGGCTACAAGATGGTGGTACCGTCCCCAACCATGATGTTTCACCGCCGCATCCGCCGGGCGACGCGAGAGGGACGGCGGGTTCTGCTTACCGGGGTGCTGATGGGGGGCGGGCCGGTAAGCTGGGCGGCCGGCGAACACGTACGCGCCGGGTACCCGCTGTACGCCACGCCTGCGGCCGCTCGAACCTTCGACGATGATCTGGAGAAGGTGCAGAAGAAGATGGGGGTGACGGTGGTAAGCGAAGATGAGGCAGCCTCGCTCGTCGGGAAAGCGGGCCCACCCGGCCTGACGAGCGGCACCGGGAAAGGCCAGTTAGTGCATCTCGAGCTGAAGGACTTTGATTACGCCATGATCGCCGGCGCTTTCGAGCAGTTCGGGTATCCCCTGGAACCGGACGCCGTGGCGGTGGCGGTCTTTGATCACGGGCACGCACCTCCCGGCTGTTCGGACCGGCGGTTTCGTTTCGACTATCTGGACCAGCGCATCCGGGAGCACAATCGGCTGAGTGCGTTTGCCTACCGTGCTGAGGACCTGCCGGCCGCGATGACCCGCCTGCAAGCGGTGGTCGAGTCCGCCCAAGGGCTGGACCTCCCAGTGATGGTGATGGACACCGCCCCGGCCGCTGTGCTAGGGGCCTGCCTGGACCCCCGCGTGGCCGAGCTGGAGCAGGTGTTGTTGGCCAACCTGGGCAACTTTCACTGTCTCGTCTTTCGGCTGGGGCCGCCTTCCGGCGAGCACGGTGCGCGCGGAATAGAGGGGTTCTTTGAGCACCACACCGGCGAAGTCACGCCCCAGCGGCTCGATGAGTTGATTGACGGGCTGGCTGGCGCCAAGCTGGCCTTCGAGGAAGTGTTCAACGACAAAGGGCACGGAGCACTAGTGTACGACTTGGCCCCGATGGTCGTCGGGGCAGGTCAGGTTGTGGTCACCGGCCCGCGCCGCAGCATGATGCTCGACTGTTCGCGCCCGCCGTACTTTGCGGTTCCCTACGGCGACATGATGTTGGCTGGTTGCTTTGGGATGTTGCGGGCTTTGGCCGATGTCTATCCCGAGTTTGCGGGACCCATTCTGGCCTCTCTGTCTGGTGC
>JAUVHW010000189.1 GCA_030593075.1 Ardenticatenales bacterium
CGCCAGGATGCCGGCCGGCGTGATCGGCGTGGTGGTCCCGGCCATCCCGTAGTTGGAGTAGATGAAGGGCAGCCCCCGGTCGATGGTGGCCAGCATCTTGTCGATGTCCACTGCCCCAGGTCGCTGGATTCTGGCCGTGTCAAACTCAATGACGGCACGGTCTGTAAGGCTGTAGATGTTCACTGTCCAGCGCGTCTTCGCACGCTTCCCCGTCGTCGATTTCTCAATGGAGCGCAAGAGGGCAAGCACCGTCGTGGCGGCTTTCAGTGTGTTGGCGGCGCCGGGCTTGTAGATCGGTGGCTCGCCATCGTAGAAAAGGGTCACCGTCAGCAGCGCCACCTTATGCGTTCTCTCCTACTCGGCGCTCCCAGCCCTGCTCGCACTTGGTGCCGGTGCCGCAAGTGCAGGGTACTAGCCGGTGCTTCCCAGAGCAGCGCACCCAGCACTCGACGGGGGAGAGGGAGTCCTCTGGCCAGACATCTTTCACCCCATCGTCGCGTTGCACTAGGTAGTGATAGCCTGCCCAAATACCGCAGCCACCGTAGATTGTCAGGGCATCAAGATGCACGCGGCCAGTGATTCCACCAACACGCACCCTGTCGCGATTCTTGAACTTCGGTTCCATGTCCTTCCTCCTATCCAGCGCCTAGGCGCTCCAGCAGCCGTTCCCAGTCCTGGGCGCGCAGGGATACCATGTCCACGCCCTCGCCCGAGCCCCGGCCTGGCTTGTCTATCTCCACGAGGCAGGGGATGAGTCCCTTCCCCCTGCCCCGCGCTGCGAGCACGGCCTGCGTCATTGCGTCCTTGCGGCGCTTCGTGATCGTGCCGTGCTTGACTTCGGCCCCCATGAGTTCGTCCCCATCGGGACCGTAGGCAACCACGTCGAGCTGCGGAGCGCGGCCTGTGTTGGGCATTCGCCTGCCCCGTAGGTAGTCCGCAGCCTTGCGCTCTGCGGCCTTGCTGTACTTGTGGATGGAGCGCTTGGAGCCCTTGGTCTTAGCCCCCTTGCGCCGGAAGCCGGGGCAGTCGTTGAAAAGCCCTGGCTGGCCCTCGCTGAGGGCGCTGTGGCGATGCAAGGCTTCCCCGCAGTTGGCGCACACCGCCTCGGGCTTCTGCTTGCGGCCGAAGTGGATGCGGTCAGTCATGGCCAACCATCCCATCCCACCGAGTAGCTAAGTCCCGCCATAGGGACTCGTAGCACCTTACCCTCTTGGCCAGCACCAAACTCCATACTGCTCGTTGTGAACCAGTTGAAGTAGGCGACCGTGACATCATCGAAGGTATACTCGTGAGCGTCTTCACGGGAGAGGAGGATGGCTAGACAGCACTTGAAGGTGAGCCACCACTTGCGCCAAGCAGGAAGACACCAGTCCATCTCGAACTTGCACCTCTGCCGCAGGGCGTAGCCCACTAGGCTCTTAGGCCCCTCGCCTGCTATGCGGGCGTCCTGGGAGCCGCTGGTGCCATCCTGGGGGGTCACCGGCCCAGCTCCTCGATGCGGCGGCGGAGGGCCTTCGCCTCTTTGCAGATCGGGTGGACAACAAGCGCACACGCAGACGAGTTACACGGCACGCCTAGATCCTCCAGCACGGCCAGGGCCAGGGCCTGGGCGGCGGTAGGCCACGCGCCGTCTGCCATTGCTGTTGCCAGCGATACCGGCGTCATGGGCGCAATCTGAGACACTTCGTATGCCTGCACCGCTACCTTCTTCGTCGCCTCGCGGAGTCCCAAGAACGCTTCCTCTGTGGTGATCATGGTTCCTCCCACCCCGGTCCCAACAAAAGGCTGCCGCTTGCCTAGGCCCTGGCCGTGAACCGGGGGACTAGCGGTGTCCTTGTCGTCGCTCATGACTCTGAAGGTACCGGGTCCGGGGTGGCCTCCCGCGGCTCCACCGGCAGTGCCGTTTGTGCTCCCTCCCCCGTGCCGTCCTTGACGGTCTCGGCGAACTTCGCGAGGCGGCTCAGCGGCGCAACGACCTCTTGGGCGGCTCCGATGTTCCCCTCATTCTTCTGTAGCTCAGTGTGGATTTCCTCCAGGCAGTCGCACGCGACGGTTGCGGCTTGTTCTGGCGTGAGGCCGTGCGCCTTTGCGTTGCTGAGCCAGCCCTGAAGCGGGTGCTTCCCCTTCTCTGTGCCGACCCCGAGCCAACTAGCAGCATCCGTATTGGTCTTCAGACCCATCCGCTTAGCAGTCGCTAGGATGCCAGCGACAGCCAGTTCTGGTTGGCTCTCGCCGTACTTGGGTGCGGGTGTGGTGGTCGGCTTCGCTTGGCTGCGAGACTTGGGTTTCGACTGCGGTTGCGATGCGGCGGCTCCATCATCATCGTCCTCAGCCACCAGCCCCAGCAGCGACATGACACCGTAGCGCCGACCGTAGGTGATGGCCGAGCCCTGCCCCTGCGAATCCTGTTTCGTGAGCAAGAGCGTCTGGGTATCGCTCAGCCATTCTCCGCTCGCGTGGATCAGCATCGTCGTGAGCGTAGTGCCGCCCTGGCCATCCTGCCCGACCGTCTGTACAAGCCCGAGCTCGTGTTTCGTGAGCACCTGTAGTATGGCTGGCATTACGGTGGCCAGGTCAGCGTAGCTGTAGCTGAACTTCTCAGTCTGCGCCACCTTCTCCTTGGGAATTGTGGGCAGTTCGGCCTGTACCGCAATAAACGCCGTGAAGAGGGCCTTGATCGAAGTGGACATACTCAGGCTCCCAGCCGGGGCGATGGTTCCTTCGAGTGTCTCAGCCATCCGTCTCTTCCTCCTCCGGCCAGCTTGCCTGCTCTCTCGCTTCTTCGGTTGCTGCTATCCAGTCCCCGCTACCGAGCCCGCCGTCGTAGTCGTCATCCGGGAAAAGGGCTGCCGGCACCACGATCAGCTTCGCTCTCTGGCAGGGCCAGCAGTACGCGGGCAGCGGCCAGTCGGGGAAGGTGGGCGTGAACGGGTCAAGCTCTTGGCCACAGCTAGTGCAGGTGCGCGCGGACTCACCCACCCCAACGCCTCCTCCATGCTTCCTCAGTGAATCCCCAGAACTTTCGCTCCGCCTCGTCCCGTCGCTGACAGCGGTAGCATTGCGTACTCCCTGGCCAATCCGCCTCCGGGATTTCCTCAAGACAGGTGGCGCAGGTGCGCGTGGCGTCGAACCCAGTGTGCTCCCCGCAGCGGGTACAGGTGCCCAGCCTCTCGGGGACCGCGGGCGCTCCGCAGCACTGGGATACCTGGGCGGTCATGGCTTCATCCTCTCTCCGCAGTGGCAGCAGACCCGCCGGCCCTCGCTGTTCCAGGTGCAGTAGCAGTGGGAGCTCCAGCCCTGGCAGGTGACGACGATGGTGCGAGATAGTCCTGTTCCGTAATGGACATATCGCCAGTCGTCCAACTCTTCCTCTGTCAATCCGGTCGGGTTGCTTGTGGCCATCAGTTCAGCCTCGCAACAGCCCGCCGCCCGGCAACGTGGGCTCTGTGGACCAGTAGCAGCGCCTCCAGCGCGTTCTCGCCGGCCTTGGTCGTGCAGGGGCAGTAGGCGTTGCCCACCACCACGAAGCATTTGCCGTAGTGTGCCGGGTGGCCGCAGTCCGGGCAGGCTGTTGGGGCGGTCATGCTGATACTTCGAATAGATGCCAGACGAACGGCCCTTGAAAACAGGAGCCTACGTACGGGGCCGGGGGTCGCCGACATCGTTGAAGGCCACCTGCTCAGCTTCGCAGTAGCAGAGTGCTGCGGCCTCGAATGCGCCGTTGGTCACGACGCAGATTAGCGCCTTGTCTTCTGGCACCTCAGCGAAAGCTAGTGGTCCATCCTGCACCTCTGCGCCGTGGAGCTGGGCAAGCTCGTTCGCCTTGTCGGTGTTCCTTGGTGTCTGGATATAGAACCCCATCTGTGTTATCCTCCTAGTACCTAGCTAGCTTGGAGCCCCCGCCCCCGCAAAGGGACGGGGGTTCCTGATCTCGTCCGCTACTTCATAGCTTGCGAAGCCCTCTTGGGCCCCCCTTTCTCCCGCGTCCAGCGCAGGGCAGGGCCAGCGGGACACCGACCCTGCGGCCGGTCCCTCCCGAACGGGCTTGGGTTTCGGGTCCCTTGGCCCACTGACCCAGCTCCACGCTGCACGGTGCCCCAGTGCGCCCGGTGGCGCGGGAGTTCCTGGTGGTGGAAACCACCGACGCACTGGGGTAGCGGCATCCCTGCCGCGATACTGGGCGTCCTGCCCAGAGCCGTGACCCGGAGCGACGGGCACCCCAGGCTGCCCAGCGTGGTCCCGCCGTCGCAGGAGATCCGCTGAGGGTCCATCCTGGGGCCTCCGGGCCACGGCTCTGTTCATGACGGCCTGGCCTCCGCGATGAGTGGCGCAGCCATTTTGCGTGCGGGGAAGGCTTCAAGGTGGCTGGGGGTCGCTGCCATGAAAGCTTCCAGCGCCACCACGAGCCCCCGGTTCTGGGACTGGCGGCTGGCGTGCCAAGCAGCACGGGCGGAAGACTCCTCATACCGCTCAACCTTGTCTGTTGCGCCGTAGCAATAGTCGGCCCACCATTCGTCAAACGTCTGCTCACTCATGGCTCCTCCTTCCGGGCCTGGGGCGCGACGTAGATGCCAGCGAACCATACGACCCGGCCATCAGAGTGGTTGCCCCGGTGATGCTCAGGCTTCTGGCAACTCTCACCCTTCGGCCCTTCACGCTCGCACTGTGGTGCCCGCCCCGGCTGGCCCCCACTCACGGTCCATCCCTCCATATCTCCGGCAGCAGGCAGGCTGCGGCCAGGGCCAGGACTCCGAGGGTCCACAGGACTACCCAGAACTCAGTCACGGCTTGGCTCCGGTGCGATCACGCGGCAGACTCTCGCGCTCCCACGCTTGCTGTTGGACTAGGTGCCGGGTTCCATGCGTCCCGCAGTAGCAGTTGATCTCCTCGTTGAAGCGGTTGCAGAGAATCTCGGTGGCGAACTTGTCGCAGTCTTCACACTTCCGCCGGTAAACCGTTTTGAGATAGGCCATCAGTTCTCGCTCGCGCTCTCGGCGATGTCCCGTAGCAGCCTCAAGAGCGCCCGATCGCTCAGTTCGTGCCCCGGACAGGCGCACAGCCAGCCGCTGCAGTCCCGGCAGCGGTCCTCGCGGCACGGCCGGCACTTCGGCGTCTGGTCCCCGACCTCCATCATGTCAGGCATCGGGCGCCTTCTCTCGGCGCCGCTGTTCGCAGGCGGCCTCTACGATCTGAGGCCAGATGGCCGTGAGGGCCAGCGTCAGTTTCTCCGCCTCCTCTGGGGTGATCCAGAGGTCAGCGTCGGGGCTGATGCCTCGTTGCCAGCCCCATGCCGTAACATCCGCGCTTCGGACTTTGATGTCGGCTAGCCAGACCGTCTTTTCGCCAGTGATGTCCCTGACGCGGGCGTGTGGCGTGTCGCCTCTCTCGCTGAGCATCAGGCTTGACTCCCTTCCGCCACTGGGGGCCTGGCTGCGGCGATGGCGGCTTCAGCGTGCTGCATGGCCTGGCCCACGGCATCCAAGATGTGCTGGATGTCGGCCATTTCCCCCGTCTGCACAAGTAGTTCGTCGACGCTGGTGAACATCTCGTCCAGCGCTTTCAGCAGCCGCGGGGCTACTAGAATCAGGCGCATGTGGGCTTCCTCATCCAGCCCGGTCGCCACGGCCGCAATCGTCCGCATGTGCGGCGGAAGCGCTTGACTCGCATCGTCGGCCCGCTCGATCCAGTAGGCCCATTCGATATGATGGCTTGATGGCACGGCTTGCCATTGACCGCCCTCGCTGCCGGGTGTATCCTCATTGTTGGGCATGGGATCGTGCCTCCTGTGCTCTCAGAGCTCCCGGGGTTTGCCGGGGGCTCTTACTTCGCCCTCGCGGGCGCGGGGTCATCTATCATCACCTGGACAGCCTCCCGTAGCACCTCGGCCTGCCCTCTCTCGGCCGCTATGCAAGCCGCCCTGAATGCATCGTCCTCCTCATGTGTGATCCAGAACGTCTTGAGCTTCCGGGTTTTCGTCCATTCCTTTGTAGGCATACTCAGGTTATAGCACCAGCGTAGTACTAGCACAAGCCCCTGCGGCCCCCTATTTTCGTTTCTCCACTTGTTTCAGTAGAAACCCACCGGTTAGCCCGTGATACAATGGCATGTCGGCTGCCGCGAGCTAATCGGCGCGGCGACCTACCTCTTTGCAACGGCGCGGGGCTGGACCCAGCAGCCGGCCTCGCGCCACATGGTAGGATCTGATATCCTAGAAGCTGCGGTGAGGACAAGCGGCTAAGCCGAAGGACCGTGGTTCGACTCCCGGCACCGCCACCATACTAGTTCTGCGAGGGCGGGTGACCTGAAATATGGTCTCCGGCCCTCGCTTAGGGAGGGCCTACACCCCTCCTCATGGGGTGCCTCCCTTCCACTAGGTGGGCCTCGGCGACTATCAGCACAGATGGGTTCCGAGGCCCACCGCTTGCTTCTCCGCCACTGGCCGTGAGGCGCTCGGCGTGGTAGAATGTAATCCTAGCTGGTGCTGGGCATCTCAGCGGCCGACAATGACGGTGCCTGTGCAGTGGTGAGGCTACCGAGGGCCGAATTAGGGGTGTAACTCGGAGTTAAGCCCCTGCCCCCTTTCCCCAGTT
>JAUVHW010000107.1 GCA_030593075.1 Ardenticatenales bacterium
GTCAGCCTTTTCCTCCGAGGGCTGAAAGAGAAAGCGGACCGTCCCCGGAAGGTCCTGCCGCGCCAGCAGCGTTGCCGCCCCCAGCGCGATAGCCGTGTGCGCGTCGTGGCCGCAAGCATGCATCACACCGGGGACTTGCGAAGCGTAGGGCACCTCGTTCTCCTCCTGCACAGGCAGCGCATCCATGTCGGCCCGGAGGGCAACAGTAGGACCACGTTCGCCGAGCTCTGCCACCACGCCAGTGCGGCCGACACCGGTGCGGACCCGATAGCCCAGCGACTCCATCACCTCGGCTACCTTGGCGGCCGTGCGGTGTTCCTCGAAACCCAGCTCGGGATGGGCGTGAAAGTCCCGACGCCAGGCAATCAGCTCATCTTCAATCTCTCGCGCCAGTTCCAGCATGTTCTCTCCTTGCCGTGTTCGCCAAGCCAGCATACCACTAACTCGACAGACGAGCTAGCGCAGCGCTTCACATTTCGTCGCAACCGCAAAAGCGGAGCGCCGTCAGCGCCAGCGTACGGACGACCGCGATCAAATCCGCCACCGGCACGAACTCGTCCGCCCGGTGGGCGTTGCGCACGTCACCCGGCCCAAAGAGCACGGCCGGGGTTTGCCCCACCTTCACCAGCAGGCGCATGTCCGCGCCATAGGGCACCCCTTCCACGCGGGTGGGACCCCCGGTCGCGTCGCAGTAGGCGCCGCACACAGCCGTCACAATAGGGTGATCCGGGGCTATGCAGGCCGGTTCGAACTGCCCACCCCACCACTCGACCTGCGGCGGGTGCTCGCGCAGCCAGGGATCGTTCTGGGCTGCCTGAGCCACAGTCTCTTCCAGGAGACGCCGAGCCGCGCCAATCTCCTCCCCTACCGCCACGCCATAGCGGCCCTCAAAGGTCAAGCTCTCTGGAACGGTGGAGGCCCAATCACCGCCCTGCACGGTCCCGACACAGATTGGATAGGGCTCGGCGTACCGGGCAAAGAGCGGGTCCTGCGACGCCCGGTTCCTCTGCCGCTCCAGGTCCATCAGGGCCTGGTAGAGAAGAACGAACTTTTCGATGGCGCTGACCCCTTCGGATCGCACGCAACCGTGCGCCGATCGACCTGGCACCCTCACGCGAAAGTTCAATGCGCCGGCTTGAGCCGGCGCCACAGCCAACTCGGTCGGCTCGAGCACCAACGCGCCGTCGGCCCGATAGCCCCGCAGCACCGCAGCCAGTGTACCTATCCCACCATCCTCCTCGCCGACGACGCTTTCCACTATCAGCTTGCCCGTCAGGCGGACGCCGGCATCGTGCAGCGCCTTGGCCGCAAAGAGGGCGCAGCAGAGGCCGCCTTTCATGTCCAAGGCCCCCCGGCCGTAAACTCGCCCGTCGGCTAGCGTGGCCTGCCATGGGAGATAGCGCCAGTTGGCTGGGTCGCCGGCCGGCACCACGTCAACGTGACCATTCAGGATCAGGCTGCGCCCCGCGGCCATGTCCGCCCCCGTCACTCCCACCACACCCAGCGCCCTCTCCCGCTCGAGTTCAGCACAGAATGCCGGGTGTTCGCGCAGCTTGGCGAGGTCCAGCTCCCAGACGTCGAGGTCAAGCCCGCACCTCTCCATCTGAGCGGCTACATGTTCTTGGGCGGCCGTCTCCTGACCGGTCAAACTGGGAACAGCGACCAGTTCGCCCAGGTAGGCCAGCATGCCATCGACATCGATGGCGTCCAGCACGCGCTGTTCAACCGCTCGCACCGTCAGCCCCCCCGAAGGATCGGCCGGGTCAGGCAGGTGGGGCCACCCTCGGCTTTGAGAGAGATCTCGTCCCCCCGGTAGGTCAGCACCTCGCAGCCTACCTCCTCCAGCCGCTGCTTGGTCACTGGATTGCCCTCCAGCATCAGGCAGCGGCCGGGAGCCAGCGCCAGCACGTTCGGCCCCATGGTCTCGAATTCGTCCTGAGGCACCTCCATCAACCGGAAACCGCGCTGCTGAAGGTAGAGCCAAAAGGGGACAGAGAGCAGAGACGGATATACCACGGCTAGCTGGTGGTCCACAATGCTGATCAGCGACAGGAGGTGCAGGCAGGTCTCTGGGCCCGAGAAGTAGGGCAGCTCGACTGGAATGATGGTAATCCCCATCCCATCCAAGGCATCTTCAAGCTGACGCAGCCCTTCAGCATTGGTGCGAAAGCCCAGACCCACCGCCAGCGTCTCGTGATCCACCCATAGCAGGTCCCCGCCCTCAGCTCGCGCCTCACCGTGGAGCGTGTAGCGCACTGGCACTCCCAGTTCGTTCAGGCGGCGGGCCATGACCTCTTCCTCGCCTCGGCGGAGGTCCTTGCCCAGCCTCAGGACAACCGCCCCCTCATCGGTCACGATGGCCGGGTCGTAGACATAGATGGCGTCAGCTCGCTCCGGCTGAGCCTGGTCATGGTAGACCACCTCCGCTCCCGACTCGCGCAGGATCTGGACCAGAGCATCGTGCTCCTGCTGGGCCACCTCCAGGTTGGGCCGGCCGGTGTAATGCCACCGAACCGGGTCCCCCTCCGCAAAGGTCTGGTCCGGCCGCTTGACCAGCACCCGGCGCAGCGGAGCGATCATGCTCTGGCTACCGTAGTTCTTGATCACTTGATCTCCATCTCTGTCTGTGCACCGGAAGGGCCGGTTCCCTCAGCGGCCAGGCACCTGCCCGCCGACCCAGTGCCGCAGCCCACGCCCGGGGAGGTGACCGCTAGCTACGGGCCAGCTCCCTCTCGGCCGCCCGCAGAACCCCGTCTAGCTCGCGCTCCTGATCCTCCGTCAGCGGAGGGACCTCATGCTCAGCCAATGGCCGCTCGGCCTCTGCCTGCGCCCGATCCGCCATGTCGTCCCGGCCGGCCTGATCCCATTCCTCCCAGGAGCGTCGTTCTGCCAGACCGGCAGCCATCACCTCGCCGCCCCGAAGGTGGCGAACGGTGTGCATTTCGGTCAGAAAGTTGCCGGTACTGTTCATCACCTTGTCGACGACGCTCAACGCCAGCGCATCTTGATCCACCGTCACGCCACGCCGGATGCGCTTGATGCTGGCGAGTATCTCGTCGTCGATGATCATCTGGAGCAGAGAGCTGTTGACCCCGCCGTCCATCTCGCCCACACCCGAGATCTCGTCGGCCCCGGCCAGGACCGGAATCAAAGCACCAAAGGCCCGCTCGTACCCGCTCTGGATGTCGTGAACGTGCGAACTGGTGCTCAGGCCATAGACGTCAACCGGCAGGCCGTAGTAATGCGCCATCTGGACGATGGCAGCCGAGATCACCCCTATCTCGGGACTCCCCCAAACCGACAGGCCTGTGTGAGGATCCATCAAGCTGAGCCGGCCCCTGTAAATGACTGGCAGCCCGGAGGTCACCAGTTGCACCAGGACAACCGAGGCCAGCACCTCGGCGTTCTGCGGGGTCACGCTCCCTGCCACCGATAGCGGGGCCGTGGCGCCCATGATAGGGCATGGGAGAGGGCCCAGGATCATGTCCCGGCGCGCGGTTTCGAGCATCGCATCCACAATGCTGTCCGGAAAGGTGAGCGGGCTGATGGGCGAGATCCCCACCGTCAGAGCCTTGCGGCCGAGTTCAGGGCAGGCGATATCGGCCATCTCAGCCAGCAAGCGAACCTCACGGGCTGTCTGTGTGCCCGGGCCGCGAATTGGCTTGGTGGTATTGACCACGGCATCATAGTACATCCACAGCGCCATCCGATCATCCGGCACATCCTGTGGAGTGTAGTGGGGGGTAACGGTGGACACGTTTGGCAGCGCGTCAAGCAGATGGGCTGCCCGGGCAACGTCGTCGCGGACGGCCGGGCGACGGGACTCGGCCTCAAGAACATTCGGCACGCCTCCCACGTTGTGGGCCTACCAATCGCCACGGCCAAGTTCGACCGCTCTTTCCGGGTCCCGCCCCTGCAAGCGCACGGTGTGCGGGCACTGGCCGAGGCGTTTTTCTACCAGGTCGGGCGGAAGAAGCACCCGCTCTCCATCTGTGGTCGCACCATGCTCAAGAAGCAGCTCTCGCGCCCCACTGTGGGTCAGCTTGACTCCCGTCTCGGACAACATCGAGAGGGTCGCCTCGTGCATCTGCTGGAGCTGTTCCTCGGCCAAGACCTGCAAGCGCTTCACTTGCTGCGTTCCCTTCGCACAGTGAAAGTTTCGTTCGTTCCGAGGGTTTCCAGATCTCGCTGCGGTTCAAACCACCGGTCCAGCCAGCCGGTCAGACGATGGAGCCGGTCCAGTCTCAGATCGGGGGGACCGCCGCGAGGGAGACTATGATCATTAGGCGCGGGATAGCGAATGAACAACACCTCGCGCTTGAGCAATGTGAGCGGGGTGAACAACTGCTCCGCCTGTTCTATCGGCCAACGCAGATCATCCTCGCTGTGTACGACGAGCAGACGGGTATGCGTTCCGGCCGCGTAGCGGAGCCGGGACTGCTCACAGAGTCGTTCCGGCCGCTCCCAGGTATTCCCGAGCCAATACCCAACCTCCAGCGGTGGAAAGTCGCTGGTGCTGACCGCACTATGACGATTGGACACGCCCGCTCGGAAATCGCGCAGCACAAGCGGTCAGTGTGCGCCACGATCCAGGTACCCATGAAACCGCCATAGCTACCGCTGGCCACCACCATTCGGGCGGCGTCAACGTTGGGCAGCGATTCCACCAGGTCGGCCGTCGCCATCAGGTCCTTGCGGTCCAGATCTCCCCCGTCTCCCCGCGTGGCGGTGGTGAGACTCACCCCATATCCCATGCTGGCGCGCAGCTCGGTGGCAAGCACGATAATGCCCTGGGCCAGCGCATGGAACCTGGTTCCTCCCTACCCTGGTCTTCCCCTCTCTCAGTCCCACGAGAGCCTGAACTGCACCCGCTCCGGGAAATGGCACGCGGTCAGGCGTTGGCTGCCATTCTCCTCTCTTAGGCGAGGAACCTCGGCGATGCATCGCTCTTCCGCATACCGGCAACGCGGATGGAAAGGGCATCCTGGTGGCGGGTTGCGGGCGCTGGGGATCTCGCCCTCCAAGATGATGTGCTGTATCTTGTCCCGCAGCCGAGGGTCGGGGATCGGGATGGCGGACATTAGCGCTTCTGTGTAGGGATGCCTCGGCTGAGTGAACAGGTATTCTGCCTCGGCCAGTTCGACGATCTTGCCCAAGTACATGACGGCGACCCGATCCGCGATGAAGCTGATCACATTCAGGTTGTGTGTGATGATGACATAGGCCAGGTTGAACTCCTCGCGCAGGTCTTTTAGCAAGTTCAGGACGCCGGCCGCCACTGACACATCCAGGCCGGCGGTGGGCTCGTCCGCCACCAGGATATCCGGATTGAGCGCCAGGGCTCGCGCGATGCCCACCCTGCGGGCCTGGCCACCCGAAAGCTGATGCGCATACTTGTCGGCCTGCTCGGACGACAAACCCACCGTGGCCAGCAACTCGTCGACCTTCTCCTTGGGATCGTCGACCGGGAGGCCGTGGATACGAAACGGCTCAAGCAAGATGGAGGCCATCTTCATGCGAGGGCTCAGACTGGAGAAGGGATCCTGGAAGATCATCTGCATCCGGGCGCGCATCGGTCTCAGCTTCGATTGCGGCATACGGGTAATGTCCTGACCATCTATGATGACCGTGCCATCCGTAGGGTCAAGTAGGCGCAGAATTGTCCGCCCCAGAGTGGTCTTTCCCGATCCAGACTCGCCGACGAGGCCCAGCGTCTCGCCACGCCGGATTTCGATATCCACCCCATCCACCGCCCGAACGGTACCGCCCGTCTGCCCCATGACCTGGCCCAAGAAGGCAACGTGATCACGGAAATGCGTGCGCACCTGTACCGTCTTGACAATCACCCCGTCGCCGGACCCTGTCCGCTCGAGCGTTCTCACGGCAGCAGGTCTCCGGGTCTCGGATGGTAACGTCACGGTTGGGCCGGCCTCCCCCCAGGCCCGCCCGTAGGCATGGCACAGCACGTATCGTCTGTCGACCAGCAGAAAGTCCGGTTCCGTGCCGTGGCAGACCTCGCCCGCCAGGTCGCACCGAGGCGCGAACTTGCAGCCAAGGGGCAGCTCTCGGAGGCTCGGTACCCGACCACGTATCGTTCTTAGACGGTCTGCTCGGACGCTGTGTGAGGGGTGGGAACGCAGGAGCGCTTGCGTGTAGGGATGTTTCGGTCTATCAAAGATGCCAAAGACGTCGCCATACTCGACGATATTGCCCGCATACATGACAATCAGCTTGTCGCAAAGCCGCGCGATCACACCCAGGTCATGGGTGATGTACAGGATGGCCGTCCCAAGTTCCTTTCGCAGACCAACGATCAGCTCCAGAATCTGGGCCTCCAAAGTAACGTCGAGTGCCGATGTCGGTTCGTCGGCGACCAGCAGTGCGGGGTTCGAGAGCAAAGCCATGGCGATCATGATCCGCTGGCGCATGCCGCCCGAGAACTGGTGGGGGTACTCCTTGATCTGTCTTGCCGCATCTGAGATGCCGACGCGTTCCAGCATCATAACAGCACGCTCTCTCAAGGCCTTTTGTCCCTTCTGACCTGTAGCGGGCATCCGTGCCTTTTGAGCATCTATCATCTGCTGTTCAATGCTGAAAACGGGGTTCAGACTGGTCATGGCGTCTTGGAAGATCATGGCCATGTCCTTGCCCCGCAATAATCGCATGCCCCCCTCGTCGAGCTGGCACAGGTCCTTGCCCCGGAATAGCATCTGCCCGCCGCTGATCTGGCCGTTGGGTGGCAACAGACGCATCACGGCCGAAGCCACTGTGCTCTTGCCACATCCCGATTCGCCTACGACACCAACGATTTCTCCCTCGTCAACGTCAAAGCTGGCGTCATGGATCGCCGTCAGGATGCCTTCTCGGGTGTGGTATTTGACCTCCAGTTTCTTGACTTGCAGTATCTTCTCTGTCATCAGGTGCCTCGGCTTCCGGAAAGCCGCGGGTCAAGTACGTCCCTCAGGGTCTCTCCAAACAGGGTGAATCCCAACGTGGTGATGATCAACGTCAGTCCCGCCCAGGTGATGGGCCACGGTGAGTGGCGGATGAAGTTGAAACCATCGGACAGGACCACCCCCCAGGAGGGCGTCGGCGGCCGTACGCCCAGCCCCAGGAAGGAAAGTCCGGCCTCGAAGGTGATTACCACCGGTAGATCCATCGCGGCAAGGATGAGGAGCGGGGCCACGACGTTGGGCAGGATATGGAGGAACAGAACACGCTTCTGGCTTGCTCCCAGCGAGCGCTCGACTTCGACGTATTGGTGCTGCCTGGTTGAAAGCACCTGAGCCCGCGTAATCCTGGCGTAGCCGGGGGTCCAGGCCAGGCCGATGACGATGATTACGTTGACCAGCGATGGGCCAAGCAGCGCCAGAATGACCAGGGCCAGGATCACTGCCGGAAAGGCCTGTACAGAGTCAAGCAGGACCAGGGTGACATCGTCCACGATTCCCCCCGCATACCCCGCCGTGAGCCCGATTACAACGCCACCCGCCAAGGCAATGCCGACCGCAGGTATAGCGACCCCAAGAGCAATGCGCGAGCCGTAGATAATACGCGACAGCAGGTCGCGTCCTAGATGGTCTGTCCCGAGCCAGTGCGCTCGCGAAGGGCCCTGCAACATGCTTGGAATGTCCTGTTGGGCATACTCGTACGGTGCCAACACAGGAGCCAGGAGGACCGTGAGCATGAATACCAACACGATCACAGAACCCAGAGCGCCCAACGGTTGCCTCAGCACGTCTCCCAGGATGGGAATGCGGTTGAGAAACTGCTGATAGCGACTGCTGGGTCTGGCGACGTACTGCATTTCAGCCTCGCACCTTGTCTAGCTGGATCCGAGGATCCAGGTAGGTGTATGCCAGGTCGGCAAGCAGGTTGGCCGCCACAAACAGAAAGGCGACTGTCAGAACGCCAGCGCGGACAATCGGAAAGTTGCGGCCCTGGATGGCATTGTAGATGAGCGTGCCCATGCCCGGCCGGCTAAAGATCAGCTCCACAAAGACCGCACCAGCCATCAAGTTCCCGATGCCGACGCCCAACACGGCCACCATGGGGATCAGAGCGTTCTTGAGCGCATATTTGAAAAAGATCAGCCGCGGGGATAGGCCGGCGGCCATGGCCGCCCGGATATAGGTCTGGTTGAGCACCTCAAGCAGGCTGGCGCGGATCAGGCGTGCCAGATAGCCCACCCAGGTGATGGCCAGGGCTACCGCTGGCAGGATCAGGTGTGTTACATAGTCCAGCACATTGCCTTCTTCCCCCAGGCCGATGGCCGGCATTACCTTGAACTTGACTGCAAACAACAACAAGAGGAACAGTCCGCCCACGTACGAAGGAATGGTGATACAAGAGATCGAGATCACGGCTGTAATACGATCCAGCCAGGAATCGGGATGGGTCGCTGAATAGACACCAAGCGGGACGCCTATGACGACAGCCAGCCCCAAACTGACCCAGGCCAGGATCAGGGTGTGGGGAAGAGCGCTGCCAACGAGTTCATTGATCGACCGGCCGGTAAAGACGTCTGTGCCAAAACTGCCGTGCAGTATCTTCCACACTGCGTTGCCCACCTGCACAAGCACGGGCTTGTCGAGGTCCATAGCCGCGCGGGTCTTGGCGATTAGATCCGGGTTGGCCCTCGGTCCCAGCAGGCTCTTGGCCGGATCACCGGGCACGACATGGACCAGTAGTGTGAGGTAGACAATCACCAATACGAGCACCAGCACTGTCATAGCGAATCGTTTTAGGAGATAGGTGCGCACTTTCGGGACACTCCTTTCCAAGTTGCGTCACCTGGCAACCTGACGCGCCGGATAGCCGGCCTTGGCGGATAGAGTCACCTGGGGCCCGCACTCACGTGCAGGCCCCAGGGCTGGACCACCGCCACTGTGGCCCCGGAGTCCTCTAATCAGCTGGCAGGAAGAACTCGTAGTGTGGTGTACCGTGCGGTGACGTCGCCGGACTAATGTTGGGCGTGTGGGCATAGGTCTGGGCACCGTGAGTGATCCAGATGGTCTGGGCTGCCTCGTCCCAGATTCTCTGCATCTCGATGTAGATCTTTTCGCGCTCTGCATCGTCGGTAGTCACCAGCCCTTTGCGGTGCAGCTCGTCATACTCCTCGTTGCACCAGCTTTGCGTGTTCCACACAGTCACCTGGTCACAGGTGAACCACATTGTCGCCCAGGCAGGATCGGGATTCATGGAGTAGTTGCTGGTCAAGAGCTCGTTGTTCTCGACAGCCTGCTCCCCAAAGCTCGTATCCCAGTAGGCACTGGATTCCATCGTGTTGAGCTCCAGGTTAATCCCAATGTCCTTCAAGTTCTGCTGGATAATCTCCGCCCAGGTACGGTACTCGGTTGTGTCCTGCAGATCAAGCCGGAGATCGAGTGTCTCCAGCCCGGCCTTGGCCATGTACTCCTTGGCCTTCTCCACGTCGCGCTCGTAGCGCGGGGCGTCGGCCCAGTAGCCAATGAGTCCGGGCGGGATCAGGGCGTATTCCTGTTCGACCTGGCCCAGGTAGGTTGCCGCCAGGATGCTCGGCACGTCGATGGCGTAGATGATGGCCTTGCGCACGTTGATATCCTGCAGCTTGGGGTGCTGGATGTTCATGGCGATCCAGCGATACCGCAGCGAGGGCATCTTCCAGACTAGGAAGCTGGGATCGGACTCGAATCGGTCCACGGAGGTGATGCTGATCCGGGTCCAATCGAGGTCGCCCGCTTCGAGGGCAACTTCGGCAGCCTTATCGTCCTCTATCCAGATCATATGGATCTCGTCCCACGCCGGCTCTCCGCCATAGTAGTCAGGGTTCTTCTTGAGGATGACCATCTGCCCGGGCTTCCACTCGTCAAATATGTAGGGGCCGGTGCCGATGATGTCTGTGGCGAACTTGTCGACGCCGATCTCTTCGACGAACTTCTTGCAGATGATAGTGCCGCTCCCCACAGGCAAGGTCGAGGTCCACAGCGGCGCAAAGGACTCCTTGAGGTGGATTACGCCGTTGTACTTGTCGATGATCTCGACGTGGTCGAGGGTGGCCCAGTCGTCGGCGTAGACCGCGTCCAGGTCGGGATCGGTGAAGCGCTCGAAGGAGTATTTTACGTCCTCCGTGGTCACCTCACCATAGCCCTTGTGCCACTGGACACCCTCTTTCAGCTTGAAGCGGATCTCCAGGCCGTCCTCCGACTGCTCGATCGACTCGGCCAGTTGGTTGCAGATATCGTAAGAGTTGGGGCAGTAACGCACCAGGCCGTCCATGACGGCATAGGCGACCACGGAGTCATTTTCCGAGACCTGGAAAGCGGGGTCCAGGTTGGAGATGTCCGAATACAGCCGTACCCGCAGGATCTTGGGTTCCACCACCTCGGGCTCAGGCGTGTCGGTGGGGGCAGGTGCGGCAGTCGGCTGCTCTTCCGCAAGCTCCTCGGTCGCCTTGGGCGCCTCGGTGGCTTGAGGACCACAGGCCGCGATCAGCATACTGATTATGACAATCAGGCTCGGCAGCCATAGAGTTTCCTTTTTCATCGCTACTTCTCCTTTGTTCTAAGATTTGTAGGTCCGCATCCGTGAGACAGTGCTTTAACTCACTTGCTCGATACGCTCACCTCCTCTCGCTCTGCTCTCCTATGTCCGGTTTCAACGCCATCTCAGAAATGGCTGTCTCTCCCTGGAGCACGAACCCGGCCACGTGCTTCAGTCTCGCACCAGTTCCCGGCACGCCCGTTCCCTGATCTCATCCAGCTGCCTGCTGACGTCGTCCGGCAGTGGTTCGACCTCGTGCGTTCGCAGAATGTCTTTGGCCCGCGACCGGGCCCGCGCCACCATGCTGGCTCCCGCGTCGTCGTCGGTGTCGCCCCCGCGAACGCTGATGGTGGGGATCCAAAGCGCACCTTTGCGCACCTGTCTGACCGTGTGCAGCTCACCCAGGAAAACGCCGTCTCTAGGAATGACTTCCTTCATCACATC
>JAUVHW010000390.1 GCA_030593075.1 Ardenticatenales bacterium
CTCGCGAAGGTTGCGAACCGAGGGTTCGGCACCTTCGCAAGGTTCGCTGTGGTTTGTCGCCAGCAGCGGCACCAGGCATCCTGAGTTCTCGGGCTGATGGACGCGGACCTGCGGCTCGGGGTGATTTCTCGCACCCGCCCGTGGATTCTCAAGGGGTGCCGGTGCAGCGAGAGGCGCACTCTGTGGCAGGTCTCCTGAGTAGGCCATCACAGCGCTTGCTTTGCCACGTGCGGCCGCAGCGCTACCGAGACGGTTCCAGCTCCGGGGCTGGTTCCAGGTCCGTCTCCCAGTCCGTGACCGGTGCCGGGGGTACCCGCCGGCCGCAGTACGTCCGGTAGGCGCAGGATGCGCAGACCGTCACCTTGTCAACCATCGGTGGCTCGGCCGCCGCAACCAGCGAGCTGGCCTGGTCGGCGAGCGCGCGAAGCACCTCGTGGCTGGCGGCGTGGGCCTCGGCCGAATAGGGAAACCGCACAGCGTTAGCGGCGTCGTTCGCCTGCCAGTAGATCATCTCAATCCGCTCCAGGTCGGCCGCTCCCCCTGGCAGCGCCAGCCCACTGCTTCCTTCTGCCAGTACGAACGGATAAAGGCGGGTCTGGATGTCGGCCTGCAGCTGCGCGCGGGTGCGGGGGTTGGTTTCTGTCTTCCAGTCGACGATGAGCGCGCGGCCATCCTCGGCCAGCACGAGGAGGTCCAGGCGAGCCAACAACCGTTGGTCGCCCAGCGGGACTGTGAGAGTGATCTCGGGCATCCGCCGGCCGGGTGGCAGCCGGACGGGATGGCGCTGCCAGGCCTCCCAAAAGCCGGCCAACTGGGGAGGGATGCTCTGGGGGGGAAGCTCCAGAAAGTGGCGCTGCATCAGCCGGTGGAACTCTCGGCCGTGCTCGATCTTCTCCTCCACCGCCGGCGGGAGCGGCGCGGCCGGCCAGGGCATGTGGCGCTGGTAGCGCAGCCAGAAGCGGCGCGGGCAGGCAGCCAGGTCCCGGAGACGGGCACGGGTGAGAGGGCTGGGCCGGCTCGGCACTACCTGCCTCCCTTGAGGTGCTCGTGCAGCGCGCCCAGGGCGGAAGCGGGCGCTCTCTCTCGGTCCTGGTCGTAGATAGAGACGGTAGTGCTGCGGCTGATGAACAGGTTGCATCGAGCGCGCGTAATCCCGACGTAGAGCAGTCGTAGCCGTTCCGCGATCAACTCGACGTGGGCCGACTCGGTGGCGTTCAAGCCGGGGAACAGGCCGGCATCTCCCTCCATCAGCAGCCGGAGCCTTGCGGCCGCTTCGGCGCTGGGGTCATCCCCCAAGAGGCCATACGCTCCAATGAAGTGAGCGTCCAGATGGCTTGGCATCCAGTGGCTGTCTATCCCCACCAGATAGACGGTGTCCCACTCTAACCCCTTGGCGCCATGCTGCGTGGCCAGGGTAATCCGCCCCGGCTGAGGTTTGTACCCCAGGTCCGCTGCGCCGGTTCCTCTGACCAGGACCGTGCCAGAAGCGACTCTCTCCAGCTGCTCCGCAAGCTCGGGCAGGCGCCAGCCAGGGTTGGCGTCCAAGACCGTACGAGAATACGCGCTGATCTGGTAGGCGATGGATAGGTCGACCTGGTCGCGGAAGAGATCGTCGGCCAAGGTAAGTATGAGGGCATCGGCAGGCAGCGCCAGCGCTTCAACGGCCCGTCGCAGCCAGTTGACATAAGTGGCGATGGACTGCAACTCCTGCGGGGTAGCCACGCCCTGGGGAAGCGCGTCACCGATATCGGCGCCCGCCGCTGGGTAGAGCAATGCCTCCGGCTGGCGCACGCTGCGCAGAATGGTCCGGATGCGGTCGCGGTCTGCCTGGGTCAGGCTGGTCTCGGGCGATGCCGTCTCCTCAGAATGTGGGCTGGCGGCGAGAGCACCCATGTCGAGCAGGGCCACGAACCCGGCCTCGAGCCGGCGCGGGTCCAGCGGGTCGGCCAGGAGCGCCAGGATAGCGTGCAGCGCGGACGCGATGTCCCGAATCCGCCCGCTGCCCCGAAGCAGCTCGTCGTAGGCCGCACCGTGAGTATCCAGGATCTCCGCTACCTTGTGGCCGACCCGGTTGGTAGGCACGAGGATGGCGGCCGTCTGGTCCGGGTGCCGAAGCACGTACTCCCAGGCGGCTCGCGCCACCGCAGGCAGTTCGCCCTCTTCGCGATGACGGTATACGCGGATCCGGATTGTGCTCTCATCATTGGGCGGGTTGGGCTGGGCATCCCCAGCCGGGGAGGGCTGTATCGATTGCCGCAGAAAGGCGGCGGTTCGAACCTCCGGCACCGGATGCTCGGTGCAAGCCCAGGTTGCCAGCCGGTTGGCCAGGTCGATGATCTTGCGCGACGAGCGGCCGGATTCGGGCAGCGGCAGCTCGGTCACGTTCGGCTGTGTAAGAAAGGCGCGGAAATGCCGCGGGTGGGCCGAGGTGAAACTGGACATGATCGCCTGATTCGGGTCGCCCACCCGCACCCAGTTGCCCTCAGGCCCGGTCAGCGTCTCCAGAAGCTGTTCCTGCAGGGGCACGCTGTCCTGGGCCTCGTCCTCCAGCACGTAGGGCCAGCGGCGGCGCAGCTCCTGCACCAGGCTGGGATTCCGCTCCAAGAGATCGGCCGCCCTCCACACCAGGTCGTCAAAGTCCAGCGCCCCTTGTGCCTCCAGCATCGACTGGTACCGATCATAGATGCTGGCCAGCATGGGCAGGAAGGTTCCAGACACCAGTCGGCCGGCCTCATTGGGTTCATATCCTGCTGAATCAGTCCTCTGGCCGCGTTCCGCCAGCGAGCCGGCGATCTGGTCTAGGATGGCGGCCGGGGGGTACCGTTCGTTCT
>JAUVHW010000357.1 GCA_030593075.1 Ardenticatenales bacterium
GCCGCGACCAGGTCGCCCAGTTCAGCGCCGGCAGCGTTGCCGCTGGCGATGTTGCCGCTGGCGACGTTGCCGAGCCAGTGATCCGGTTCCACGTAGTGGTCGCAGGAATAGACGTCCCCATTGTGTTCCAGCGCCAAGGCCCGGCCGCAGGTCTGCGCAAAGACGCACAGGCCGGCCGGCTGCCCGCACCAGGCCGCCAGAGCCAGGTCAAAGATCTGCACAAAGACCCTTCCCACGTCGCGCCGCACCCATTCGTCAAAGATGGCGATCAGGAACTTGCCGTACTGCCGCCCGGTCACCGACCGACTGGTCACCGACCGGCCGGTGACCCGGTCGCCTTGTTGAAAGCCGGTGCCAATATCTCTCTCGACGATGGGGATGAACTGAACGAACTGGGCCTTGACCTCGTCCCGCAGAAAGCGATAGACCTCCAGCGGATGATCGGCGTTGGCGGCGTTGACGGTAGCCAGGACATTGTACTGGACCCGGTGCTCCTTCAGCAATCCCAGCCCCGCCATGACCCGGTCAAAGGTGGGCTTGCCGCCCCTGTCGGTCCGGTAGGCGTTGTGAAGCCGGCCCGGTCCATCCAGACTCAGCCCGATGAGGAAGCCGTTCTGGCGAAAGAACCGGCACCACTCATCGTCCAGCAGCGTGCCGTTGCTCTGCAGGTTGTTGAGGACCCGCATACCCGGCCGGCGGTATTCCTTCTGAAGCTCGACGGCCCGTCGAAAGAAATCGACCCCCATCAGGGTGGGCTCGCCGCCCTGCCAGGCAAAGGTGACCTCGGGAACCCGCTGGGCGGCTATGTACTGGCGAGTGTACGCCTCCAGCACCTCTTCCGGCATGCGGAACTGGCTGCCGGGATAAAGGTCATTCTTGGGGAGATAGTAGCAGTACTGGCAGGCCAGGTTGCAGATCGCCCCCCGCGGCTTGGCCATCACGTGAAAGGCTTTCAGTGGTTGGGGCTTCATCCAGGGGCGGCCTGGTTGCCTAATGAGACAGCCATGCCTATCACTTGCGGCCGGTCACGCGGGCCGCGGGAGGCCCGGCGCCCGGATCAGGCATATTCGGACAGGTACTTCTGATAGGCCTTCCATCCCGGGCACCAGCCGATGTGCCAGTGCCACAGCCGTCCCAGCAACGACTTGGGTCTCGCCTCCGCCCTTTTCCGCAGGGGGCAATCCTCGCATCGCGGCATATCGGACCCGTTCGCTTTCATGGCAACTCCTCCTCATCTGTTTCTGCTGCATTCAACCTCTGGTCAACGGGGCCGGCTGAGCAACCCGCAGCATGGACGCGGTGCTCTATTCCTGTGGAGCATGAGCGGTCAGAAAGCCCTTCAGGGCCGGCTCGGTCGCTTCAAGGTGGCTGACGAAGCAGAGGCGGCTGCCGCCGGGTATGGATAGGAATTCCGCCCCCGGTATTGCGCGAGCGCACGATTCGCCCTGGGCAAAGGGCACAATCCAATCGGCCTCCCCGTGAATCACCAGCGTGGGCACCGATATCTTCTCCAGCGGGTAGGCCAGCAGAGCGCCCACCTGCTCCGCGTCATTGAACAATCCCGCCAGGCGCAGGCTGATCGGGAACATCGCTCGCGTAAGACGCCCCAGCAGGGCCTCCTTTTCCCGCTCCTCGGCCGTCCGCGCCTGCAGTTTGAAGCCCAAGAAGAGCTTGACCAGCGGCCGATTCAGCAGCAGCCAGGGCAGGAAATCCGAGCCCATCATCACTCTCTCCATGAACCGCACGGCGGCCGGCAGCCGCGGAAGCGGCCGGCTAATGGCGGACAGCATCACCAGTCCCCAGCAGCGGTCGGCATGGCGCAGGGCGAAGTGCAGGGCCGAAGGTCCCCCGGCCGATATGCCAACCACGGCCGCCCGCGAAATGCTCAGGGCGTCGAGCAGAGCCACAAAGGCGTCTGCCTGTTCCTCGAACGTTCGGCCTGTCTCCAGAGGAGTGCGCAAGTAACCGGGACGAGATGGTGAAATGAGCTGGAGACCACCCTCGGGCCAGGCAAGGATCAAACCCTGATCGTAGCCACTGGCTCCGCCGTGGAGAACCAGGACCGCCGGCCCTTCGCCCACTGCGGCATACTCGACGCGGCCGCAGGTCGTTTGAGCTACTTGGCTGCCCGCCTGCAGCCGGGCCATTGCCTCGCGCTTTTGCTGGCGATAGGTGATGACAGCCCAAGCGCCGGCCGCTGCTCCAGCGGCCGCAGCGCCCATGGAGATTAGTCGTGACCTCTTCATACGTGACCTCCTCTTCCGGCCGAATGGCGTGTCCTCAAGCAAAGCCTGCTAGACAGGAGCGCGATACGGGCAACCATCCGTCTGCGACGCCGCTTTCCTCTCGCGTCTCTCGCAGCGCCGCCGCATCCGGAGACTCGCCGGGATCAACGATGCCCCAGGGGATGCTCCACCGCCCCTCGAGGGGGTGGCCCTGGGCCTGGCGTACGAAGAGCACGCGTTCCCCCTGCAGGACCACCGCGCCAACACAGACGACCATCCTCGGCGACCAGTCTGTCGAGTTCTGCTGTTGCTCGGTCATATGATTTGGCTACTGTTCGGTGGTACCGAGGCCATCGCGGTCGTCCGGCCGCGTGAGAACCCATGCACAGATCCGAGTGCGCGGTCTGCCCTCGACCGGACACTCTCCAGCCAGCAGCCGACAGCCTGCAGGGCACGCCGTCGGCATGCCAAGCGGCCCCTGATCTTCAGATATGATATCCCATCCCGCAGTGGCAGACATCTCTCTCAGTTCGTCAGGCCGAGCCCCTCCAGGGTGTTTCGGCCTCAGCTCCCCTCCCATCCTTCCAGCCGACGAACAGCAGCAGCCCAGAGCACCTTCACCCCAATCCAGAATGCGACCTGAGCACCCACCAGGGCAAGTGGGGCCCACGGCTTGTCCGAGAAGACCCACTCCACACCACCATAACCGGCCAGCGCCTGGATTGCCAGCACAACGCGGCTATCGCGAAACAGGCGGACCATGAGCCAGATGCACGTGGCGGTTGTCAGCAGAACGAAAACCGCATTGAGTCCCATCATCAGGTAACTCGTCAAGATAGATGTGCGCTGCCTCAACTCTTCAGCAGCAAAGTCAACTCTCAGCCCCCCAAGCGCCACCGTCGCAGCCGAAGCGCCGGCCGATCCCCAAACTATCATTCCGATAAGAAAGCCGATCTGCCACGGTGGGAATTGCAGCCACGTGCCAGCTATCAGGAAGACAGGTACCCAGGACAACACCATCGGAACCCACGTGGCCCAGAAC
>JAUVHW010000325.1 GCA_030593075.1 Ardenticatenales bacterium
CCGGAGACGCGGGCAGCGGCCGCCGCGCTGCATTGCGGCTTCCACAGCATGACGGCCAGGGCGCCTCGCCCGAGACCCAGGGCAATGGACTCCGCGGCACAGCTCGGCTGCACCCCAGTGTGGCGTCCAAGACATGCCGGCGAGGCGTGGCAGAAGCCACCGCGCATGCGCTTGTGGGCAACGCTTCGAGTAGCCTCTTGGGAATTGAGGCGTTCCGGCCGGGCTTCTGGGGCCTCGCAGACGCCGAAGGTTGTGGAAAGAGGCATGCCAACGCCTTCTGCGAGTCATTCTCGGCCCGCAGTCGCCCGCTTTGCTCACCCATTGAGTGGGCAGGTGGTATAATTGGGCCATACTACCGTTTTCAGCTCGCAACAGGAGAAAGAAGAATGCCGAAGAGCCATGTGGTAGATTACGATGTATTCGGGGACGACTTGCAGTTTGTCGAAGTCGAGTTGGACTCCGGAGAGACGGTCATTGCCGAAGCGGGGGCGATGATGTACATGGAGGAGGGAATCACCTTCCAGACCAAGATGGGCGACGGCTCCAACCCCAAGGCGGGCTTCCTGGACAAGATGGTGAGCGTGGGCAAGCGGGCCATCACCGGCGAGTCGCTGTTCATGACCCACTTTTCCCATTCGGGCCAGGGCAAGCGGCGGGTCGCCTTTGGCGCGCCCTACCCGGGCAAGATCATCGCCATCGACCTGGATGAGGTGCAGGGCGAACTCATCTGCCAGAAGGACTCGTTCCTCTGTGCGGCGCTAGGGACCGAGATCAGCATCGCCTTCAACAAGAAGCTGGGCGCGGGCCTGTTCGGCGGCGAGGGCTTTATCCTGCAAAAGCTGCGGGGCGATGGGATGGTCTTTATCCACGCTGGCGGCACAATCGTGGAGAAGCGGCTGGAGAACGGTCAACTGCGCGTGGACACCGGCTGCATCGTGGCCTTTGAATCCCAGATAGACTATGACATCGAACGAGCGGGCAACCTCAAGTCCATGCTCTTTGGCGGGGAGGGGCTCTTCCTGGCAACGTTGCGAGGCACGGGTCGCGTCTGGCTGCAGTCGCTGCCCTTCTCCCGGCTGGCGGACCGGATACTGGCGAACGCGCCCACGGCCGGCGGGGCCACCACCGGCGAAGGTTCGATAATCAAGGGCGCAGCCAGGTTCCTGCAGGGGTAGTCTTCACCGGAAACAACCCTGCCGGGCTGCTGAAGGCGTGCCTAGGAGAACTGGAGCGAACCCTTCTGGGTGCCGTGTTGCTGCCGAGGTAGTGGCGTCTGACACTATGGCGACCATGATCAAGATCGAGCTGTGGCTCTATGGGCCGCTGGCGCGCTATGGCGGCCCGGCAAGCCAGGGCAGCCACGCCCGGCTGGACATGGAATTGCCCGCCGGGTCCACCTTGCGAGACCTGGTGGCACAGCTGGAGCTGCCGTTGGAGGAGAAGGGCATCACGTTCATCAACCGCCAGCTGAGCGACATGCCGGGACTGGCGGCCGACCTGGAGCGGGAGCTGGCCGACGGTGATCGGGTGGCCATTTTCCACACCAAGAGCATGTGGCCCTTTCAGTACCGGCATGAGGCTGCTACCAGCCGCGAGCTGCAGCAGGCGATGGACCGACGGCAGGTTGGACTGCGCCACTCCTACGACTAACCGGTCCTGGAGGGAAGCACGGGAGCGCCGGATCTGGCCCAAACTGCTTGACAAACCCGCCGATTTCGGATATCTTGTAGGAAGGACGCTCTCCGACTCATACCGCTCCCCCCGGGACGGATGAGCGATAAGGTGTGGGGAGCAATCTCCACGCCCGCCGTTGAGCAAAGGAGGCGCTCTGCTGCCCCTCCAGGGGCTATGTCAGGCTGTCTCTGAGGCCTGACAGTGCAACTGGATGGACAGTGGGGCAGCCTCTTTTCATTCCCAAAGGAGGTGGTCAGTTCACAGCGAACCCTCAAGAGAAACCCAGTCTGTTCGTCTTTTTCACCCAAAAGAGCTTGGAGGAAAGGTAAAATGACAAAGATACTGCGCGTGAACATGACCGACCGCACGGTCGAGTACCAGAAGGTGCCAGAGAAGTACCGGACGCTTGGGGGGCGGGGTCTGACCTCTACGCTTGTCTACGATGAGGTACCACCCGGCTGTCACCCGCTGGGGCCAAACAACAAAGTGGTGCTGGCTCCAGGCATAGTCACCGGAACGTCGGCGCCGTCCTCGGCCCGTCTCTCGGTCGGGGCCAAGTCGCCGCTCACCGGCGGGATCAAGGAGTCGAATGCCGGCTCCCGCTTCCCTCACCAACTGGCTCGCATGGGGATCAAGGCCATCGTGGTCGAAGGGCAGCCAAAGGAGGGTAGCTTCTGGGTGCTCAAGGTCAACATGGACGGGGCTACCTTCGAGCCGGCCGATGCGTTGGTAGGCAAGGGACTGTACGAGACGGCCCCCCTGCTGTACAAGCAATACGGCAAGAAGGTCGGGTTCATGACCATCGGTGTCGCGGGCGAGAAAAAGATGGCGATGGCTGGCGTCTGCTTCAATGATTCCGAGGGGCGGCCCAGCCGCTACTCTGGTCGCGGAGGCCTGGGTGCGGCGATCGGGTCCAAGGGCCTCAAGGCCATTGTCCTCGATCCGGCCGGCGCTCCCGGCGTCGAGATTGCCGATAAGGAACTCTTTGACACCGGCCGGAAGAAGATGATCGATGCACTGCAGACCCACGACATCACCAAACCCAAGGGTGCGCTGAACACCTACGGGACGGCCGTGCTGATCAACATCATGAACGAGGCCGGCGGCCTGCCCACCCGCAACTTTTCGGCCGGCAGCTTTGAAGGCGCGGCCCAGGTGTCGGGCGAGGCGCTCTTTGAAGGGAACAAGGAGCGGCTGGGGAAGGAACTGTACAACCACGCCTGCAGTCCAGGCTGCATCATTCAATGCTCCAACACCTGGCACGACAAGGACGGCAAGGAGACGGTCTCGTGCCAGGAATACGAATCCATCTGGGCCTTTGGCCCGAACTGCGGCATTGACGACCTAGACGGAACCGGCAAGCTGATCTGGCTCTGCAACGATATCGGCGTGGATACCATCGAGGCGGGCGCTACTGTCGCGGTGGCGATGCAGGCTGGCATGCTTCCGTTCGGGGACCTTGACGGCGCGGTCAACCTGCTGGAGGAGGTCCGCAAGGGTACCCCGCTGGGCCACATCATTGGCGCCGGAGCGGCGATTGCCGGATCGACCTTTGGGGTCGTGAACGTGCCAACGGTCAAGGGCCAGGCCATGCCTGCCTACGAGCCACGGGCCGTCAAAGGAATCGGCGTGACCTACGCCACCAGCACGATGGGCGCCGACCACACCTCGGGCTATACCATCGCTCCCGAGATTCTAGGCGTCGGCGGCGAGAGGGATGCGCTTGATCCAGAAGGCACGGCCGACTTGAGCCGCGCGTTCCAGGCAACGACCGCTTTCATCGACAGTTCCGGGCACTGCCTTTTTATCGCCTTTGCCATCCTTGACATCGCCAGCGGCTTTGAGGGGATGATCGAGGAATGCAACGGCGTCCTGGGCACGAACTGGGACGGGGACAAGGCAGTCGAGATCGGGTCGGAGATCCTGCGAAAGGAGCGGGAGTTCAACGAGAAGGCTGGCTTGACCAAGGCCCACGACCGCCTGCCAGAGTTCATGAAGT
>JAUVHW010000083.1 GCA_030593075.1 Ardenticatenales bacterium
GAAGCTGGTTCAGGTTTGGCTATCCAATCGGTTATGTGACCGACGTACTCCAGAATCTGGAGGCGTTGACCGCCCTGGGCTGCGGCGGTGACCCGCGTCTCGCGCCCGCCCTCGAGCTGCTGCTGAGCAAGCAGGAAGCGCAAGGACGCTGGAAGCTAGAGTACAGCTACAATGGGAAGACCTGGGCGGACGTGGAGCAGAAAGGTCAGCCCAGCAAGTGGGTGACGCTGCGGGCTCTCCGGGTCCTCAAGCGAGCTGCACAGAGCGGGCAACCATGAACTGGCGCCGGACAATGTCCGTCATACGCAAAGAGTGGCGGCACATCGTGCGGGACCGAACGTCCTTCACTCTGCTGATGCTCTCACCGGTGCTGGCCCTGGTGACGATGGCCTACGCCTTTTCCATAGATATCAGAGAGGTAGGCATTGGCGCGCTGGACCAGGACTCCAGCCCACTCTCGCGACAGTACCTGGCGCAACTGGTAAGCGGAGAAGCGCTGCGCCTGGAGGCCCGCCCCGGCAGTCTGGGCGAGGTGGAACAGCTGATGATGCGCGGCCGGGTGAAAGCCGTGGTCATCATCCCCCACAACTTTGCCCGCGACCTGAAAGCCGGGCGCACGGCCGCTCTGCAGGTGGTGGTAGATGGCACCGATCCCAACACGGCCGGGCACGCCATCAGGCACATCAGCGCACACACAGAGCATTTCGCGGCCCTACAGATGAGCGACCAGTTGGCGCGCACCGGGGCATCGCAACTGACGGCCGCTGCAGGACTGGCAGCGCAGAGTCACAGCCCCATCGACCTGCGGCTGCGCTCCTGGTACAACCCAACCCTCCGCTACACCGTCTCGATGCTGCCAGCCCTGGTGGGTGTGGTGCTCAGCGTGCCGGCGATGGCGGCCTCGCTGGCGCTGGCCCGCGAGCGGGAGTGGGGAACCCTGGAGCGGCTTATCGCCACTCCCATCGGCCGCATGGAGCTGATCATCGGCAAGCTGGTGCCCTACGTGTTGGCCGGCCTGTTGAGCGTACCTCTCTGCGTGGCGACGGCCGTATACGGGTACGGCGTGCCATTTCGTGGAAGTCTGCTACTCTACCTGGCTTTGTCGGCGATCTTTCTCTTTTCCACCATGAGCATTGCCCTCCTGCTGAGCGTGTTTTCCAGCAGCCAGCAGGTCGCCATCATCGGCTCTATGATCATCTTTCTCTTCTCCGGCTTTTTCATGTCCGGCTTGCTGATCCCGTTTGCCATCATGGGCCCGGTGCTCAAGATGGAAGCCTTTATGTTCCCGACCACCCATTTCGTCATCATCAGCCGGGGTCTCTTTGTGAAGGGGCTGGGGTTGACGGAACTGTACGGTTACTCTCTCGCCCTGTTGGGCACCGGCGCCATTTCCCTCGCGCTGACCGTGCTACTGTTCAAGAAGAAACTGTAGCGAGGCGGCCGATGCTGTACCGGATTGGAAACCTGATAGTCAAGGAGTTGATCCAGGTCTGGCGCGACCGCCTGATGCTCCTTTTTGTGCTGCTGGGGCCACTGAGTGAATTGCTGATGGTAGCCTGGTCGACCTCGCAGGGGATTGAGCACCTGCCGACGGCCGTGCTCGACATGGATCACAGCCCTGCCAGCCGGGGCCTAATCACGGCGATGGCCAACACCAACACTTTCGATCCTTACTATGTGGAGACGCTGGATCAGATCAGTGACGACGTGAACCACGGGCGGGCGCTGGCCGCCTGGGTCATCCCACCGGGCTTTCAGGCAGGCCTGGTCGGCGCGGCCGGCAACCCGCCCCAGGTACAGGTGATAGTGGACGGAGCGGACGTGGTCGCAGCCCAGACGGCAGCCGAGGTCGCCCAGGGGGTGGTTGCCAGTTATGGTCAGCAGCTGGTCACACCTCTGGCATCCGCCGGCGCTGGCGCCTCGGCGCCTCTGGAGCTGAGCTTGCGGGTCTGGTTCAACGAGGAGATGAAGGACTCGAACTATATGATACCGTCCGAGCTGGGCTTCATCGCGGCCGCTATTGCAGCCATGATCGCCAGCATGGGCATTGCTCGCGAGCGAGAACTGGGAACTCTGGAGCAGCTGATGGTCACCCCCATCAGCTCGCTGGAGTTGATTATCGGCAAGTCGGTCGTGGCCGTGGTGCTGGGTTACACGGAGTTCTGGCTAATGCTAGGCGCCGTGGTCTGGCTCTTTGATCTGCCGATGCGGGGCTCGCTTCTGCTGCTAGCAGTGCTTGCCTTTTTCTACTTTGTGGTGGAACTGGGCTGGGGACTGATGATATCGGCCGTGGCCCGAACCCAGATGCAGGCGCTGCTCATTGGCTTCGCCGTGGTGATGGTCATGGTCGTCTTTAGCGGGTACGCGTTCCCGGTGGAGACCATGCCGCCGCTCATGCAGGCCATCGCCAACTTATTTCCGCTGAAACACTGGCTGATCATCTTTCGCAGCATTCTGCTCAAAGGGGCCGGGGTCACCGTCTTTTGGCGCGAACTACTCGCTATCGCCGGCCTGGGAACGGTGATATACACGGGCACCGTGCTCCTCCTGCGACGCAAGAGGCTGGAGTAACAGGAGATAAACCGAGGCCATGAACGAGACTGTCACGCCAGACAATGCGGGTCCGCCATGGCAAGACAGCAGCGCCGCCCGAGATGCGGCCTGCGCCATCAAGACCGTGGAGCTAACCAAGCGTTTCGACAGCTTCACCGCCGTGGACCAGGTGACCTTTGACGTGCAGCGAGGTGAGATCTTTGGCTTCCTGGGACCCAACGGGGCCGGCAAGACAACCACAATTCGGATGTTGCTGGGCCTCATCGCTCCCACGGCCGGGCTGGGGAACGTACTAGGTTTTGACATCGTCCACCAGTCGGCCGAGATCCGCCGGCGGATCGGCTACATGTCGCAACGCTTCAGTCTGTACAACGACCTCACAGTAATCGAGAACCTCAACTTCTTTGGCCGCACCTACGGCGTGCGCGGCCCCCTCCTGCAGCACCGCAAGAACACGGTCCTCGAGATGGCGGGTCTCCAGGGACGGGAACGCGAACTGACCAAGAACCTGGCCGGCGGCTGGCGGCAGCGGCTGGCGCTGGGTTGCGCCATCCTCCACCAGCCAGAGATGCTCTTCCTGGACGAGCCGACCGCGGGCGTGGATCCGATCTCCCGCCGCGAGTTCTGGGACCTGCTCTACGTGCTGTCCGGTGAAGGCCGGACAGTCTTTGTCACAACCCACTATATGGACGAGGCGGAACACTGCCACCGGCTGGCCTTCATCCAGCGCGGCCGGCTGGTCGCCCTGGGATCACCAGAAGAGATCAAGGCCCAGAAGATGCGGGGCCAGGTGTTGGAGATCGACTGCTCTGGGCCGGAGGCGGCTATGGGCGTTCTGCGTTCCGCGGGCCTTGTCGAGGAGGTATCCCTGTACGGCGCATCAATCCACGCAGTGGCGCAGGACGCCGGGGCACTTGGGCCCCAGATCCGGCAGCTGCTGGGAGCCGCGGGAATCGAGATCCGCAGTATGGCAGTCATAGCACCGTCACTGGAGGACGTTTTCATCTCCAGCGCACGAGAAACATAAAGCCACGTCACAGCTCGTGCATTGATGCGGCGCGTCAGCGCCGGACAGCGTTCAACGCAGCAGATGGGAGAGATGTCAATGAAGCGAACAGCTAGAATTGCGGCCGTGGTCACAGCTCTTATTGCCGGCGCAGTCGGGATCGGTTGGCTCTACTTTCAGGCCAATCCGGATGCCTGGCAAGAGTTCACCGCCGAGATGCAGACCGACTCTGGCAGCCCCCAGTCAGTCAAGCGCCCGGCTCGGAAAGCGGGTACACTGGCGGCCTCCGGCACCATAGAGGCCGAGGTGATCACCTCGGCGGCCGAGGTGGGGGGCCGGGTGATCGAGATGGCGGCCGCTGAAGGGGATGAGGTCATCACGGGCCAGGTGCTGCTTCGGATCGACCCGAGCACGCTGCGGGCCCAACGCTCGGGCGCCGAGGCAAGCGTGGCGCAGGCGCAGGCCGGCCTGGACGCCGCACGCGCTCAACTGACCTTGGCCAAGGCCGCTGCCCGGCCGGAGGACTTGGGCGCAGCGGAAGGAGCGGTCGTCGCGGCACGCGGAGGCACAGCCGCGGCCAAGGCGGCGCTGCAGCAGGCGGAGATCAGCGCCGTGATTGCCGAATCCACCCAGGAAGCGGAAGCCGCTGTGGCGGCGGTCGCGGCCGCACTGGCACAGGCGCAGGGCATGGTAGATGTCGCGGAGGCGGGCCTGGCTCAGGCCCAGGCCGAACTGGCGCGCATGCAGAGTGGCGCCCGGCCTGAGGAGATCGCCATTTACCAGGCCCACCTGGCCCGCGCCGAGGCGGAACTCTGGTACCCCATGCACGCCCACGAGCAGCTCATCCACCACGACATGTTCGGGGATCCAGAAGAACAGGCCCGCCACGAGGCGGAGGCCGCCCAGGCCGTTCGCGACGCCGCCAAGGCCCAGCTAGATCTGGTCAGAGCTGGTGCGACGGGCAACGAGATCGCCGCGGCGAGGGCCAGCGTGAACGCAGCTCAGGCCCAGGTGAGCATTGCACAGGCGGGCGTTGAGGCGGCCGAGGCGACGCTGGCCCAGGCGGAGGCAGCCCTGGAGACGGCACAGGCCCAGGCCGCACTGGCCGATGCACAGGTGGCTGCGGCCCAGGCCCAGTTGGCGGTCACTGAGGGACAGCTGACCCAGGCCGAGGCGCAGCGAGATCGGCTCCAGGCGGGCGCCACGGCCGAGGAGATAGCCGTGCTGGAAGCGGGAGTCGCCCAGGCAGAGGCAATACTGGTCGCGGCCGAGGCCGCTCTCGATACCCTGGAACTCCAACTGGCCCGCACCACCCTGACCGCACCGGTGAGTGGGGTTGTTCTGGATAAACTGGTCCACGCTGGGGAGTTGGCCGCGCCCGGAGCGCCCTTGTTCACCATTGCCGACCTGGACGAGGTGACACTGACCGTCTACGTGCCCGAGGCCGAATTGGGTCAGGTCTCACTTGGGCAGACGGCAGAGGTCACCGTGGACGCCTATCGGGGCGCCTTTACGGGCAGAGTCACCCACATAGCGTCTCAGGCCGAGTTCACCCCCAAGAACGTGCAGACGCAGGAGGAGAGGGTGCACATGGTCTTTGCGGTCAAGATACGGCTGGAGAACCCGGACCACCAACTCAAGCCCGGCATGCCGGCCGATGCGGTGTTTTTGCCGTGAGCAGACGACTGGATGTCCCTCTCATGCGCCGCCGAGAGGAATGGCACGGGCGGCACAGAGGGCGCTCGCCGGTCGATGTCGCCGCGGCGTAATCCTGGCTGGCCTCTCTACTCCTGCTGCGCGGACTGGTGCAACGAAGCCACCAGCCCGGCCGCCATCATGAAGGCGTAGGCCAGATCGATCAGAAAGTAGCTCTGGTCCACCAGGCCGTGGGCTAGTGTGGCGCCCATGCTGCCCACCAGACCGATAGCCAGGGCCAGGTCTCTAGTGGACACCTTGACCAAATGGTGGGCGAGTCGCCAGTAGGCGAGCTGAATCCAGGCTCCGGCCGCCAGCCCCAGCACACCCAAACGCACCCAGTAGTCCAAGACCAGGTTGTGCGGGTGGCTGAGATTGGGCTCCTGCCAGGCTTCCGGCCGGATATACGTTCCACGATAGGCATAGAGAAAGTTGTCCAGTCCCACCCCGGTCCACGGATGGTCGCCGATCATCTGCAGGCTCGCCTTCCACAGGCTGACGCGAAAGTCAGTGGTTGCGCCACCAAGGGTGAGCCGGTCCGCGAGAGCCGGAATCCGTGAGCCGATCAGCAGCCCTATCAGGGCCAGAACTGCCAATCCACCCAGCACTGCGGCCGCCCGCCGGCCGCGCCAGAGAATCACCACCAGTCCAAGGCCCACCGGCAGCCCCAGCAGGATGGCCCCCTTGGAGAAGCTGAGCGCCACGGCCGCCAGGGTAGGGAGCAGCGCCAGCCCATAGAGCCACCTCCTGCGGCCGCTGCCCAGCACCGCCACAGCGAGCAGCAGCGGTGCCACCCGGCCCAGGTACAAGCCCACGTTGTTGGGCGAACCATAGATGCTCCGTAGCCGTGGGAGCCCTCCTTCAGCGGTGATCACGTGGCTTCCGGCCGCGTACCAAACCAGTCCCAGCACCGCCACCACCAAGCCGCCAAGCACAAATCCATCTGCCACCCGCCACCGCCGCTTCTCGCCCAGCTTGATGGTCCGCAGAAGCAAATAAAAGACACCCGGTTCCAGCACTACCATGCGCCACTCGTTGGTCGCGACATCCAGCCGCTCGGCGAAGAGCAGCGACAGAGTCGCGATCAGAAGCAGTGCCGCCACCGCCCAATCGAGCGGGAGCAGCGAACTGAGAGCCTCGCGAACTTGAGGTTGGAAGGTCTTGCGCCTGGTGCCAAGGATTGCATCAATGACCCAAGCCGCCAAGGTCATCAGCGTCACCATCTCGACCATGGAGAAGCGGTAGCCGGCCAGAGGCTTGGGATAAACGTAAAAAGGCGCGCTCAGAGCAATGAGGGCGAGACCCAGGTCGAGCCGCCAGCAGATGAGCAGAAAGAGGGCCAGCCCGCTGACGATATTAAGCAGCACCCAGGGCGAAACGTAGTACAGGGCGGCAGCGGCCGCCAGCACCAGCGTCTGGGGGCCATCGCCCAGCCGGCGCAGCGGGCCACCGGCCGGGTGGAGCCACGCCAGCCAGCCGGAAAGCGCAAAGAGAGCTGCCGTCACGGCGGTCACTGTCAGCTGCCCCGCGTCTCCCAGCCGGCCGATGAACGACTGCAGCCATCTCGGCCAGTCCGCCGCCCGCCCGGTCCAGACTGCCGCGGCCGCCAGCCCGACCGCCGCCACGCCCAAGAGGCCGGCCGCCCAGTGAAAGCCGCGCTCGTCCGGCAGGTTCGCAGCAGTGTAGCCAACCAGCGCCCACTGATCCCAGCCGCGCTCGGCAACGATTTCGGCCGTGTGGCGGCCGGGCGAGAGACGGCGGGCCACGGGTACCATCGCCACCTCGTTGGCGCTCCGATCAGGTGAGGTCAGGCAGAGGTAGGCCCCCCGTTCATCAGTCGGCAAGGCGTTGGCCGGGCGGCCGTCCACGGCAACGTAAAAGTAGGCCCGATAGTCACCGCGCCGGACGTGCAAGCCAAAGTCGGTCCCCTCAAACTCCACCCGGACCCGGTCCCCGCTCTGGCTGACGTCGGCGCCATAGGTGGGGCGGAACCTCCACTCTCCGGTGTAGGTCTGGTACGGCGAATCGGGATCCGGCCCCTGGTAACCAGGGATGACCGGCTGCCCACCGTCGAGTCCCGGCGCACTAACGAGCAGCGACGAACGGGGAGAGAGGTCGCGGTCCACCAGGGCAAAGCCCCAGCGAGGGTCGTCGCCAGCAGCGGCCGGAGCGTAGCTCTCCAGGAAGAGAACGCCCGACCAGGGCCATTCGTCTATCGCCCGCTGGTAGGCAGCCCGGGTGTAGGAGGCCTGTGCCTCCACATCGGTCTGCCCCCAGATGCTGGCCCGGCCGGTCCAGCCTTCGGGCAGAGCGTTCCAGCCAAAGTTGCCAGCCCAGAGCGCCGAATCGCCGTCCCCGTGCTGCTCCATCACCTCCCGCAGCAGCACCAGGCGGGAGAAGTTGAGGATCTCGCGAGCCGCCCGCCGGTCGTCCGGCCCGGTGTCAAAGCCGTAGGGCTTGCCGGCCGCGGCGTCAAAGTAGGCGTCAGCGCCCAACTCGTACAGGGCAGCCAAATAGTCGAGGTCGCTCAGGTTGTCTGGGCCGCTCTCCAACGTGGGGGCCAAAGCCGCAGCGACGATGACCGCGCCGGGGTCGGCGGCCGTGATGGCGTCGTGGACGGCCGCCAGCATGGCCGCGTACTTGGCCGGGTTCACCGGCTCGCCACCCCAGTGGCTTGCCAGGTTGGGTTCGTCCCAAACCTGGTAAACCTCAATGCGGTCACCGTAGAGAGCGGCAAACTCGCCGACCCAGGCTGCGAAGACCTGCGGATCGGCCGGAGGAGCATAGCCGACAGCGGGGTCGCCATCCAGCCGCGGGACCACCTCCAGCCCCACCCCGGTGGCAGCGTCCAGCAGACGCTCGAACTCCGGCAGCACCTCGGAGGCACCCTCGCCCCACGGGACCGGCTGCTTGACCCAGTGAAAGCCAGCAGTTGCTATCTCCGCCAGCGCGCTCTCGCGCGCCGTGTTGTCCCAGGCCAGCATCTCCACGTTGATGCCGAAAGGAGAATCTGCCCCACCGGCAAAGGGACCCGGCAGCTCTCCGGGTATGCCACGGGTGAGTAACCGCTGGCGCGCAGCCAGCCCAGCAATCGACAGGAAGGCCAGGAGAGATAGAGCGGCCAGGAGTGAAGAGAGGTAGCGGCGATGGGCAGGAGACATAGCGATTGAACGGTTATCCGCAGAAGATACTGAGAGCACGGCTAGTCATGGTCCACCGGCAGACGGGCCGCCACCTGTCACTAGAAGGGCTCTCCGCTGCTCCGCTCAGGCTCCAGAGTGGGTTCAGGCTCAAGGTCCAGTAGTGCTTGTCCCCACGGCGCCCAGGTGGCGTTGCTGTTGATGCCATCCCCGGTGAGCGGCCGGGCGCTGCCCGTCACCGTACTGATCAGGTAGAGATCGCCGCGGTAGATGAGAGCAACCTGGTCCGCCTCGGGAGACCAGGTCACGGTCTGGGGCCGGAGTCCCATCTCGCCGGCCGGGGGAAATAGGAGGCGTGCGTCACTGCCATCGCGGTCCATCACCCAGAGAGTGTAGCGGGAGGTGGCGCTTTCCAGGGGACGCGTCGCGCGTAGGAAAGCAATCTGACTAGCCTCCTCGTCGGCCACCTGGCGGGCCGGCGACCAGACAGGAGAAGCCCACATGCCAGTCCGCGCCGCAAGAGGCGCGGAGACCCAACCAAGGATGTGCCATCCCCAGAGATCAAACACCTGGCTGTCCTCGGCCGCTTCCGGCCCTGGCGGCGGCCCGTGCACGGCCGCAGCCACAAAGCGGCTATCGGGGGACCAGGTGGGCGCAGGAGTCCAGACCCAGTCCGCGTAGGTGTGAAAAACACTAAACTCCGCCAGCGGCACACGCTTGGCGGTGACGACATCGATGAACCCCACCCCATCTGCCCGCCCGTAGGCCAGGTAGCGACCGCTGGGAGACCAAGCATAGTCGGCGCCCCACCAGCCGTAGATGCCGCCGCTGGAGGGTTCCAGCAGTTCGTCTACCTGGAACCGGTGCCGGCCGTCCCATTTGCCCAGCCAAAGGTCGTTGTTGGCCTCCCAACCCGGCGGCTGCGCCACAGGGTTAGCAGTAGAGTAGGCAATTCGTTCACCGTCCGGCGACCAGCCGGCCCAGAGCACGTTCTCGGCCTCCAACTTCACTGGTTCAAGGGCGCCGGGTCCGGGACGTGGTTCCGGCCGGTAGCTGGCAACCCATAGGCTATTGAATGCCGGCAGCGTGCCGGTCACCGTGGAAGTGACGTGGGTGGAGCGAGTGTAGAGCAGCCACCGGCCGTCGGGCGAAAGGGCAAAGACCCGCCCATCCAGGTCCCCGCTGCTGGTAAGGAAATCACGGTTGGTGCTGCTGACGCGCATCGCGACCCCGTTTCCGGCGCTGATGTAGGCCAGTGTGCCTGGGATTGGCAGCGGGCTGACCGTCCCCTGGGAACCGATCATCACGATCTCCTCGGCGGCCGCTTCCAGCACGTTGCGCCGGACCATCCGACGGTCTACTTCAACTCCATCGTGGTACTCTATGCGATAGGTGATCTCCTCCAGCCCGGTGCGCCCGGCCTGCAGCAGCTTGCGCTCACCCTCGGGCAGCCCTTCGTTGCGGACGAACTGCTGCTCAAAAGGGACCACGACTTCCACCGTTTGGAACTGCTCGATGACCCGGACGACGGTGATCACCATCGCCTCCTCCAACGCCAGGTACTCACCTGGTTCGACCCGGTCCAGAGCACCTAGGTGGACCTGGGCCTCAGCCAGGGCATCGGTGACAGTGGCGGCCGAGGTGGTGAGCTCGTGAGTCTCACCGTCGGCGATGATGGTGACGGTGACCTGATCGGGCGGGGGCGCGCTCATCAGCAAGGCGGCGCGGTTGCAGGCGCAGAGCGCAAAGAGCAGGAGAACGAGGGGGCTCGTCTTGCGCGCGGATTCTATCATGGGGGAAGCAGAGCGGCTATGTCCTATTAGGGCGAACAACTGCGTCCAGCAACGCGCGGATTATACCTGAAAAGGCAGTCGACCGCGAGGCCCAAGTAGGGCAAGCTCGTAGCCTGCCGACATTAGTGTAGGCTCACAGCCTACCAACCCCATGTCGGCCTACGAGCCCGACCTACGGGTCACGGGACGGCAATCTCGGCCGGAAGGACCACCCGATCGGCCGGCACGGGATCTCCGGCCGGGTCAACGGCCGGCAGGCGAGGGTAGCGGTCGCCTTCGCGCCGGTAGAGGCCGATGCCAAGCCGGTAGGTGCCTGGTGGGACGTTCGCCAGGGAGAGGGTGATGGGGTCCTCCACCACCTCGCCGGGCGCCCAGCGGGAGGTGGGATAGCCGGGACCATCCGAGGCGCGCGGCATGGCATCACTCTGAGCAGCAATGTGCTCGGTGGCAGGGTCAAAGAGGTGGACGAACACACTATAGTCGGCCGGGATGCGGGCGCCCTCCAGCGCCCGCCAGTAGAGCGTCAACTCTAGCTTTTCATCACCCTGCATCAAGTCAGCCCCCTCTAGCCGGATCAGTCCGCCGAACTCCACGCCCAGCCGGGTCTGCATATCGGGCAGCTCGAAGCGGCGCGACCGCGCTTGAATGGTGACGGTAGAGGCCTCCCAGACCTCCCCCTCCGGCAAGGCCAGCCTCAGCGTGTAATCGCCAGGCCGAGCGGTGGGGTCGGTCGCCAGCCGGTGCCTGCCCAGCACGAGGCTCCCGGCCGGCCAGGCGGCCGGGTCGCTTCCTGGCGCCAGTTCCCCCGCCCCGCTGCCAGCGATGCTCCCATCATTTCCTACCAACTCCCAGTTCAATGACAGCGGAGCGCCGTCCGGCTCCTCCTGCGCCACCCAGCCTATGGTGACCGGAAGCGGGTCACCCTGATAGATGGCGTCCAGAGCTGACAAGCTGGCGACCCCGAGAGCGGTGGTGAATTCGTGCAGCAGTGGCCGGCCGTCGTAGGGAGCAGCCGCCTCCAGAGTGACCTGCTGTTCCTGCGGTCCCCACACCGCCGCCAGCGTGGCAGCATCGTACAGGGAGAGGCTCAGTGTATAGTCGCCCGGCGGCAGCCCGTAGGGCACGCCGAGAGCGAACCGCTCGCTGAAGGCGGTGCCCGGCCGCCAGAGGCTGGTGGGGTAAAAGCCGTAACCCGGCAGGGTATCAAGCGCTCCCCATTCAGTCCCGGCCGCATCCCGCAGCCGCAGCGCCAGCTTGTAGTTGGCGTGGATCGCCTCCCCCACCCCCCAGCGTAGCACCACCGCCAGGGTCTCCCAATCTAGGTATTCCGCCTGGGCACCTAGCAGTTGGACTCCGCCCTCCCGGCCGAACGGCGAGGTCGAGCCAGCCCAGACCGGCCGCAGGTAGAGGTCACCGCGCTGGTTGCCCGATGACATGAGCGGCGGGATAGAACGCCCCTCCGGGTCCAACACACGCAGCCGGACGAGCAGCGGCCCGGGCGGGGCTGACTCGGGGAGGGAGAGGAAAACGCTGGTCTCAGACCCTGCCAGCACCTGACGGGTGGTCACCAGCGTGTAGGGAACCCCGTGCACCACCTCGGCCGGGTAGACCAGTGCCAGCTCGGTCGTCAGGTCAGGCAGGAGCGTATCGGACCACTGGACCACTACCTCCCACCCCTCGTCCCCGCGCTCCAGATAACGGTAGCTCTCCAGTACGGCCGCACTGCCAAAGCGCACGCCGGCCGGGTTATGGTGGAGATAGGCCTGCTGGCCAAAGTCCCAGGTGAGGTCATCGACCCGCGGACGAGGAGCGGGGATCAGGCGGAGGACACCAGCTGCGAGCACGACCGGCAGCAACAACCAGAGCGCGCCGCGCGCCGCGCCGCGTGTCACACCAGGGAGAATCGGCGCGCGCCAGGCTCCGGCCGCCAACCAGACCACGCTGCCCAGCAAGGTCGCCAGCGAGACAAGTTCCGAGGCCAGCCGCAGCGGTGTGCGGCCCAGGGCCAAGGACACCACATGCTCGCCGGCCGGGAGGTCCAGGGCGATGGTACCCAGGCTCTCGGCCGGGCGCGCCGCGCTCGGCTCCCCGTCCACCCAGGCCCGCCAGCCGGGCCAATAGAGAGTGGGAAAGGCTACCGTGGCAGCATTGGAATGGACATCCACCCGCCAGCTCTCCCGGCCGGTCCGCTTGGTGAGTCGGGTGCTGCTCGCCTCGCCGGCCAACACCCTGGCCTCCATCGGCGCGCCGTGGACAATAGCCTCCGAGGTGTAGAGCCGAGGGACGACGGCTCGGGGCAGATACTCGTAGCGAATGCTGGTGCCAATGTTGCCGCTGAACCACTCGTACAACTGCAGCCGTTCGGAGGTTACGTCGTCGCCAGCCAGCGCAATGGCGTCGGTCCGCAGCCCAGCCAGGGCAGCGAGGGCAATCAAGAGAGCCAGCGCGAGCGGCACCAGCGGTTGGGAGACACGTGCCCCGGCCGACGGCCGGGACGCTAGCATGGCGATCAGGATGGCGGCAGCCAGAGACTGCACCGAAAGGAAACGCCAGGGGAACTGTACCAGCGGAAGCAGGGGCAGATTGTCCCAGAGAAAGCCGGACGCAGGGGTGATCATCAGGGTGGAGATGAGGAGCGCCAGCAGTGCAAAGAGAACCAGGGCCGCAGAACCGGATGCTCTGCTGCGACGCCAGCGGAGGAGGGCCGCAACCACACCCGCCGTCGTCAGGATGGCCTGGACTGCGCCCATGCCGAACGGGGTACGGCCCTCAATACGGTAATCGAAAACGAGCGCCGGTTGGATCAGGCCCTGCGAGCCGCCGGTTTGAGCCAGCGTGCGGAAGTGATTGCTGTAGTGAAAGTAGCCGGTCGTCTGGGCAGAGAGCTGAACCGCGTCCTGCTCGCCCAGGGCAGGCACCCAGTAGAAGGCAGAAAGACCGAGGCCGAGGGCCAGGCCCAGCGCCACCCACGCCGCCCGCCTGCGGCCGCCGGGCGCGCCGCTCCCGCTGACTCTACCAGCAGCCGGTCTCAGGAGCAGGATGGCGAGAAAGAGGAGCAGAAAGGGGCCAAAGATGAGCGATGAGATGTTGTGGGTCAAGGCCAGCGCACCGTAGCTGAGGGCGAAGAGGAGAACCCGGCCGCGCCCCGGTCGTTCCCACAACCGGGCGGCCGTCCACAGGATCAGGGGATAGAGCCCCATGGCCCAGAACTCATTCAGCGAATCTCCGCGCACGTAGACGTTGACCAGGT
>JAUVHW010000177.1 GCA_030593075.1 Ardenticatenales bacterium
CGGCCGGGCGAAAGTGCAGCTGCCGAATCTGCGCCGGCCGCTCCGGGTTCTCTGGACGAAGCTCCTGCGGCTTCTCCGGCGCTGGCCGATGTGCCGCCGGCAGACCTGCCGGCAGCAGATGAGCCGGCAGCAGACGAGCCGCCAGCAGAGGTGCCGCCAACGGAGGTGCCGCCGGCAGACCTGCCGCCGGCAGATGCGCCGCCGACGGAGGTACCGCCAGCAGGTTTGCCGCCGGAAGGCAAGCCGCAGCCGATGGCGCTTGGCCCAGGGCGGGAAGCCACCCCGCGGAAGGCCGGTCGGGCAGAGCCAGCGGGCCTCGATGCCGACATCACCAAGATGCGCGGTATCGGCCCACGCACGGCGAAACTGATGAAAAAGCTGGGGCTGAACGTTGTCCGGGACCTGCTTTCGTTCTTCCCTCGCCGCTATGTGGACTATAGTTCGCTCAAGGCCATCAACCGGCTCACCTATGGGGAGCAGGTCACGGTCATTGGCACGGTATGGGAGACGCGTATCAGGCGGACTCGCGGCAGGCAGAAGCTGGTCGAGTCCGTTATTGGTGACGGGACCTCGGCAGTCCAATGCACGTGGTTCAATCAGCCATGGTTGATGAACAAGCTCAAACCCGGCACTGCGGTAATGATCAGTGGTAAGGTCGATCAGTACCTGGGCCGGCTGACCTTCCGCTCTCCCGAATGGGAACTGGTGCAAAAGGAGCACCTGCACACCGGCCGCATTGTGCCGGTTTACCCCCTAACTGCCGGCCTCCGCGCCAAGATGATCCGCAGCCACGTCAAGCGGACAGTAGACTATTGGGCGCGCCGGACGCCGGATCCTCTGCCGTTGGAGATCCGGCAGCGGCAGCGGCTGATCGGACTGGAGTCTGCGCTGATGCAGATTCATTTCCCGGCGAACTGGGATCAACTGGCGGCTGCCCGCCGCCGGCTCGCTTTCGATGAGTTGTTCGTCGTGCAGCTGGGGGTGCTGCGGCAGCGCCGCGAGTGGCAGTCGCGGCCTGGCCTGCCGCTGGCAGTGGAAGACGACTGGCTCGACTCCTTCATTGGCCAGCTGCCGTTCGAACTCACCGGCGCGCAACAACGCGTACTGACGGACGTGCGCAGCGATATGCGTGGTGCGGTTCCCATGAACCGGCTGGTGCAAGGAGACGTTGGGTCGGGCAAGACAGTGGTGGCAGCCGCTGCCATGGCCATTGCAGCGGAGTCCGGGGCGCAAGCCACGCTCATGGCGCCAACCGAAATCCTGGCTGAGCAGCACGCGAACAGCATCGGGCAGTTGCTGGGGGCAGAACGCGTCCGGCTGCTGACAGGCAGTCTTTCGGCAGGTGAGAAGCGGAAGGTTCATGAGGAGCTGGCGGCCGGAGAAGTGGAAATCGCCGTTGGCACCCACGCGCTTATCCAGGCCGGAGTCACCTTCAAGCAACTGGGGCTCGCCATCGTGGACGAGCAGCATCGCTTCGGGGTCGAACAGCGGGCCGCGTTGCGCCAAAAGGGGCACAACCCTCACGTTCTGGTGATGACCGCCACTCCCATCCCGCGGACCCTGGCACTCACCTTGCACGGAGATCTGGACATCTCGGTTCTCGACGAGATGCCCCCTGGTCGTCAGCACGTGGAGACTCGAAGGCTTGAACCGGTCGCCAGGGAGCGAGCGTACAGCCTCATCCGCTCGCAGGTTGACGCCGGGCGACAGGCATTCATCATCTGCCCGCTGGTGGAGGCCTCGGATGGCAGCGAAGCCAAGGCAGCAACCGCCGAATTCGAACGGCTGCAGAACGGTGTCTTTCGGGACCTCCAACTGGGACTATTGCACGGAAGGATGAAGAGCGGAGAGAAGGAAGCCGCCATGGCTGCCTTTTGCCAGGGCGAGACCGACGTCCTGGTCTCGACGTCCGTGGTAGAGGTTGGGATTGACATTCCCAACGCATCCGTGATGCTGGTTGAGGGAGCCAACCGATTCGGCTTGGCTCAGCTTCACCAGTTCCGGGGCCGGGTTGGACGGGGGAAGCACAAGTCCTACTGCCTGCTCCTGGCCGACACCACGACGCCGGAGGCCGAAGACAGGCTAACGGCGCTGGAAACGAGCGATGACGGTTATCTGCTGGCTGAGAAGGACCTGGAGCTGCGCGGGCCCGGCGAGTTCTTTGGCACCCGTCAGAGCGGGCTGCCGGACCTAAAGCTGGCTCGACTCAGTGACCTGGAGACGTTGGAGCAGGCCAGAGAGGAGGCGCTACAGCTGTTCGCCCGAGATCCCCTGCTAGAGGAGGCGGAGCATCGGCTGCTGGGTCGAAAAGTGGCCGCGTTCTGGTCGGGGCGAGGAGATGCGAGCTGAAGCATGATTCGCGCAGTGTACCCCGGTACGTTTGACCCGGTTCATTACGGGCACGTGGACATCATCCAAAGGGCGGCCGCCATCTTTGACCAGTTGATTGTGGCAGTGTACGATCGGCCGCAAAAGAATCTGCTCTTCTCCGCCGATGATAGAGTAGCTATGTTGGAGACGGCTGTGGCTGGCGTTCCTAACGTCCAGGTTGACAACTATGACTGCTTGACAGTGGACTATGCCAGGGCGAAGGATGTCCAGGTCATAGTGCGCGGCCTGCGCGTCTTCTCGGACTTTGAGTTCGAGTTCCGACTGGCATTGACCAACCAGCGGCTGGCCCCAGAAGTGGAAGTGGTAAGCCTGATGACACGCGAAGAGCATACCTTTCTCAGCGCGACCACAGTCAAGGAGGTTGCTTCGCTCAATGGAGACATCAGCAGCATGGTGCCGCCGCACGTGGGCGAGGCCTTGCGGGCACGTTTCCTCGAACCGGACAGCCCGATTGTCCCGACGAACCTGCTGCGGGACTGAATTCGCAGCCGGGAGTCACTCCCGCGGGAGTCACTCCCGGTCTGCGGGCCTTTTTCGATAGAAGGAGTTAGGGAGGCGTCCAATGGACATCTTGCATCTAGTGGACAGGTTTGAAGCACTAGTGATGCAGAGCCGCTCGGTCCCGTTGTCCGGCAACCGGTTATTGGACGAGAGTCGCGCGCTGGAGTTGATTGATCAGATGCGCATTTCCGTCCCTGACGAAGTGAAAAAGGCCAAACGGATTCACCAGGAGCGTGACAGGATCATTGCGCAGGCCCACGAGGAGGCGAAGCGCGTCGTTGACCTGGCCACCGCAGAAGCTGAAAAGCTGGTGGATAGGGACACTATTTCCGCGGCGGCTGAGCAGCGGGCCAAGACAATAGTCGACCGGGCAAGACAGGAGGCGGCAAGGCTCAAAGCCGATGCTGACACATACATCCTGCGGGTGCTGGGCGAGCTGGAAGAAAACCTGATCCGATCTCTGACCGTAGTGCGCAACGGGCTTGACAAGATAGAGAGAGATCAGCAGCTGGCTGTTGCGGCCAGTTTGGCTGCGGCCGAGCCGGCCCCAGCCGAACCGGCCGCGGGGGAAGCTGGCTCCCAGGAGGAGACGGGCGCCGGCTAGCACCTGGCTCGAGTTTTCTTTCCTCGTAAGTCTGGGTGGCAGAGTGGCCCGGTACCTGCTCACCGGCAGGCGGGGGAGTCACCTAGATCCAACCTAGGCCCCCGGCCGGAATGGCCCTTGCCCGCGGTTGGGGACGCAGCAGAAGGTCCCCTGGGGGCGGGCCTCCCTACGCGCTAGCCCTCCTCCAACCGGCCGGAACTGCAGAGAGCCCAGAGGTCGGCCAGTGTGCCGCGGCCGGCGAGGGGAACGGCGGCGTCTGGCAATTCTACCGCCGGCGGGGTAATCCAGTAGCCCTTGATTCCCAGCTGGGCTGCCGGGGCGATGTCCATCTCCCAGTCGTCCCCCACCATCAGGGCCTCGGCCGCGTCGCACTCCAGCCGGGCCAGGATCCCCTCATAGTAGGCACGGTGCGGTTTGGCCGAGTGCGAGTTCTCATACGCCGTAATCAGATCGTAGTCGAAACCCTCCACCCGCACCCCTGCCCAGTCGAGCCTTTGCTCAATGGCAACGCGCGGGAACAATGGATTCGTGGCGATTGCGACGGCGTACCCCTGGCTGAACGCCCACGCCACCAGCGGCCGGGCCTCCGGCCGGGGCTGCGTGAGCTCCCGGAGATCGCCAAAGCGGGTCTGGTAGAAGCGAGTGAAGAAAGGGATCATGGTGGTGCGGTCAAGACCTGTTAGGCGGGAGAACTCGGTCCAGAAGGCGTCCTCGTTGCTTGCGGCCGGGTGGTCGTCGGAGGCCATGACCTCCGTAGCCGCCAGCAGGTCCCTGACAAACAGGCCCGGCTCGTACAAGTCGGCAGCGTAGGAGGAGACCAGTTTCATGTAGGCGGGCACGAAGCAATCCACGTCATTGGAGAGCAAGGTGTTGTCTAGGTCGAAGAGGATGGCCTTCATCATGGCTCTCTCTCCCCTAGCAGCGCCGCTATGCCCGGTCGTTCTGCGTTGCACCGGGAGCAGCCCACCGGAGGTTCCTCGATGTCGGTTTTGTGCCTCTGGCAGTAAGCCGATACCTCAAGCTGACGGCCGAATCCGAGAAATCCCTTCTTGACGGTCAGCGTCAGGACCATGTCCGGACTGCCGTTGGCACGCAAGATGCCCGGGACCGGACACTTGGCGCAGTCCCCCGGCCGCCAGCTGAGAGACGCCGAGCTTGCCCGGACGAGACGGCATTCCTGGGTCGCGCGTCCGCGGAAGAAATCCTCATAGTAGTGTGGGCACTCGGTTCCGGCCGGAGTAAGCATTTTGCGGTGCGCAGCGCCTGACTCTGCTACAGGCTGTCTGGGTCGTGCCAGTCACGGCAAGGTTCGGTGTGCCTTGCCGCCGCCCCTGACCGACAACGTCTTCGGATAGCGGTCAGGCTCTGGAGAGGTACTCTCCAGTACGGGTGTCGACTCGGATGACATCCCCGACGTTGACAAAAAGAGGAGCACGTACCTTCAGGCCGGTCTCCGTAGTCAGTCCCTTGGTCGCACCGGTGGCAGTGTCGCCGGCGACGGCCATCTCTGAATCGACAACCTCCATCTCAACAGTCGTCGGCAGTTCATAGTCAATGGTATCGCCCTCGTACTGCAGCAACTTGAGCTCCGTTCCCTCCTTTAGGTACTGCACGTCGCTGCCCAGCGTAGCGGCCGACAGAATCGGCTGATCGAAGGTCTCCAGGTCCATAAAGTGACAGAAATCGCCGTCGCTGTACAGGAACTGCACCATCCGTCCCTCCACACGGATCTCCTGTACTCTGTCGCCTGAGATAAAGTTCTTCTGTACGTTGGTGCCCGTGCGCAAGTTGCGGATGGTGGTCCGAATGATGGCTTTGCCGCGGCCGGGCTTGTGATGCTGGTACTGGAGCACCTTGTACAGCTCACCGTCCATGGTGAAGGTCGTGCCCTTTCGCAGCTCATTCACGTCAATCATTGCGTGCTCCTCGATGCTGGGATCAGAGAACTGAGGAGCGATTATAGGCCGCCGAGTAACGACCGTCAAGGATTGGCCCTCCGAGGGTGTCTGCAGGGCTGGACTGTGGTAGGCTGGCCTCCGGGGAGCTTGACTAACTCCGAGGTCTGTCGCAGCCCCTGGCGACCGCCCTTGGCGACTGCGCTCGGCGGGCGCCCGTCTCTGAGCCTAGGGTGGGTAGGTCCGGTCCGAACTGGCTGCGGTGCTAGCGGTATGCTAACGGAAGCCACACGGCATGATCCAGCAGGATAGCGTCATCGGTGCTGGTTGTGCCGCTGCCGAAACCTCCCTGATTGCCCGCCAGATCGCGCGCCCGGCAGCGAAAGTACACCGGATCGGTGACCGGGTGGGGGAACACCGCACCCGAGTTGGCAGAGTCGGTGAGCCATGGAGTCCAGTCACCGCCTGCCCCCACGCGGTACTCTACATCGAAAGCTGCCGCGCCAGACCCGGCATCCTCTCCGGTCCAGTGAACCGAGTAGTGGCCATCCGGGTATACAAAGACCCGGTCCGCGCTGCAGAAGGGGGCGACTGTATCCACTCCCAGCTGCCAGGTGCCCGAGGGGGGACTGTATCCGCCCAGGCCATGGGCCTTCACTCCCCAGTACGCCTGAGCGTCGTTGGAGAAATGGTACAAGTAGCCGGGTTCGGAGGGGTCGACGAAGCTCTCGTGGATCAGGTCGGTGAGGCCTGGATTGGCGGCAATGAGCAGCCAGTAATGGTCCACATCCTGAGTGGGGGAGGAGTACCACTCAAAGATCAGATCCCGGCTGGCGCTCCAGGTGCCGTCGGCCGGGCTGGCGTTCTGAGGAGGCAGGGTGTCCCCGCCAGCCCAGGTCCACTTGACCGTGTCGAACCAGATGGTCCTCCAATCGTCCACCGCCATGTCGTCGAGGAATACCGTTCCCTCGTTCCCGGCGTTGAAATCGAACTGGCCCAGTTCGACCCAACTACCGGCCCCGTCCGCCTGGCTCACAGGAACCGTGGTGTCCCCTCCAGCGTGATGCACCTGGTAGAAGACGCCGCTACTGTCCGGGTAGCCGTTGATGCAATAGGGCACGAAAGCGTACACTCGATAGGGGCCAGCCTGTGGAAGGTTGGGCCGCCAGGTCCCCCAGTTGGCGCTCCCGCCGGGGTTGGTCGTTGAGAAGGTCCAGTTGGCGTGTCCCCGGTAGCCACACCCGCTCGGCCCGTCGTACCAGTGGGCCTGGCTCAACTCTGCCTCTAGCTCGTCCACCAGGATGTTGGCCTGAGCGTTCAGCCTGCTTGCGGTCTCGTCGCGTAGTAGGGGAAGATGGGAATAGAGCACGTCGCCCGGACAGGCGGTCTGGCTCACGTCCCGATGCCCCAGGATGCGGGGAAGCCAGCGGTCGTGCAGCCAGCCCCATCCCTGCGGGCTGAAGCCCTTCTGATCCGCTTTCCAGGCAACAAGATCGGCCGCGCTGTCCACCATCGGCTGAGGAACGGGGTCCGAGATGAATGTGCCTATGAATCCGACGCCCATGGAACCGGCGTTGACCGGATAGGCGTGCGCACCTACCACGTCATCGCCGCCCGCGCGACCTTCGTACAGAGAGCCGTCGCGGGCCACCAGGTAGTTGTACCCAATATCCCCCCAGCCGCGCGTGACGGCATGGAAATACCAGATGGCCCGCACCCGAGCCGCAAAGTCGGTATCGTCGTTGGACGAAACGGTGTGGTGAACGACTGCATGTGTGACCGGCTCGTACTCG
>JAUVHW010000115.1 GCA_030593075.1 Ardenticatenales bacterium
AACAGCGCATCCGGGAGCACGATCTGCCCCCGGAGGCATTCACCTGGTACGTTGACCTGCGCAAGTTCGGCAGCGTGCCGCACTCTGGCTTTGGGCTGGGGGTGGAGCGGACGGTGGCCTGGATAACCGGCACCAGGCACATCCGCGAGACTAGTCCCTACCCGCGGATGCTCAACCGCATCTATCCATAGCCGGAGAGACCGAGCACCCATCCGGCTGGCTCGTCCTGCCCGCTACCCTGGCCCTGCGTGATTGTGGCGCGCAAGGCGCCGCCAACCACAGGCGGGGTACGGCTGCCTACTAGGCTCCGAACTTGGTCAGGCGGCCGGCGTGGGCGAGCGAGAGCGTCATCAGCTCGGTAGCCGGAAAGATGCCCAGCGAACCCTTGAGGCACTCGGTCTCGCCGTAGGCCTGCGCAGCGTCCGGCCGGTGGGTCGCCGGCGCCCAGAGCAAAGTGGGCACTGGGTGCCAGCTGTGGGACCTCATCTTGGCAGGAGTCGAGTGGTCGCCCGTGATGACCAGCACGTCAGGGTTGACCTCCAACAGCCGGGGCAGGGCGACATCGACCTCCTCAATGACCTTGACCTTGGCGGCAAAGTCGCCATCCTCTCCACGGCTGTCAGTGTATTTGATGTGGACAAAGAAGAAATCGTAGGTGTCCCAGGCGGCCGCCACCCGGTCGAACTCGTCGGCCGGAGTATCGTGCGGGTCGGTCGGCAGCACCTCCATCCCCACCAGCTGCGAGAGCCCCCGGTACATGGGGTATACGGCGACACAAGCCGCCTTGAGCTGGTACACATCGGCGTACTTGGGCAGGTTAGGATCGCTGGAAAACCCGCGCAAGGTGAAACCGTTGGCCGGGGCGTGGCCCGCCAGGATAGGCCGGGCCTGATCAACCCACTCCTGGACCAGCTCCGCGGTGTGAGCCGCTTCCGGTCGGAGAGCCTGCACGGGCAGCGGCGCCACGCCCACCTGCTGGGGGTCGGTGTCCGCCAGGTGGGCGTCTAGCCTCTCACCGCGCAGGACCAGCGCAAAGCGGTACTCCTTGACCGCCCGCACCTCCGGCTCTGCGCCGGAAAGCTCGATGGCCGAGAGCAGCTGGCACAGCTCGTCCCCCTTCTCGGTCGGGATGCGCCCAGCGCGGCGGTCGGTTATCAGGCCGCCCTCATCCAGCGAGCAGAAGTTGCCGCGCGCTGCCACATCGTCCGGGCCGACGAGCATCCCAATGCCAAAGGACTCCAGGACACCGCGGCCGATGACGTAGGTCAGGGGGTCATAGCCAAAAAGGGCCAGGTGTGCCGGGCCGCTGCCGGGTGTAATGCCGTGACCGATGGGATTGGTCAACCCCACGCTGCCCTCGCGGGCCAGGCGGTCCATGTTGGGTGTCGCGGCCGCCTCAAGCGCAGTGGGGCCCCCGTGTTCGACAGGCAGCCCTCCCACCCCATCCATCACCAGCAACACAATCTTGCCGCCGTCCTTCCTGGTCAGCTGGCGCATCAAATCGAAATTGGCCATTGCTCAACTCCAAGCTGTCTCCGGCTGTTCCACGGCTGTTCCATGGCTGTTTCACAGCCATGGAACAGCCGTGGAACAGCTTGCAGCGAACCTATCGACAAAAACCAATCCCGTGCCCAGGGCACGGGATTGGCGAACAGATTGACTGTGGACAAGCCAGCCGCTAGCGGATGGCCTGCTCCGTCTGCCGGTCAAAGATGTGCATGTTGTCCATGTTGAACGCGGCCGGCATCTGGACGCCAACACGGGCGCTGGTCCGGGGGTCCACACGGGCAATGTAGCTCTTGCCGCCGGTGTTAAAGTACACAAAGACCTCGTTCCCCATCAACTCGGTGACCTCGACCTCGGTATCGACTCTGGCTTCGGAGATGTTGGCCGGCCGATAGTCGGGATCGTGGATGTCCTCCGGGCGGATGCCGAAGATGATCGGCTTGCCAGCGTGCGGCTGGCAGACCGGCACCTTGTGCTGGGGCACCGGAACGCGGAAGATGCCGGCGTCCACCATCAGCTTGCCGTTCTCCTGCACCAGGGTGGCGTCAAAGAAGTTCATCGACGGGCTGCCGATAAAGCCAGCGACGAACACGTTGTCGGGCGTATCGTACAGCACCTGCGGGCTGGCGACCTGCTGCAGGATGCCATCCTTGATCACCGTGATGCGGGTACCCATCGTCATGGCCTCGGTCTGGTCGTGGGTGACGTATATGAAGGTGGTCTGCAGCCGGTGATGGAGCCGGCCGATCATGGCGCGGGCTTCGACGCGCAGCTTGGCATCCAGGTTGGAGAGGGGCTCGTCCATCAAAAAGACAGCCGGGTCGCGCACGATGGCCCGGCCCACGGCAACGCGCTGGCGCTGGCCGCCGGAGAGCTGCTTGGGCTTGCGCTCCAGCAGCTCCGTGATCCCCAGGTCCTTGGCCGCCACCTGCACGCGCTTGTCGACTTCATCCTTGGGAGTCTTGCGCAGCTTGAGGCCAAAGGCCATGTTGTCGTACACCGACATGTGGGGGTACAGGGCGTATGATTGGAAGACCATGGCGATGTCCCGGTCCTTGGGAGGGACATCGTTGACTACCCGGTCGCTAATCATGATGCGCCCTTCGGTGATTTCCTCCAGGCCAGCCAGCATGCGCAAGCAGGTGGATTTGCCGCACCCGGAGGGGCCGACGAAGACCAGGAACTCCTGGTCCTCGACTTTGATGCTCAGGTCGCTGACGGCCACCACATCGCCAAAAAGCTTGGTTACGTTTTCATAAGTTACACTAGCCATGAGAGTTTACCTCCTTGAAGAAACCATTCAGATCAAGCCGATACAACAGTAATCCCTAGCTGGGTCAAGTCCCAGAGAGTCGCGTCCGATGCTCCACGACCAGTGATGACGATATCTACGTCGGCGGCCGGGCAAATCAGCACTCCGCCCCGACGGCCGATGTGCTCCGGCCGAATCAGGGCGAGGTTCTCGCCTGAGGATCCAATCAGTCCGCGGCAGAGTTCGGCCTGCGTCAGGTCGGCGCCCGTCAGCCCCTGATCGGGGCTGATGCCGGCCGCTTCAACGATGACCCGGTCTGCCCGCACAGAACTCAGAGCGTGTCTCACCAGGGGACCGACCAGACCGTTCTGCGGCCGTCTCACCGTGCCGCCGGTGAGCACCACTCCTGGCCCGCCGCGGTTGGCCAGCCAGTGAGCGATGTCCAGGCTATTGGTCACCACGGTAACGGTACGCTGGACCGCAAGCGCCTTGGCGGTCTCCAGCGTAAGCCGGCCAGGACCCAGGTAAACGGTCTCGTCGGCGCCGACACGGCCGGCGGCCGCCCGACCGATCCGCGCCGCCACACCTTCCGCGCTGACCGCTGGCTGCCCGGCTCCGGGAAAAGCCGCCCCGCCGTGGATCCGGCGGACCAGGCCCTTCTTCTCCAGTTGTTCAAGGTCGCGCCGGACGGTGGAAGCACTGACCTCAAACTGCCGGGCCAGGTCCGCCACGCTGACCACTCCATGTTGACCGACGAGTCGACTGATCGCTTGCTGTCTCTCGGCGCTCAACATGGAAGCGGCAGTCCAGCCATGTGCATGCTCGTTATTCTACTCAGATGCGCGGTTCTGTCAACCGGGAGGCGCGAGATTGCGCACAACTGGTCACAACTGCGCACCAGTGTGCATTCGCCTGCTGTGTTGCTGCCTCTGACGGCAGGGCGGCAGGATGCGCCGCCTTTGAGAGCCAGCGCTCTCATGCCTGGCAAGACGCGATTGGTCACTTGCACCTCCCACCGTCCTTGATATAATTGTATTATCACAAGCAACACATCCGTGGAAAGCTCGCAGACCTTCCTGTACTTAAAGATAGCCGAGTCCGTGCGCCGTCTCATTGCCTCCGGCGAACTGGGACCCGGCGACAGGCTGCCGCCCGTGAGGGAGATGGCCGGCCGCTGGGGCTGTACGGCGGGTACGGTATCGCGGGCCTACGCCACCCTGGCCCGCGAGGGGTTGACCGAGGGGCATCGAGGAAGCGGGACGAGAGTAGCGCTGAGCGCTCTGCGACCTGAACGACCGGTCTGGCAGTGGGCCTCGCTGGTGAACCGGGCCGATCAGTACCTTCTGGAGGCCATCAGCAGTGGCCACACTGCGGAGCAGGCGGACGCGGCGCTGGATTTGGCTGTCTCTCGCTGGCGCGACCTTCAGGAGCGGGAGGCGGCGCCACCGGCGGCGCGACCGGCCGACGAGGACCAGCTCCGTTTCGTTGGCAGCCACGACCTGCTAATCGAGTCCCTGGCCCGGCAGCTGGCGCAGCAATCAACTGCTGCCACCCTCTCGGTCGAATACGCGGGCAGCCTGGGTGGACTGATGGCACTGGCCCAGCACAAGGCCGACCTCGCCGGCGCACACCTGTGGGATGAGACCACCGACAGCTACAACCTGCCCTTCGTGCGGCGGTTGATGCCCGGCCGGAGGCTAGCCCTGCTAACCCTGGCCCACCGTTCCCTGGGGCTCGTACTTGCGGCCGGCAACCCACAGGGCCTGGAGCGACTGGAGGACCTGGCCCGGCCGGGCGTGCGCCTGGTCAATCGCCAGCCCGGCTCTGGCACTCGGGTGTGGCTGGATGCCCAACTGCGGGCGATGGACATTGAGCCGAAATCAGTGCGCGGCTACGAGCGAGAGGAGATGACTCATCTGGCGGTGGCTCGAGCAGTCGCCGAGGAGGAGGCCACCGTGGGGCTGGGCATCTATGCGGCCGCGGCGGCACACGGCCTCTCATTTGCGCCTCTGACCCAGGAGCGGTACGACCTGGTCTTCCCAGAGGAGGTGTGGAACACCACGGCCGCGCAGCAGTTGGCAGAGGTCGTCCGGTCGCCCCGGCTCAAGGAAAGCATCTCGGCGCTTGGCGGCTATGACACCTCCGAGACCGGCCGGGAGACGTGGGTTCCCTGAGAGGAGACCATCCTCGCCGATGAGCAGGCGTCGATGAACGAGATTCTGCGCGGCGTGGCTGAGGCCGTACGGCTGATTGCCACCGGGGACCCGGCGCTCCGAGAGATCGTGCTGTTGTCGCTGCGCGTGTCGGGCACAGCGCTGCTCCTCAGCACGGTGACCGGCGTTCCGTTGGGCGCGCTCCTCGGGTTGAGCCGCTTTTCCGGCCGGCGGCTGGTCACCGCAGTCCTGTATACCGGCATGGGTTTCCCGCCGGTGGTGGTGGGGCTCTCTGTGTACCTGATGCTCTCCCGCAGCGGCCCACTGGGACAGCTTGACTGGCCGTTGGTCCCCACGCTATTTGCGCCGGCCGCCATGGTCATCGCTCAGAGCATCATATCCTTTCCTCTGGTAGCCGGCTTTACCATGGCGGCCGTGATGGGAGTGGATCCTCAGCTGCGCCGGCAGATAGAGTCGCTGGGCGCAACCCGGGTGCAGAACGCGCTCACGGTGCTCTCGGAGGCTCGGGTAGGCGTTTTGGTCTCGATAATCGCCGGCTTTGGCAGCATCATCTCGGAGGTAGGCGCGGTGATGATGGTAGGCGGCAACATAGAGCACCGCACGCGGGTCCTGACGACTGCCATTGTGCTGGAGACACGCAAGGGGAACTTTGACCTGGCGATGGCGATGGGAGCAATCCTGTTGAGCCTTGCCTTCTTGACCAATCTGGCTGTGCTCCTGTTTCAAGGGAGGATGTTCGACCGATGAGCGAACCTGTCTATCGATTGCAGGAGGTAACCAAGGATTACGACGGCCGGCGCGTGCTGCAAGTGGACCACCTGGACATCTTCCAGGGCGAGATTCTGGCACTCGTCGGCCCCAGCGGCGCAGGTAAGAGCACCCTGCTGCGGATGCTCAACTTCCTGGAGCCCCCGACCAGCGGCCAGATCCGCTTTCTGGACTCCGAGTTCGGCCCCGGCCGCCCGGCGCCGCTACCGCTGCGCCGCAAGGTCACCACTGTCTTTCAGCGGCCGATGCTGCTCAACCGAAGCGTGTGGGCCAACGTGATTTACGGCCTGCGGCTGCGCGGTCATAGCAACTCGGCCCATTTGGTCCAGGCCACGTTGGAGCAAATGAGGCTCGAGGATCTGAGCCGCCAACGAGCCCGCACCCTCTCTGGCGGCGAAGCTCAGCGGGTGGCGCTGGCCCGGGCAATGATCCTGCGGCCGGAGGTGCTGCTGTTGGACGAGCCAACGGCCAACCTGGACCCCTACAACGTGGGTCTGATCGAAGAGAACGTCAAGAGGCTCAACCGCGAACTCGGCGCCACGCTGGTGCTGGTGACGCACAATGTGTTTCAGGCTCGCCGGATGGCGCACCGGGTAGCGCTGCTGCTGGAGGGGCGGCTAGTCGAGGTGAACCAGGTAGACGCCTTTTTCCAGTCGCCGCGCGACCCACGCACCGCGGCCTTTGTGCGCGGCGAGATGGTGTACTGAGGCAGAGCCTGCGAGGTGCCAGGTGCTCACAGCAGTGGCCAATGGTAACAACACTCTCGGCAAGCTGGTTGGAGGCTGTAAGCGAATTCCGAACTCGTTTCTGCTGATCAGCCTGGCGTTGGCAGCCAGCCTGTTTGCCTGCAGCAGCCGGGCCGACCTGCCCCTGGCTCCATCGGGGGCAGCCGAGGACCCCGTGGGTTCTGGCGACGCAGCGGCGCAGCCGGCGGAGCCGCAGAAGCTTACCCTGGCAACTACCACCAGCACAGAGAACTCGGGCTTGCTGGGATATCTGCTGCCTCACTTTGAGGAAGAGTACGGCGTCCGAGTGGACGTCGTCGCCGTCGGTACTGGCCAGGCTCTCCAGCTAGGCAGGGACGGCAACGCGGACGTGCTGCTGGTCCACGCCCGCGCCCGAGAGGACTCCTTTATGGCCGAGGGACACGGCGTCCGGCGCGAGGACGTGATGTACAACGACTTTGTCATCCTCGGCCCGGCCGGCGACCCAGCCGGAATCCGGGGCCAGAGCAATGCCGCAGAAGCTCTCGAGAGGGTGGCTCAGGCGGAGGCGCCCTTTGTCTCTCGCGGTGACGACTCTGGCACGCATACGAAGGAGCGCGCTATCTGGGAGGCGGCCGGAGTAGAGCCAGGGGGCGACTGGTACCTCTCGGCCGGGCAGGGGATGGGAGCCGTGCTGACCATTGCCGACGAGCTGCAGGCCTACACCCTCAGCGACAGCGCCACCTACCTGGCCCGCACGCTGGAGGGAATCGAGCTGAGAATCCTGGTGGAGGGCGACCCCATCCTGTTCAACCCCTACGGAGTCATCGCCGTCAACCCGACCAAAGGCGCCCACATCCAGGCCAGCCTGGCGGACACCCTTGTAGACTGGCTGGTCGCGCTCCCGACTCAGGAGAGAATCGCCCAGTTCGGCGTGGCCGAGTTTGGCGCTCCGCTGTTCACGCCTGATTCGGCCGCCTGGCACAGGGTACATGCAATCGATGCGGACTGACCGAGGGGCAGCATAGCCGAGAACTCTGCCAGGCCGATCGCCTGCTGCGACCAACTCCCGGCCTCTTGACCGGACCGGGAACGCCCAGGAGCCGCATTGTCAGGTCGTGCACTCCAGGGGCCACCAAATCCACCGTCCCTCCTGAACAGGCGCAAAAGAGGGTGTAGAAAAACCGCCCAGAAGCGGAGATTGAGGTCTTGTCGTCGGTCTGAATCGCTTTTCCTAGGCCTGCTGCCGCCTTTCTGCTAGGGTTGCAGGCCCCTTTCTTGCCTGCTTTCGGCTTGCGATCCGTCAGCCAGTCATGGGCTGTCTGCCTGCTGGCGTAATTCACCCTCGGCTCAGGCGTAGGCTGTGGCTCTGCCCTTGAAATTGATACCTGTCAGGAGCTTGACCAGTCGTTTCAGGTTCAAGGTTGTGGCCGTTAGATAGGCCTGCACCATGAAGCCCTCGACTCCTAGGCAGCGGCAGCGCGACAGCCCGTGTCCCTGCTTGGCCTCGCCGAACTTACGCTCGATCCTGTAGCGCTCGCGGACCCCTTGCTGGTACGCTTGGCTGCGCTTCAACGCCGCCCATATCTGCTTGTTGGGGTCTTTCTTCTGAGTGCGGTAGTTGTTGAGGATGATGGCTGATTGGATACCGTTGAACTCTAATGCGATGTGGTTAGCGGTGTCGTCGTATGCCCGGTCGCTGTTAGTGTAGCGATGGGTACCTCTTTCGCCAGGTCCCTCTCTACCAACTCGGGTAGTCGATGCCCATCAAAGGCATTACCAGGTGTCACGGTCAGGCTGGTGATCAGCTCGGAGCCGCTGTTCAGGCTCACGTGTGCCTTGTAGCCATGGAAGTATTGGCGCTTCTGGATCAGTTTGCCATCCTCGTCACGCTGTCGCTTCGTTCCCTTGACACCCCAGGCTGCGTCGGCATCGCGTGGTGGTTTGCCTTCCTTCCGCTGGCGTCTCTCGTCCTTCGCTGTGTTCACATCCGCGATGGTGTGGACGCTGTCGATCACTTGAATAGACCCGAACTGCACCCCTCTCTCCAGAGCCAGCCGCACGATGCTGGCCAGCAACTCTTCCAAAGCTTCCTCTCTCCCGTTCCGAATCAGGCGCTCGCGGAACTTACTCAGGGTGGAATGATGTGGAGAAGGCTCATCCACCGCCAATCCAAGGAAGCATTTCATCGCCAGGCTGTCGTTGACCTGCTGTTCGGTACTTCGCTCGGACAGATCGTACAAGTACGCGAGGAGGAGCATCTTCAGGATCATGACCGGATTGTAGGGAGGGCGGCCGTACATGGCGCCGCCGCGGTATAGCTGCAGGAGCTGATTCGTGTACCCTTCCCAAGGGATGATCGCATCCAACTTGCGCAGGAAGTGATCTTTGGGAACGATGCGACCGTAGAGCCATTGTCCAAAGAATGATCCAGTCTCCTGTTTCTTGAAACGCTCGCGAGCCATGTTGGTGCCCTCCTGCGAATAGGTGTCCTCTTCTGGCTTAGACACCTCGGAGCACAAAGAGACTCGCCTTTGCTGAGTTGTTTTTCAACCCCCTCAGCATTTCAGAGTTGACAGGTGGAATAGATCGAGTATACTAACTCGTGTTAGTAACGCGAGTTACCAGCCTCCCCGAATGAAGAGTAAGCGTGCTACCAGCCAGGACGTTGCCCAGCGTGCCGGCGTTTCACGCACCACCGTTTCCTTTGTCCTGAACGAGGTGGAAGCGAACATCAGCCCGGAGACCAGGCAGCGGGTGCTGCAGGCGGCCGAGGAATTGGGCTTTGTCCCCAACGCGTCGGCTCGGGCGCTGGCTCGCAAACGAACCCACACCTTTGGGTTGGTCCTCATCCGAGAGGCGTCTCACCTGGCTAGCGACGCCTTCCTGCCCAGCGTGATACAGGGGGTAGTGGACGTGATCCGCCCGGAGGGTTTCCGGCTCTTGCTGGAGCCGGTGGCAAGTGCGGATGAACCAGACATCTACCTCAATCTGGTTCGGGCCCGCTGTGCGGATGCGATTCTCCTCTCTGGGCCGCGCTCCGACGACCAGCAGCTGGTCGAGTTGATAGAGAGTGGTTTCCCACTGGTGCTGCTAGGGCAGTTGCCTGGCAGCGAGGCGTGCTTTGTGGATGTAGACAATCGCCGATCCGCCCGCGTGGCGGTGGAGCACCTGATCGAGTTGGGGCACAGGCGAATCGGTTGTGTTACCAACGCGGCGCTGGCGTACACGGCCGCGGCCGACCGGCTGGCTGGCTACCAGGATGCCCTGGACGCGCACGGCCTGCCGTTCGACGAGGCGCTGGTCCGCTACGGCGATTTTGGACCCGAGAGCGGCCGGACCGCGGCGCGCTCTCTGCTGACCGAGCTGTCAGAGCCACCAACGGCGCTCTTTGTCGCTAGCGACGTCGTTGCCATGGGCGCCCTTGGCGCACTGCGTGAGCTGGGTCTTTCCATACCGGATGACGTTGCCCTGGTGGGTTTCGACGATGTACCTGCGGCCCGCTACCTGGCACCCCCGTTGACCACCGTCCGCCTGCCAGCCGTCGAGTTGGGAAGGCGAGCGGGAGAGATGTTGCTGTGCAGTACCAACGGGAACCAGCCCACCCAACGGCAGGTTGCGCTCAACACAGAGCTGATCGTTCGCGGATCAAGCCGCAGGTCCTTGTAAGGAGGTGATGCTCATTTCAGATCTTGCCGAGAAGCAGCACATCACAGGTGTCGTAACCATTTCACTATCTAGGAGGATTTGAAGATGAAACGCTGGAGTTTTCTCCTTGTCACACTGTTGCTGGTGCTGGGCATGGCTCTGGCAGCCTGCAAGGCAAAAGAAGAGCCCACTGCAACGCCCAAGCCGGCGGAAACGGCCGAAGAGCCTGCAGGCGAAAAGCCGTATGCGGGCACGACGGTCACCATATTTGGCGCTGCGCAAGAGGAGCAAGTGAAAAGGTTCGAAGAGAGCATGGTTCCCTTCGAAGAGCGCACTGGCATCGAGGTTGTGTACGAAGGTTCCGCTGACTTTGAGACCATCGCCCTCGTGCGAGC
>JAUVHW010000347.1 GCA_030593075.1 Ardenticatenales bacterium
AGCCAGAGCCGCCCCCGCCGCCGACGCCACCCCCCCCGCCATAGTCGCCGCCGCCGCCGCCAAAGCCGCCGCCGCCGCCTTCCCAGCTGACGCCTCCTCCTCCTCCGTCGCCGCCGCTGCCACCGCTCGCGCCGCCGCCATCGCCGCCGAGGCTACTGCTGCCGCCCCCGTCCAGGCCGCTGGCGTCGGCAGTGAAGCCGCCGCCCCCGCCGCCATCGTTGCCGCCGCTGCCGTTCGCGCCGTTACCCCCCACGGGGCTGATTCCTCCCGCACCGCCTGGGCCCCTTTTCCCTCCTTCACCCGCGCTCATGAAGCCACCGCCATGACCACTGGCCGGGAAATTGGGATTGAAACCTCCCCCTCCCCTGGAGCTGCTACCGTCGGCGCCCATCCCGCCACCGCCGCCATAGCTGAGGCCGGAGCTGCTGCCGCCCTGGGCAGTGTTTCCAACTATGGTGACGCCCTCCAGGTGGAGGTGGCCCTGGTTGAAGATGGCCCCGCCGGCCCCCAGGCCACCGCCACCGCCGCTACCGCCGTTCCCGCCCTGGACCAGTCCTCCTCTGAGGGTGAGGTTGCGCAGGGTGAGGGTGCCGGTGGGCACGTTGGTCGGCGCGCCGCCCACGTAGAAGAGGCGGAAGGGGGTGACTACTGCGATATCCCGCAGGATGGTAGCCCCGTTGCCGCTGATGGTGATGGTGCCGGTGATGGCGGGCAGGCCGTTGGGGCCGTACCAGTAGTTGTCGGCTGTGGTCAGGGTGTAGACGCAGCCCGCACCCAGGACGACGGTACCTGGGCCATACGCGTTCGCGAAGGCGATGGTGGCGATGAGGTGGCGCACATCCCCAACGCCGCCGATGCAGTTCACCGGGTAGTGTAATGGCCTCGCCGGCGACGCGGCCGCCCCCGCTGCAGGGCACAGGTTGAGTCCCAGGACCAGCAGGGCCAGGGCCAGCAGAGCCAGGATCAGGGGCGATGCGACACGCACAAGTATTCCCTTCGTCATCTTCTCTCCCTCTGTTGCGCATTCCTTGGTCTATGGTACCTGTCCGGTGTATTCCGCCGTTCCTGCCGGAGCCATCGGCGATTGCAGGAGGACTGGATTCGGAATGGGTACGTCGCTCATAGTATACCTCGGCTCGCCCACTGATACAAGAACAGCACTTGAGCGGGTCTCCAGACTAGGTCAGCAATGCCTGGGGATGACCAGCTGCGGCGCTCGCTCCTGGGCAATGTGCTGATGGTTGACGACGTAGGAGTATCTCATGATCCAGTGGCCCCGATGCGGAAGCCGCGACGGAACAGTGGCTGTCCAGGGGTCTCGCCCACCAGGGTTATCATCACGGGGGCACGGCCGAAGAGCTGGGGTATACGTTGGCGCAGCACCTGAAAGTCCAAGTCGTGATCGACTACCTGGCGGTCGCGCATGGCGATGTATTGGCCCAGGTACTGCGCCTTCAGTTCAGGGTGTCGCTGGCGGTAGGTATTGCTCTCCTGGGAGATCTTGCGACGGTCCAGTTCCCATAGACGGTGGCGAAAGGCTTCAGCGACGATCTGGTGAACGCTAGCCTGGTGCTCCTGGGCGGCCTTTTCAACACGCTGGTATAGTTCGTGTTCAATGGCTATGTTTCGCACGCTTCCTCAATCCGATGTTGGGATAGCGCCTTGTGGGATAGGCGACTGCACGCAATGAGCGGTTCTCACACGGGGCTTGTGGGCCGGGCCTCTACCTCCATTATGCCATGGAGGGCGGCAGGCGAGGGCAGCCTACTACGCCCAGCACAGCGCTCAACGGCCATGATGGATCGGCCGCGCAGCCAAATGCGCCCCCCGCGAGGAGAACTACGAACGGCAATCCCGACTCTGTGGTTGGGACTGCTGAGGAGAAGCCAAAGACCGCGAGACGGTCGAGACGCGGCGACTACCGGGTAACGGGTATTGAGGGCTGGTCGAAGGAGGGAATCGGCTCACCGCTGACCAGGGCGTAGAGCACATCCGGGTCGATATCTGCGCCGTTGGGCCAGCAGATGGTGCCGACGTCTGGATTGACGTATACCTGGACAAAGCAGGCGCGGTCCTTCAGCGGCGCAAAGACGCCCGTGAACTGGATGATTCCGGCCAGGTCCACGACGCCTTCTACACCGTCCTCAAAACGAATCTGTAGCCGGTAATCGTCGAGGGGGCAAACCTCTGTTACGTCCTTCAGCATACTGCTACTCCAGCGGAGCAATCTTCTTCAAAGGAGCCTGGCGGCGTGCCAGGTCCCAGTTGTCGAACAGCTTCGTCTGATGATAGGAAGCCCACTCCATCACCATGCCGAAAACCCTAGGCGCGAGACTCCCGCGCATCAGCGATAGCGACTGTATCGCGATGATCGCTTTCTGCCCACCATAACGCACGTGGAAGTGCGCCGGTGCATGATCATCGTAGTACATCGCAATTACGATGCCAAAGAAGCGGCTGATCTCGGGCATTCGGCTTCCTGCGTGGAAACGTACACCACGATAGTACAACAAGCCATCCAGAAGCGCAAACCTGCGGCCGCGTGGTCCAGAAGACCGGCTGCAGAGGAGAGACTACTGGCAAGACACACCCTGTTGACTTCAGCGGAGGTGTGCAGAGCGACACAGGCAGCTTGCCGGCGACGGGAACCGATGCCGGCCGGGCTACTCCGCGTTGCGCTCCCGCCTACTCCTTTGCCAGCACCACCTTGCGCACGCCGCGCAGCTGGCGAAAAGTGGTGCCCTGGCTGACGTAATCCATGCAGGTCTGCGGGTCCACCACGATGCTGCTGGCGATGGCGTCCACGCCCCAGCCTAGCACGATGGGATGCAGCGGCGTGCTGGGGCCGAGGATCAGCACGTAGGCCTCCGGCCGGCAGAGCGGCAGCAGCGTCTCCAGGGTGCCGTTGACGATGGCCGAGCCGGTGATGGCAGCGATGTCGGCCCGGGGGACGATCTCGGGCGCGGCCGAAGCCGGATGCTCTCCCGGCCCGGGGGACAGCTCCAACACGTAGAGCTCTCCCGCCTCCTCCTTCAGCCGATCCAGGAAGGGAAAGTGGCCCACCACCACTACCTTCTTGCCCGGCGCGCGCTGCAGCAGGACTTTGGCCGCGTTCACGTCAGTCAGTCGGGACTCGGGTGGCAGAGGAAGGAGCGCGTTGATGGCCGCCATGCCAATGCCGCGCTCCACCGGCCGGCCGCCCACCGCCATCTGGGCCAGCTCGCGAGTTGACCGGCCGACAAGGGTGCCGGCGCCCTCCACGTCCACCACGCCGTGCACGGCGTGGGGCTGCGCATTGGAGTTGGCGATGCCTGCCCGGCCGTCGGCCGTCAGCAGCACGGTCCAGTGCAGCCCGACCCGCAGATCGGCTACCGGCGAA
>JAUVHW010000335.1 GCA_030593075.1 Ardenticatenales bacterium
AGGCGCGATCAGCCTGCCGGAAGGCGTGGAGATGGTGATGCCGGGGGACAGTGTGAATCTGTTCGTGGACCTGATCATGCCGGTGGCGTTGGAGAAAGGCTCCAAGTTCGCCATCCGGGAGGGCGGCCTGACGGTAGGCGCTGGGGTCATTACCGACATCGTCGAGTAGATCATGGCCAAGAAGGCTGTTCGTCCTGTAATCACGCTGGCCTGTACGCTGTGCAAGGAGCGGAACTATACGTCGGAGAAGAACCGGCGCAATGATCCCGGCCGGCTAGAGTTCAACAAGTACTGCCCGCGCTGCCGGCAGCACACGCTCCATCGCGAGACCAAGTAACTCGCCGCCGCCGCGCAACCGTGGCCGCTAGATAGACGGAACTCCAGGATCTAGTCGATCCTGGAGTTCTTTTTCTGCAGCACTCCTACCCGGGCTGGCAGGCTCTATCGCTTCCATAGGACGTCGAGATGCGTCCAGGAGCCTAGCCGCCAGAGCGGAACCCGCGCTGCTCGAGGGGGAAAAGCGGGGGGGTGTGTGGGCGGATTCCGCCCCCACACCCCCCCGATATCTCCTCTCATGAAGGTCTCGAAATGGCTAGGCAGTGCGCTTTTCTACACGCTCCTTGCAGCCGACTGACCAGGTAACCGCTTCTGGAGAGCATCGGCCACAGCGCCGAGACCAATGCATTAGGTTGCCGGCCAGGCCCGTGTCTCTCTACGCAACCAGCTCCTGCGATTTGGCCTCGGTCGCTGCCTGGACCAGAGCGATGAACTCGTCCACCGGCTTGGCCTTCAGGTCCTCACCGGTGCGCAAACGAACCGACACTGTGCCCGACTCTACCTCGCGGTTGCCGACCACCAGCATGTAGGGGATCTTTTGCAGCTGAGCGTTGCGGATCTTGGCCTGCATCCGATCGCTGGAATCGTCGACCTGCACCCGGATACCGGCCTGGCGCAGCTGATCTGCTACCTGGTGAGCGTACTCGGCGTGCCGGTCGGCAATTGGAATGACCGCTGCTTGCACCGGCGAGAGCCACACGGGAAAGGCGCCGGCGTAATGCTCGACCAGCGCGCCAAAGAACCGCTCCAGGGCGCCCAGCAGCGCCCGGTGGACCACGTAGGGTCGGTGCTCCTTGCCGTCTTCCCCCATGTAGGTCATGTCGAAGCGCTCGGGCAGGTTAAAGTCGAACTGGATGGTTGTCATCTGCCACGGCCGGCCCAACGCGTCCTTGATCTTGACATCGATCTTGGGGCCGTAAAAAGCGCCGCCTCCTTCGTCTACGTCATAGGGAAGCTCCCGCGAATCCAGCGCGCGGCGCAGGGCGTCCTCCGCCTGGTTCCAGCGCTCGGGCACGCCGACGTATTCCTCCGGCCGCGTGGAGAGATAGATGGCGAAATCGTGGAAGCCAAAAGCTCGCAGCATCTTCAGGCTCAGGTCGTACACTCCAACGATCTCGTCCTCCACCTGATCCGGCCGGCAGATGATGTGGGCGTCGTCAATGGTAAAGCCGCGCACGCGAAGCAGGCCGTGCAGAACGCCGCTGCGTTCGTATCGATAGACCATCCCCAGTTCCGCCCAGCGCAGCGGCAGCTCCCGGTAGGAGCGGATGCTCGACTTGTAGATCAGAATCTGGTAAGGGCAGTTCATGGGCTTGACAAAGTACTCCTGCCCTTCGATGTCCATCGGCGGGTACATGCTTTCCCGGTAAAAGTCGAGGTGACCGCTGGTGGCCCACAGGTCAGCCTTGCCGATGTGGGGGGTGAAGACGATCTCATAGCCGGCCCGCTCGTGCTCTTCGTACCAATAGTCCTCAATGATCTTGCGGACCCGAGCTCCCTTGGGATGCCAGCAGATGAGTCCGGGGCCGCCCAGCTCCTGGATGCTGAAAAGGTCCAGCTCGCGGCCCAGTCGGCGATGGTCTCGGCGCGCGGCCTCCTCTCGGCGCCAGATGTACTGCTCTAGCTGTTCGGCCGTCTCCCACGCCGTGCCATAGATGCGCTGGAGCATCGGCCGGTGCTCGTCTCCACGCCAGTAGGCCCCGGCCGTGTTGAGCAGCTTGATGGCGGCCGGGTTCAGCTCTCCCGTTCTGGAGACGTGCGGCCCGCGGCATAGGTCGCGGAAATCGCTGTGCTGGTAGGTAGAGATCACTACCTCTCCCTCCAGGGGCTCGCCGTGCTCATCCACTCCACCGGCCGCCAGCCCCTCGATCAACTCCAGCTTGTATGGCTGGTCGGCGTAGATCTGGCGGGCCTCCTCGGTACTCACCTCCTGATACTCAAAGGGATGATCCTCCTGGATGATCTCCCGCATCCGCGCCTCGATCTTTTCCAGGTCCTCGGGCGTGAGCGGCCGGGGGAGGTCAAAATCATAGTAGAACCCATCCTCGATAGGCGGGCCGATTGCGACCTGCCCACTCGGGAACTCCTCCAGCACCGCCTGCGCCATCACGTGCGCGGCCGAGTGGCGTATGCGGTAGAGCTGGCTCTCCTGATACTCGTTCATCATCTCTCCTCCAAACTAAAGAACCCCTCGCCACCATGGGGCGAGGGGTTTCCACGCGGTTCCACCCAGTTTCAGCAAAGGACCGCCGTCCAACAGGAACAGGTCCGTCGCTCTCTGTGGCTGATAACGAAGCCTATCCGGGGTCCCATACTTGGCGGGCTGCCTTTGAGGGACCCACTCGCGGGGGGTCTTCCCGGCCGGCCGTGCTGCGGGGGCTTCCAGTCTCCGGCGCCCCGCTCCCTGGTTGCCGGTTCCGGCCGGTACTCGTCCCGGTCCACGCTTTGTGTTTATCGATGTGGGCCAAAGTATAGCGGACTCTGGCGGAGTGTCAATCCGGACAAAGCAAGAGGCCCGCAGCTCTGGCTGCGGACCTCGGGAGTGGGCGATACAAGACTTGAACTTGTGACCTCTACGATGTCAACGTAGCGCTCTCGCCATCTGAGCCAATCGCCCAATATAGTACATTATATCCTAGGGCGGGATTCTGGCAAGGCCCGCTCTACTCTCCGCCTTCCTCCTCCCACAGCCACTCCTGGTACAGGTCGCTGAGGTCCTCTCCCGACACCTGATCCACGACTGCCAGGAAATCCTCCCCGGTGGCAACTCGGTAGCGAAAAGTGTTCAAGTAATGGCGCAGGATATCAAAGAAGGTCTCGTCGCCCACTCTCTGCCGCAACGCTTCCAGGAAGAGAGGACCCTTGCCGTAGACGAGCGGGCTATAATTCTCATCGGTGTAGGCGGCAACCGGCAGAGTGAACAGCCCGTCCTCGTGGGTCCCGGCGACGCGCCCGTACCGCTCCGCAAAATCGGCCTCGACCATGCCATCCCACCCCTCGTGGAACTCGTAGTAGAGAGCCATGCTCATCTGGGTGATCGCCTCATCCAGCCAGGGCTCATCCTGCTGGTCGTTGCCCACCAGGCTATACCACCATTGGTGCGCCACTTCGTGTATGGTGGCCGACTCGAAAGAGGAACCCTCCTCCTGATCATAGCTGCGGATGGGCATCACGATCAGTCCGGGATACTCGATCCCGCCGGCGAG